>NZ_JAIZVX010000049.1 GCF_021768455.1 Aquabacterium sp. | reverse complement strand
GATTATTCGAATGCCTTGTCGTTCGGGGCCTTGTACAGCTCGATCACGTCGTCGGACATCGGCCAGTTCAGGTTCAGGCCCTTGGGCGGGATCGGGGTCTGGAACCACTTGGCGTAGATCTTGGCGGCTTCACCCGAGGTCATGGCCTTGGTGATGGCGGCGTCGACGACCTTCTTGAAGCCGGGGTCGTCCTTGCGCATCATGCAGCCGTAGGCTTCTTCCGACATCGGCTTGCCGACCACGACCCAGTCATCGGGCTTCTTGGCCTTGGCCTTTTCGCCGTACAGCAGGGCGTCGTCCATCATGAAGGCGACGGCGCGGCCCGTTTCCAGGGTCAGGAAGGATTCGCCGTGGTCCTTGGCCGAGATGATGCTCATGCCGGCCTGCTTCTCTTCGTTGTACTTGCGCAGCAGGCGCTCGGAGGTGGTGCCGGCGGTCACGACCACGTTCTTGCCCTTCAGGTCGGCGAAGTCTTTCACGCCGGAGTCCTTCTTGGTCATCAGGCGGGTGCCGACCACGAAGATGCTGGTCGAGAAGCTCACCTGCTGGGCGCGTTCCTTGTTGTTCGTGGTCGAGCCGCATTCCAGGTCGACGGTGCCGTTCTGCACCAGGGGGATGCGGTTCTGCGACGTCACGGGCACCAGCTTGATGGCGACAGGCTTCTTCAGTTCGGCCTTGATCGCGTCCACGGCCTTGAGCATCAGCTCATGCGAGTAACCCACGACCTGCTGCTTGTCGTCGTAGTAGGAGAAGGGGATGGACGATTCGCGGTGGCCCAGGCTGATCGAGCCGGTCTCGGCGATCTTCTTGAGCGTGGGTGAGGTCTGGGCCTGGGCTTGCAGGCCGGTGGCCACCAGACAGAGGCTCACCAGGGAGGCGCGAAGGATCGTGGTCTTCATAGCGTGGGTCCTTTGAACAAACAGGTGGATGGAACATCCGAAGTCTGAGGCCGATCGGGCGGCGCTGACAAAGGTATCGCACGGGCCGTGCCAGCCTGCACAGCACGGCTCAGGATTTCTAAGTGCTTGAATTGATTGTGAATTTGTGTGCAGTTCTCGGCGAGGCGTCCGGAATCCCGTGCGGCGGGCCGTTCGGCCGTTCGTTCGCCCGAACGGCCGGGCGTCCCCGTTCGGGCGCCCGGCTGGCATCATGTCGCCCTTGATCGCCTTCCCGCTTGCCCCATGCCTCCCCGCTCCAGACTGCCCGCCGGCCACGAACACCTCGACCAGATCCTCTTTGCCCAGGGCTTCGGCGCCCGCCGCGAATGCGAGGGCCTGATCCTGCATGGCCTGGTCAAGGTCAACGGCGAGGTGGTGGACGACCCGGACGCCGTCTTCCCGGAAGACCGCCTCAGCCTGGAAGTGGAGGGCATGCCCTGGGTCACCCACGTGAAGGCCCTGATCGTGCTGAACAAGCCGGCCGGCTACGAATGCTCCCTGAAGCCCGGCGCCTGGCCCGGGGTCCACAACCTGCTGCCCCTGCCGTTGCGCCGCCGCGGCCTGCAGCCCGTCGGCCGTCTCGACCAGGACACCACCGGCCTGCTGCTCATGACCGACGACGGCCCCCTGCTGCACAAGCTCACCGCACCCAAGCACCACGTGCCCAAGGTGTATGAGGTGGGCTGCAAGCACCCCATCAGCGAGAAGGACTGCGCCAACCTGCTGCGTGGTGTCATCCTCGACGACGACCCCACCGTGCCCGTGGCCGCCCATGCCGCCGAGCGCGTGCTGCCCGAAGGGGCCGCACCCGGCGCCGAGACCACCCACCTGCGCCTGACCCTGCTGCAAGGCAAGTACCACCAGGTCAAGCGCATGGTGGCGGCCGTGGGCAATCGCGTCGAGACCCTGCACCGCAGCCAGATCGGTCAGCTGGTTCTGACCGAAGACCTGGCGCCGGGGCAGTGGCGCTGGCTGGAAGACACCAAACAGGTCCTGCCCTGAGCCCGGATGGGCGCCAAGCCCGATAATCACCCCATGCAAGTCTTTCGCGGTTTCCACCATGCGGCCCTGGCGCCGGCCTGCGCGCTGACCATCGGCAACTTCGATGGCGTGCACCGGGGGCATCAGGCCATGCTCGCGCTCTTGCGCAGCGAAGCCCAGCACCGCGGCCTGCCCAGCACGGTGCTCACCTTCGAGCCCCACCCGCGTGACTACTTTGCGGGCCTGGCAGGCAAGCCCGAGCTGGCGCCCTCACGCATCGCCACCCTGCGCGACAAGCTTTCCGAACTCGAGCGCTGCGGCGTCGACCAGGTGGTGATCCTGCCCTTCGACCAGGCCTTTGCCGCGCTCACGCCCGAGCAGTTCATCGACCAGGTGCTGGTCAACGGCGTGCACGCCCGCTACGTGCTGGTGGGCGACGACTTCTGCTTTGGTGCCCGCCGCGCCGGTGATTACAAGCTGCTGGACAACCAGGGCAACCTGAAGGGCTTCGACGTGGCCCGCATGATGAGCTACGAGGTGCATGGCACCCGGGTGTCGTCGTCGGTGGTGCGCGACGCCCTCACGGCGGGTGACATGGCCCGCGTGGGCGAGCTGCTTGGCCGGCCTTACACCGTCAGCGGTCACGTGGTGCACGGCCAGAAGCTGGGCCGCAGCCTTGACTGCCGCACCCTCAATGTGCGCTTCGGGCACGAGAAGCCCGCCACCAAGGGCATCTTTGTGGTGCGTACCCACGGTCTGGCCGGCGAACCCCTGGAGGGGGTGGCCAGTCTGGGCGTGCGCCCCACGGTGGAGGATGCCGGACGCGTGCTGCTGGAGGTCCACTGCTTCGATTGGCCCAGTGAACTGGGCAGCGAAGGGGGCTACGGTAAAATCGTCCGGGTGGAACTGCTGCACAAACTCCGAGACGAAGCCCGCTACGACGGGCTGGACGCGCTGCAGGCCGCCATCCACAAGGACATCTCCGACGCCAAGGCCTTCTTCCAGGCGCAAGGTCGCCAGACCACCCGCGACCGAATTTGAACCGGGTCGCCTGCCCAGCCGGGCACGTGCGACCCTGCCTTGAACGCCTCCGGTCCGGCCGCTGGCCGCCTGGTTTGGTCTCCCATGGCCCCAGCGACCCGCGCCATCCGGCCCAAGCCGTCCCCCGATTCCCAGGAAGCCAGGCCCCCACGGGTGCCGCCTTCCCTCTGCCGAGAACACCATGAGCCAAGACAAGCCCGCCAAATCGGCATCCGCCCCCGCCGAAGGCCAGAGCGCCTACCGCGCCACGCTGAACATGCCCGACACCCCCTTCCCGATGCGTGGCGACCTGCCCAAGCGCGAGCCGGGCTGGGTGGCCGAGTGGGAAGCCAACGGCCTGTACGACCGCCTGCGTGCGGCCCGCCAGGGGGCCCCGAAGTTCGTGCTGCACGACGGCCCGCCCTACGCCAACGGCAACATCCACATCGGGCACGCCGTCAACAAGGTCTTGAAGGACATGATCGCCAAGGCCCGCCAGCTCAAGGGCCTGGACGCCATCTACGTGCCGGGCTGGGACTGCCACGGTCTGCCCATCGAAAACCAGATCGAGAAGACCTTTGGCCGCAAGCTCAGCCGCGACGAGGTGCAGGCCAAGGCCCGCGCCTATGCCGCCGAGCAGATCGACGGCCAGCGCACCGATTTCAAGCGCCTGGGCGTGCTGGCCGACTGGGCCCACCCCTACCGCACCATGGACTTCGGCAACGAGGCCAACGAGGTGCGCGCCCTGAAAAAGATCATGGAGCGCGGCTACGTGTACCGTGGCCTCAAGCCCGTGTACTGGTGCTTTGACTGTGGCTCTTCGCTGGCCGAGTTCGAGATCGAGTACGCCGACAAGAAGTCCAGCACGCTGGACGTGGCCTTCCTCAGCGCCGACCCGGCCAGGCTGGCCGCCGCCTTTGGCCTGCCTTCGCTGAGCCAGGACGCCTTTGCCGTGATCTGGACCACCACCGCGTGGACCATCCCCGCCAACCAGGCCCTCAATGCCCACGCCGAACTGAGCTACGCCCTGGTCGAGACGCCCAAGGGCATCCTGCTGCTGGCCGAAGCCCTGGTCGAGAAGGCCACCCAGCGATATGGCTTTGAAGCCGACCAGGTCAAGGTGCTGGCCACGGCCCCGGGCGCCAGGCTCGAAGGCCTCACCTTCAAGCACCCGCTGGCCCATGTGGACGCCGGCTACGACCGCGAGGCCCCGGTCTACCTGGCCGACTACGTCAGCGCCGAAGACGGCACCGGCATCGTGCACTCTGCGCCCGCCTATGGTGTGGACGACTTCAACTCCTGCGTGGCCCATGGCCTGAAGTTCGACGACATCCTCAACCCCGTGCAGGGCAATGGCGTCTACGAGGCCGAACTGCCCCTGTTCGGCGGTCTGCACATCTGGAAGGCCGTGCCCGTGGTGCTGGAAGCCCTGCGTGAGGCCGGTCGCCTGCTGGCCACCAAGGAAATCACCCACAGCTACCCGCACTGCTGGCGCCACAAGACGCCCGTGATCTACCGTGCCGCTGCGCAGTGGTTCGTGCGCATGGACGAAGGCGAGGGGGTGTTCACCACGGCCAAGGCCGAGAAGACCCTGCGCCAGACCGCGCTCGACGCCATCGACCAGACCACCTTCTACCCCGAGAACGGCCGCGCCCGCCTGCGCGACATGATCGCCAACCGCCCTGACTGGTGCATCAGCCGCCAGCGCAACTGGGGCGTGCCGCTGCCCTTCTTCCTGCACAAGGTCACGGGCGAGCTGCATCCCGACACCCCCGCCCTCATGGACCGCGCCGCCGACCTGATCGAAGCCGGTGGCGTCGAGGCCTGGTCCACGCTGGACGTGGCCGAGTGGCTGGGTGCATCCGGTGAGGGATCGGCCGAGTTCTACAGCAAGTCCACCGACATCCTCGATGTCTGGTTCGACTCCGGCACCAGCTTCTTCCATGTGCTCAACCCCCAACAGGGCAGCCACCCCAAGGCTGGCCATGACGAACTGCACGAGGCCGACCTCTACCTCGAAGGCCATGACCAGCACCGTGGCTGGTTCCACAGCTCCCTGCTGGCCGCCTGTGCCATCTATGGCCGCGCGCCCTACAAGGGCCTGCTGACCCACGGCTTCACCGTGGACGGCCAGGGTCGCAAGATGTCGAAGTCGGTGGGCAACACCGTGGCCCCGCAGGAGGTCAGCTCCAAGATGGGCGCCGAGATCATCCGCCTGTGGGCTGCCAGCACCGACTACTCCGGCGACCTGGGCATCGACGACAAGATCCTCGCCCGCGTGGTCGACGGCTACCGCCGCATCCGCAACACCCTGCGCTTCCTGCTGGCCAACACCTCCGACTTCAATCCCGATGTCGACGCCGTGCCGGTCGACGAGCTGCTGGAGATCGACCGCTACGCACTGGCCCGTGCCGGCGCGCTGCAGGCCGACATCCTGGCCCACTACGAGCGCTACGAGTTCCACCCGGTGGTCTCGAAGCTGCAGGTCTATTGCTCGGAAGACCTGGGGGCCTTCTACCTCGACGTGCTGAAGGACCGCCTCTACACCAGCGCGACCGGCTCCAAGGCCCGCCGTGCGGCGCAGACCACGCTCTGGCACATCACCAACGCCATGCTGCGCTGGATGGCGCCCTTCCTCAGCTTCACGGCCGAAGAGGCGTGGAAGCACTTCAACGCCGGCCCCAAGCAGGGCGACAGCATCTTCTTCGAAACCTACTGGCAGTTCGGCCAGGACGGCGCCGACCACTCGCCCGAGACCGTGGCCCTGCTCGACAAGTGGTCGCGCATCCGCGCCTTCCGCGAAGAGGTCAACCGTCGCATCGAAGAGGTGCGCACCCGTGGTGAGGTGGGTGCCTCGCTGCAGGCCAAGCTGTTCGTGACCCTGGGGGCCGACGACGCGCAACTGCTCGCCGACCTGCGCAGCCTGGGCGACGACCTGAAGTTCGTGCTCATCGTCTCCGGCGTCGAGCTGGCCGAAGGCCACGCCACGCAGATCGAGGTCAACCCCTCCAAGGCCGTGAAGTGCGAGCGCTGCTGGCACTACCGCGACGACGTGGGCAGCAACCCCGCTCACCCCACCCTTTGCGGCCGTTGCGACAGCAACCTGCACGGTGAGGGTGAACACCGCGAGCACGCCTGATGGCCACGCGCAAAGCATCCTCCGTCAAGGCCGTGTCGCGCACCAAGTCGGCCAGCCAGGGGCTCCTGCCCTGGCTGGGCATCGCCTTCGTCATCATCCTGCTCGACCAGTTCACCAAGGTGCTGATCGTGGGGTGGTTGCAGCATGGCGACAGCCGTGAGGTCTGGTCCTTCTTCAACATCGTGCGGGCCCACAACACCGGCGCTGCCTTCTCCTTCCTGGCGCATGCCGGGGGCTGGCAGCGCTGGTTCTTCGTGGGCCTGGGGGCGGTGGCCACGGGCTTCATCGTCTACATGCTCAAGCAGCACGGTGGGCAGAAGCTCTTTGCCTGGGCGCTCACGCTCATCCTGGGCGGCGCCATCGGCAACGTGATCGACCGCCTGGTCCACGGCTACGTGGTCGACTTCCTGGATTTCCACTGGTCGGTGCTCTCGCCGCTCTTCCCGGGGGGGCATTTCCCCGCCTTCAACGTGGCCGACTGCGGCATCACGGTGGGCGCGGCCCTGCTGATCCTTGACGAACTGCGCCGCGTGCGCCGCAGTTGAGCTCAGGCATACCCTGATCGGCGGCGGGGTCTCCGCATTTACACCGATGCCGTGAATCGGTCACAGGCGTACCTTGGGGTCTTCTGGTTCTTCCGGAGGAGCTCACATGGGCATGGTCGGTCGTCTCTCCCACCACGCACTGGTCGCGCGCCGCCGCACGCACCGGCGTCGTCCCGCAGCCTCCCGGCGTGCGCCCCACTGGCCCGATGCCATGGCGCGCGCCCGCCTGCACCCACCGCCGCCCCACGAGACCGCTGACGAGCCCCTGTCGTCCGATCTGGCCGGGCAGGTCGATGTGGCGCCGGTCATGGCGGCCCAGGCCCCACCGGCTGACAGCGCCCTCGACATGCCCCTGGCCCACATCGGCTGGCACGAGCCCTTCCACTGGCTGGCCCTGGGCTGGCGCGATTTCCTGCGCAGCCCCGCCATCGGCCTGTTCTACGGCGCCTGTTTCGTCCTGATGGGCTGGGTGCTGCTGGGCTTCTTCAAATACGCCCCGGCCTACACCCTGGCCATGTCGGCCGGCTTTCTGCTCATGGGCCCCTTCATGTGCCTCGGCCTGTACGAGGCCAGCCGCCACCTCGCCCTGGGCGAGCCCGCGAGCTTCCTGGGTTCGCTCACGGCCTGGCGTCGCAACCTGGGGCAGCTGGCCATCTTTGGCGTGGTCTTGCTGGTGCTGGAGATGATCTGGGGGCGTGCAGCCCTCATCGTCTTTGCCGTCAGCTTCGATGGCATGCCCGATTTTGGGGATTCCCTGCACACGCTCCTGAGCATCGAGAACCTGCCCTTCATCGTGACCTACCTGTGCGTGGGCGGCTTCTTCGCGGGCCTGATCTACGCGGTCAGCGTGGTCAGCATGCCCATGATGCTGGACCGCCCGGTCGACGCCATCAGCGCCGGGCTCACCAGCCTGCGCCTGGTCACCACCCAGCCGGGTGTGATGCTGATGTGGGGTGCGCTGATCACGCTGATCGTGGTGCTGGCGATGCTGCCCGGCTTCCTGGGCCTGCTGGTCGCAGGGCCGGTGCTGGGGCATGCGTCCTGGCATGCCTACAAGGCGGCCACGGCCCTGGTGGCGCCACCCCAACCTTGAAGCCCCGGTCTTCGGCCCGCACCTGCCAGCCCCAGCCCCCCTCAAACCAAGGGGGGCTTCGTTTTTTTTCGCGGCAGATCGCATCTGTCTCCTGAGCGGGGCCGTAGCCCTGTGTGCACGCCCCTGTCCAGCGACAGCGGGCGGCGACCCCGGGGTGCACCTCGGGGTCCCACACCGAGCCACTTCAGGAGCCACTCCGTGAACCATCCCATCCCCACCTTTCGCCCCTCCCTCGCTGCCCTGGCCTGCGCCCTCATGGCGGTGGCTGGCACGACCCGGGCCGAAACGCTCTACGCCCTGACCAACACCAACCAGCTGATCACGCTGGACAGTGCCGCCCCCACCGAGGGTTCCGCCGTCAGCGTCACCGGCTTGAAGAGCGTCAACGAACGCCTGCTGGGCCTGGACGCCCGGCCGTCCACCGGCCTGCTTTACTCGCTCAGCAGCCTGGGCAACCTCTACACGGTCGATGCCAGCAATGGCGCCGCTTCCTTTGTGGCCCGCCTCAACGTGGCGCTCCAAGGCAGCAATTTCGGCTTTGACTTCAACCCCGTGCCCGACCTGGGGCAGACCGCCGCCTCGCTGCGCGTGATCGGCAACACCGGGACCAGCCTGGCCGTGAATGTGAACCCGGTCAGCGCCGGTCAGGTCACGGTCAGCCCCGGCCTCAACGAAGGGGGTGTGGCGACGACGGCCTCAGTGGTGTCGGTGGCCTACGCCAACAACGACCGCGATGCCGCCACAGGCACCACGCTCTACGGCATCGATGCCAGGGGCGACCGGCTCTACACCATCGTGCCCGGCACGGGCGCCATGACCCTCAAGGGCGCGTTGGGCGTGGACACCATCGGCGTCTCGGGTTTCGACATCTCCTACACCGGCCAGGCCTTTGCCGCGCTGACCGACGACACCGGCTTCAGCGGCCTCTACACGGTGGACCTGGTCACCGGCGCGGCCACGTCCATCGGGGCCTTCGGCATCGGCGGCATGGTGCTGCAGGCGCCGGTGGTGGGCCTGACGGCCGCCCCGGTGCCGGAGCCGTCCAGCCTGCTGATGGCCGCGGCCGGTCTGCTGGGACTGGGGTGGCTGCGTGCGCGTGCTCGCCAACCCCAGGCCGCCTTGGTGAAGGCCTGAGCGGGCAGGGCGCCGCCCTGGGTTGGTGCCTGTTCTAATGCGGGCTTCGCCGTCCAGACCCGCCTGTCGTGCCCCGCCTCAGCCCCCGCATCCTCCTCATGCTCGTGTTGCCTCCGATGATGTGGGCCGGCAACGCCGTGGTGGGGCGGTTGATGGTGGGCAGCATGCCGCCTGTGGCCATGAACGCTTTGCGCTGGCTGATCGTGGGCCTGCTGCTCCTGCCGCTGGCCTGGCGCGTCTGGATGCGCCCGGCCGAGTGGCTGGCGCGCTGGCCCTACCTGGCCGCGCTGGGGGTGCTGGGCGTGGGCACCTACAACGCCCTGCAGTACCTCGCCTTGCAGACCTCCTTGCCGCTGAACGTGACCCTGATCGGTGCCAGCGTGCCCGTGTGGATGATGCTGGTGGGGCGCATCGGATTTGGCCAGCGCCTGCAAGGGCGCCAGCTGATGGGGGCGGCGCTGTCGGTGTGCGGCGTGGTGCTGGTGATCGCCCAGGGGCAGTGGAGCGTCTTGCGCCACGTGCACCTGGTGCCAGGCGACCTGCTCATGCTGGTGGCCAGCCTGGCCTGGGCCGTCTACAGCTGGTTGCTGGCCCACCCGCCGGCGCACATGGTGGGCGAGCGTCGCCCGGGGTGGGATTGGGCCGAATTCCTCATGGTGCAGGTGATCTTCGGTCTGCTGTGGGCCGGTGCCTGCACGGGGCTGGAGGTCCACTGGCACAGCCGTTTGCCAGCGGCTGGCAGCGGGCCGGTGTGGTGGCCACAGCACTGGCAGACCTGGGCCGGGCTGCTGTTCATCGCCGTGGGCCCGTCCATCCTGGCCTACCGGAGCTGGGGGCTGGGTGTGCAGGCCGTGGGCCCGACCATGGCGTCCTTCTTTGGCAACCTCACGCCCATCTTCGCGGCGCTGTGGTCGGCCCTCCTGCTGGGCGAGTTGCCACGCTGGTACCACCCGGTGGCCCTCATGCTGATCGTGGCGGGCATCGTGGTGTCGTCTCGCTCGGTGCGCAGGCCAGCCTAAGCTGAAAGGCCTTGAGCCCGCCAGCGAGGGCTGGGGTTCAGAAGCGACGTCGTGTGGCGCTGCGGCCTTTGCCGCCAAACGGTGGCTGACCGCGCCAGTAACGCAGCATCAGCCAGCCGCCCAGCATGCCGCCCAGGTGGGCAAAGTGGGCCACGCCCGAGGCCGTGCCGGTCACGCCAAGGAAAAGTTCGATGCCGCCATAGACCGCCACGAAGACCTTGGCCTTCATGGGAATAGGCGGGAAGAGCGGCATGATGGTGCGGTTGGGGAACATCATCCCGAACGCCAGCAGCAGGCCGAACAACCCGCCCGAGGCGCCCACCGTCGGGTTGCCCCAGCCAAACAGCGCCGACAGCAGCAGCTGCATGGCGGCCGCGGTGAGGATGCTGGCGGCCAGGAACTGCAGGTAGCGCTTGCCACCCCAGATGCGTTCCAGCTCGCTGCCGAACATCCACAAGCCCATCATGTTGAAGAAGATGTGGCTGAAGGAGCCGTGCAGGAAGGCATAGCTCACCACCTGCCAGGGGTAGAACAGCCCGCTTTGCAAAGGCCACAGGGCAAAGTACTGCGACAGCAGCTTGCCGAAGGCCTCGTCAAGACAGAACAGGGCCACGTTGATCAGCATCAGGGCCTGGGTGATGGGCGGCAGCGGTGGCATGCGTTCGCGTGGGAGGAGCCGAAGAGGCTGACATCATAGGGCCGCGCGCCAGCCCCGATGCCCCGAGATGGCATGCCCGCAACCCGATGGCCTGGTGCATTCCTGGCTCAGTCGGTGATCCATCACACCACCCTGGCACGCAACTCGCTAAGGTGTGGGTGTCGGCCATCACCTTGGCCGGCTTGATGGAGGTTCCTGACCATGTCTGCCCACATCGTGCTCACCTCCCATCCGGCCCGCGGCGCCGGTGGGGCTTCGCCTGCCGCGGTGCACTGGGATGCACCCACCGCCGCCGAGCGCGGGCCCCTGGTGGCCAGCGTCGTGAACCCTGCTGCGCGCAACGTCATTGGCACCCACGCCGGGGCCTATTCGGTGTACCGGGCGCTGGCCGTGGCCTCGGGCCAGCTGCAGCGCGACCACAAGCCCGACCTCACCAACACCTCGCCGGCCGAGGCCATCGGGCCGCACCCGCAGTGGTCTCAGCCGGGCAAGATCGTTTCGCTCGACCCCTGGGGCCACATGGTGGCCAGCGCCTTCCCCGAGCAGCTGGCCGCGGGCGTCGACATCCGTCCCACCATCGCCATCACCAAGGCCCACATCAACATGCCCGAACTGGTGGCCGCCATGGCCGCCGGGCGCCTGAAGGCCGATGGCGACATCCTGCAGGCCAACGGCGATGTGAAGGTCACCAAGGCCGCCATCGATCCCGTCTGGCACCTGCCTGGCCTGGCTGCGCGTTTCGGCATCAAGGAAAGCGCGCTGCGGCGCTCGCTGTTCGAGCAGACGGCCGGCATGTTCCCCGAGCTGGTCACGAGGCCCGACCTCAAGGTCTTCCTGCCGCCCATCGGGGGCATGACGCTCTACATCTTTGGCGACGTCAGCCTGTTGGGCAAGCCCGAAACCCGCGTGGCCTGCCGCGTGCACGACGAGTGCAACGGCTCCGACGTGTTTGGCTCCGACATCTGCACCTGTCGGCCTTACCTGGCCCACGGCATCGAGGTCTGCATCGAGATGGCCCAGCAAGGGGGCGTGGGCCTGTGCATCTACAACCGCAAAGAGGGCAGGGCGTTGGGCGAGGTCACCAAGTTCCTCGTCTACAACGCGCGCAAGCGACAGACCGGCGGCGACCGTGCCGAGACCTACTTCACGCGCACCGAGTGCGTGGCCGGCGTGCAGGACATGCGCTTCCAGGAGCTGATGCCCGACGTCTTCCATTGGCTGGGCATCACCCGCATCGACCGCTGGGCCTCGATGAGCAACATGAAGCACGGGGCCCTGGTCGAGCAGGGCATCGAGGTGGTGGAGCGTGTGCCGATCCCCGATGAGCTGATCCCGGCCGACGCCCAGGTCGAGATGGACGC
Source organism: Aquabacterium sp. (assembly GCF_021768455.1). GTDB lineage: Bacteria > Pseudomonadota > Gammaproteobacteria > Burkholderiales > Burkholderiaceae_C > Aquabacterium. The sequence goes on along the minus strand of NZ_JAIZVX010000049.1, from coordinate 14,052 downwards.
CAAGAAGGCCGCCGGCTACTTCTCGACCTACACGCCCGATGCAGACGAACTGGCCCTGGCCAAGGGCAGGGGGTTGATGGAATGAACGTGCTGGATTGGACGGCGTCGGCCGCTGCCACCTCGACCGCACTGGCCCAGGCCGAGCAGTTGCTCAGCGCCCAGGCCGTGCGCGCCCACAGCCAGGCCATCATGGCCAAGGCGCAGGCGGGGCAGGCCCGCCACTTCACCTGGCACCCCGAGCGCATGGCCCTGGTCTCGGCCTACGTGAGCGGCGTGATCCGCCAGCGTTACCCCGACCTCAAGGTGCCGTACCACAGCCGTTGGCGCCATTTCGAGGCTGGCGGGGTCGACCGCTGGGCCCTGGTCGCCCATGAACAGGGGCTGGATGCGCCCACGGCCCGCCTGGAACGCGCCCGCGCCCGCATCGACCTGGCCATCACCAGCGTGTTGCTGGACGCCGGTTCCGGCCCCAGCTGGCAGTACCACGACCTGCCCAGCGGCCAGACGCTCGCCCGCTCCGAAGGCCTGGGCGTGGCCAGCCTGCGCTGGTGGGCAGCAGGCGGCCTCTCCAGCGACCCGCACCACCCCTGTCAGGCCGATGCCATCGGCTTGGAGCGCCTCCAGACCGCCGACCTCGGCCTGGCCTTTCAGGTCAGCGAGACCAATCCCCTGGTCGGCTTGGATGGCCGCGCCAACCTGTTGCGCCAGCTGGCCCTGGCCCTCAAGGCCCACCCCGAGGTTTACGCCCGCCCGGATGCGCCCGGTGTGCTGCGACCCGGTCACCTCGTCGATGCCCTGTTCCGCCGGGCCCCCACCGGCCAGGTCAAGGCGGCCGAGGTGCTGGCCATCCTGCTGCGCACCTTGGGGCAGATCTGGCCGGGACGCCACGAGCTGGCCGGCCTGCCTCTGGGCGACTGCTGGCCCCACCCCGATGCCCCCGGAGGCTGGCTGCCCTTCCACAAGCTGAGCCAGTGGATCACCTACTCCCTGCTCGAACCCCTGGAAGACGCCGGCCTCACCATCTCCGGTCTGGACGAGCTCACGGGCCTGCCCGAGTACCGCAATGGTGGCCTCCTGCTCGATCTGGGCCTGCTGCAGGCCCGTGACCGCGCCTTCCACACCACCCGCTGGAAGCCCGACGCAGAGCCCATCGTCGAGTGGCGGGCGCTCACCGTGGCCACGCTCGACCACCTGGCCGAGGCCGTGCGCGGCGAACTCGGCCTCACGCCTGAACAGTTCCCCCTGGCGCGGGTGCTGGAAGGCGGCAGCTGGGCCGCTGGCCGGCAGATCGCCCTGGCGAAGCGACCTGGGGGCCCGCCGCCTGTGCTGCTCGACAGCGATGGCACCGTGTTCTGACCTCTCTCGCCTTCACCCGTTGACCGACCCCAGGAGCTCCACCCCATGACCGCCGACTTCCCGAACCTGACCGTCGTCGACCACCCCCTGGTGCAGCACAAGCTCACCTGGCTGCGCGCCGAAGAGACCAACACCGACAGCTTCCGCAACCTGCTGCGCGAGGTCAGCCAGATGCTGGTCTACGAGGCCACGCGCGATTTGCCCACGACCCTTCAGGCCATCCAGACCCCGGTGACCGCGATGCAGTCGCCCGTCATCAGCGGCAAGAAGCTCTGCCTCGTGTCCATCCTGCGGGCCGGCAATGGCCTGCTGGATGGCGCCCTGTCCATCCTGCCGCTGGCGCGCGTCGGGCACATCGGCCTCTACCGCGACCCGTCCACGCTGGAGCCGGTCGAGTACTACTTCAAGGTCCCTTCCGACATGGCCGAGCGCCAGGTCATCGTCGTCGACCCCATGCTGGCCACCGGCAACTCGGCCGTGGCCGCCATCGACCGCATCAAGGAGCACGGCTGCGCCAGCATCAAGCTGCTGTGTCTGCTGGCCGCGCCGGAAGGTGTGGCCAACATGCTCAAGCACCACCCCGACGTGCCCATCGTCACCGCCGCCCTCGACAGCCACCTCAACGAACATGGCTACATCGTGCCCGGCCTGGGCGACGCGGGCGACCGCATCTTCGGCACGCTCTGATTTCTCGGCCCACTGTGCGCCTTAGTGCGCAACTGGGGCCACTTCCGACCTCGATTTCGCCGATGCCTTCGGGCGGGTCCGGACCAGAATGCCCTCTGATGGCGCCAATCCCGGTGCCGGGCACGAGGGCCGTGCCGAAGGGCATCGCGCCCTGGGCCCTGATTGTTCAGAGGTGATGTCGATGTCCTGGCTCTCCAACGCGCGCCTGCGCCCCAAGCTGCTGGGTGCTTTTTCGCTGGTTCTGTTGCTGACCGCCTTGCTGGGGGTCTTCGGCATCGGTCGCCTGGCCGTGGTCAATGACCAGTCCACCGTGATCGCCGAGCACTGGATGCCCGCCCAGCGCGCGGCCCGTGAGGTCGAGAGCAGCCTGGCCATGTTGCGACTGGCCGAGCTGCGCCACATCCTGATGGTCGACGTCGACGACATGGCCGCCTTCGAGGGGGAGCTGAAAGCCGCACGAACCCGGCTGGACAAGGCCCTCCAGGCCGTCGCCCAGCAGGTCACCACCGACGCCGAGCGCAAGGCCCACCAGGACATCCAGACCCTGGTGTCGGCCTACCTCACCGGGCACGACAAAGTCCTGGCCACCTCCCGAGAAAACCAGAAGCTGGAGGCCCGCAACCTCAGCAACGGCGACATGCTCAAGCAGTTCGACACGACGCAAGCCAGGCTGCACGAACTCATCACCGAGCAGGAAAAGGCCGCCGTGGCCGCCAGCGTGCTGGGCGACACGCTGTACGCCCAGAGCCGCACCGCCATGGTCGCCGGCATCGTGCTGGCCGTGGCCCTTGGCCTGGCCCTGGCCTGGTACATGGCCGGCATGATCGCCCGACCGCTGCACGACACGGCCGACGTCCTGCTCGCCATCGCCCAGGGCGACCTCACGCGCCGCATGGCGTCCGGTCGCCAGGATGAGCTGGGCCAGATGCAGACGGCGCTCGACGCCATGGTCAGCAGCCTCTCGGCCATCGTCGAGCAGGTGCGCGAGGGCGCCGATTCCGTGGCCACCGCCTCCCGCGAGATCGCCCAGGGCAACACCGACCTCAGCGCCCGCACCGAAAACCAGGCCGCCAGCCTGGAAGAAACCGCCGCCTCCGTGGAAGAGATGGCCGGCACCGTGCGCACCAACGCCGGCAACGCCCAGCAGGCCAACCAGCTGGCCACCGCCGCGTCCGACGTGGCCATGCGCGGTGGCGAGGTGGTGAACCAGGTCGTTCACACCATGGACGGCATCCAGTCGGCCAGCCGCAAGATCGCCGACATCATCGGCGTCATCGATGGCATCGCTTTCCAGACCAACATCCTGGCTCTCAATGCCGCGGTCGAAGCCGCGCGTGCCGGTGAGCAGGGGCGCGGCTTTGCCGTGGTCGCTGGCGAGGTCCGCACCCTGGCCCAGCGCAGCGCCAACGCGGCCAAGGAAATCAAGTCCCTGATCACCGACAGCGTGGAGAAGGTCAACGCCGGCAGCCAGCAGGTCGGCGCCGCGGGCGAGACCATGGGGCAGGTCGTGCTGCAGGTGCGCAAGGTCAACGACCTGGTGGGCGAGATCGCCCATGCCAGCGCTGAACAAAGCACCGGCATTGGCCAGATCAACCAGGCCGTCAGCCAGCTCGACCAGGCCACGCAGCAGAACGCCGCCCTCGTCGAGCAAAGCATGGCGGCGGCCGAGAGCCTGCGCATGCAGGCTCAGAAGCTGGCCGATGCCGTGGCCGTGTTCAAGACCAGCCCCGCCCGTGCGGGCCAGGCCTTCACCCGCCCTGCACCTGCATCCCGCCCGGCCGCGACCCGCAAGGTCGTTCCCCCCACGGCTTCCGTGACCAGCGCCCGCGCCACAGTGGCCGAGGCCGTGCCTGTGCCCACGCCGCCCCAGGCCGTGTCGCCCTTGCGCCTGCAAGCTCCGGCCGCACCCGCCCCCAAACCCGCGGTGCACGACGAACAGGACTGGGAAACCTTCTGAGCCGGATGCCGTCAGGGCAGGGGCCCTGGCCCGAAGCCTGCTACGCTGCCTGCAGAACGCCTGACAGGAGCCCGCCTTGCTCGACCTCATCGTCCGCCACTGCACGCTGCCCGATGGCCGCACCAACCAGGACGTGGGCGTGGCCCAGGGCCGCATCATGGCCGTGCAGCCCGCCTTGCCCGCCCAGGCTGGCACCGAACTGGATGCCCAGGGCCAGTTGCTGAGCCCGCCCTTCGTCGACGCCCACTTCCACATGGACTCGACGCTCAGCTACGGCCTGCCGCGCGTCAACCAGTCCGGCACCCTCCTCGAAGGCATCGCCCTGTGGGGCGAGCTCAAGCCCCATCTCACACAAGACGCCATCGTCGAACGCGCCCTGGCCTATTGCGACGGGGCCGTGGCCAAGGGCCTGCTGGCCATCCGCTCGCACGTCGATGTCTGCGATCCGCGCCTGCTGGCCACCGAAGCCCTGCTGCACGTGCGCGAGCGCGTCAAACCCTACCTCGATCTGCAGCTTGTCGCCTTTCCGCAAGACGGCGTGCTGCGCGCCCCTGGCGCCCTGGCCCAGCTCACCCGTGCGCTCGACATGGGGGTGGACGTGGTCGGTGGCATCCCCCATTTCGAGCGCACGAGCGCCGAGGGCGCCGAATCGGTGCGCATCCTGTGCGAGTTGGCCGCCGAGCGTGGCCTGCGTGTCGACATGCACTGCGACGAGACCGACGACCCGATGTCCCGCCACATCGAGACGCTGGCCTTCCAGGCTCAACGATTGAGCCTGCAGGGCAGGGTGGCCGGCTCCCACCTCACCTCCATGCACAGCATGGACAACTACTACGTCAGCAAGCTCCTGCCCTTGGTCCACGAGGCAGGCGTGGCGGCCATCGCCAACCCCTTGATCAACATCACCTTGCAGGGGCGGCACGACACCTACCCCAAACGCCGCGGCATGACCCGCGTGCCCGAAATGCTGGCCATGGGGATTCCCGTGGCCTTCGGGCACGACTGTGTCATGGACCCCTGGTACAGCCTGGGCAGCGGCGACATGCTGGAGGTCGCCCACATGGGCCTGCATGTCGGGCAGATGACCAGCCAGGCCGCCATGCGTCAGTGCTTTGAGGCCGTCACCACCACACCGGCGGCCATCCTGGGGCTGGAGGGCCATGGCATCGCCCCCGGTTGCCGCGCCGACTTCGTGCTGTTGCAGGCCCGCGATCCGGTCGAGGCCATCCGCCTGCGGGCCACGCGCCTGGCCGTGTTCCGCGCGGGCGTGCAGATCGCGGCCACGCCGCCCGCGGTGGCCCGTTTGACCTTGCCCGGACGACCCCAGGCCGTGTCCTGGCAGGTCTGAGATCTCAGGCCGACAGCCTGACCGAGCCGCTCGAGCCCGATCCGCCTGAAGCGCTCGCACCGCTGGCCGTGCCACCCGCCGAAGCCACGGCGCCGTATTGCTGCGCAGCCGCCTGTTGCATCTGCTGCATCAGTGCTTTCATCTGCTTCTCGAAGTCCTGCACCTCGTTGCGGCTCAGGGCCCCGTTGCCGTCGGCATCGACCGCATCGAACAAGACCTGGTCATCGGCGTCCTCGTCAGAGGTGGTCACGCTGTAGGTCGAGGTGGTGGTGCCATCGCCGTTGTCGGTGCTGGACACCGTCGTGGTGGCAGCGCCCAGGCCAAACTCGCTGCGCGACACGCTGCCATCCGCGTCGGTGTCCAGGTTCAGCAGCGACGGCTCCTGCCCGCCCGGCTTGCCATGCGCACCCTGCGGGCCCTGCGCACCTTGTGGCGCCATGGGCGGCGGTGGCGGTTTACCCTGGCCCATCACGCCGGCAAAGGCCTGGGTGGGCAGGCCCACGCTGCTCAGACCGTTCTGGCTGGCCGAGGTTGCGCTGCTGGCCGTGGGGCCTGAGGTGTTGCCGGCACTGGCCACCGTGGTGCTGGCCGTTGCCGCAGCGGTCGCAGCGGTCGCAGGCGGTTTGCCGCCACGACCCTCCGGCCGCTGGGGCGGTGCGGCGCGCTGGCTGGCGCCCACATGAGAGAGCGATGTCATGGTCTGTCCTTTCAGGGCTGGGCCCGTCACCACGCAGGCGTGCTGGGCATGGCCCCATGCTGGCGCGGCTGTGTGCCAGGCACTTGTCCGCTTCGTGTCGAGGCTGACAAGAAGGGGCATCCTGGTGGATCTGGCCGGATTCCTGCCGCACATCCGGCGATGGGGCCACCCTGGCGCTTCCTAAGCTCTGTCCATCACCTGCCGCAGGGGGCGCCTGCGGTCGAGCCCAAACGGAGGATGGCCATGAACGCGAGCGTGAACAAGATGCACCCTGTCTCCTGGTGGAGCCTTCACCCCGAGAGAGGGCAGTCCGAGCCCCAGGGCCTGGCCGATTACCTCAGCGCCTTCCACCTGGCCCTGCGCCCGCTGGACACCCTGAGCGACCCGGCACCTTCCGTGCTGCTGATCGATGCCCGCCATGCCGGTGAACCCGACCTTGCCGATGCCATCGTGGCCGCACGCGGCCGTGGCCAGGCCGTGATCGTCCTGCTCGCCTGGGGCTCTCCGGCCGAACGCGCCGAAGTCCTCGACCTCGGGGCCGACGACTGCATGGTCGCCCCCGTCGAACGCCGGGAACTCGCCGCCCGCATCCTGGCAGTCCGTCGCGGCCACAGCCAGCCAGTCAACCCCGTGGGCCAGGCGCCGTGGATCCGCTTTGGCGACTGGCTGCTCGACACCGAGCGCCGCTGCCTCAGCAACGCCCAGCACGAGTCCGTGACCCTGGCCCATGCCGAGTACCGCCTGCTGCAGGCTTTCCTCGCCGCGCCCTACCAGGTTGTCTCGCGTGAGCAATTGATGGACGAAGCCCGGGGCCGCGACACCGAGGCCTACGACCGCAGCATCGACCTGCTCGTGTCACGCCTGCGCGCCAAACTGGCCGACGACCCGCGCCAGCCTCGCCTCATCCAGACCATCCGCGGGCAGGGCTATCTCTTCAACGCCGTGCCTCACGCCCCCATCGGCCTGGCCACGGCAGCCTGGGCCGGCAAGGCACACTGAAAGGCTTGTGCTATGCTTTCGGGCTCACGCCTGCCCTGGTGGTGAAATTGGTAGACGCGCCGGATTCAAAATCCGGTTCCGCAAGGAGTGTCGGTTCGAGTCCGACCCGGGGCACCAGGCGAGACCCGTTGTGCCAGCAGGCACCGCGAAAGCACCACGAACACCAGCCCCATCAGGGGCTTTTTTTACGCCCGGACGCCTGCTCGCCACGTGCCGCAGCGCCATCGCGTGCACCGTGCGCCACGGCACATAGCTTGAGCGCGCATCTGGGCTTTCAGGGCCTGCGACAATCGGCGCAGACACCCTCCAGCCAGACGCCCCAAGATGACCTATCCCACGCTCGAAGACGCCATCGGCCGCACCCCATTGGTTCGCCTGCAACGTGTGCCCGGCGCCGACTGCGACGCCCGCGGCAACGTCATCCTGGCCAAACTCGAAGGCAACAACCCTGCCGGCTCGGTGAAAGACCGTCCCGCCATCAACATGATCCGCCGTGCCGAAGAGCGTGGCGACATCAAACCCGGCGACACCCTCATCGAAGCCACCTCTGGCAACACCGGCATCGCCCTGGCCATGGCCGCGGCCATTCGGGGGTACCGCATGACCCTGATCATGCCGGAAGACCTTTCCATCGAGCGCGCCCAGACCATGAAGGCCTTTGGCGCCGAACTCATCCTCACGCCCAAGAGTGGCGGCATGGAGTACGCCCGCGACCTGGCCGATCAGATGGTCCGCGAGGGCAAGGGCGTGGTGCTCGACCAGTTCGCCAATCCCGACAACCCGGCCGTCCACTATGACACCACCGGCCCCGAGATCTGGTCCGACACCCAAGGTCGCGTCACCCATTTCGTCAGTGCCATGGGCACCACGGGCACCATCACCGGCGTGTCGCGCTTCCTGAAAGAGCAGAACCCCGAGGTTCGCATCGTGGGCGCGCAGCCGCAAGAAGGCTCGCGCATCCCCGGCATCCGCAAATGGCCCGAGGCCTACCTGCCCAAGATCTACGAGCCCAGCCGCGTGGACGAACTGGTCTACGTCAGCCAGGGCGATGCCGAAGAGATGGCGCGTCGCCTTGCCCGCGAAGAAGGCCTGTTCTGCGGCATCTCTGCCGCGGGCGCCTGCTGGGCGGCCCTGCAACTGGCGCAGAATCTGAGCAACGCCACCATCGTCTTCATCGTCTGCGACCGCGGCGACCGCTACCTCTCGACCGGCGTCTTCCCCGCCTGACCGCATCCAGCCCGATCGCCTTCCGCCACACCGAGCCGCCATGACCACCATCGCCAAAGAACTCGACGCCCGCGGCCTCACCTGCCCGCTGCCCATCCTGAAGGCCAAGAAGGCCCTGTCCGACATGCAGAGCGGCGAGGTCCTCAAGGTGCTGGCCACCGACCCCGGCTCCGTGCGCGATTTCCAGGCCTTTGCCCGCCAGACCGGCAACGACCTCGTCGACCAGCAGGCCCAGTCCGCCGAAGGCGGTGACGAGTTCGTGCACCTGCTGCGCCGCCGCTGAGCCGGCTCAGGCATCGCCCAGCAGGTCTTCTCCATGAGGCGCCTGCAGGCCCAGGTGCCGGAAGGCCGCCGCCGTGGCAATCCGCCCGCGTGGCGTGCGCTGCAAAAAGCCCTGCTGGATCAGGTAGGGCTCGATCACATCCTCGATGGTCTCGCGCTCCTCGCCGATCGCCGCGGCCACGTTGTCCAGGCCCACCGGCCCGCCGTCAAAGCGGTGGATGATGGCCTCCAGCAGCTTGCGGTCCATCACGTCGAAGCCCAGTGGGTCCACGTCGAGCATCGCGAGGGCCTTGTCGGCCATCTCGCGCGTGATGCGCCCCGTGCCCTTGACCTCGGCGTAGTCGCGCACCCGGCGCAGCAGGCGGTTGGCGATCCGTGGTGTGCCCCGCGAGCGACGCGCCACCTCGATGGCCCCTTCCGGGTCGATCGGTGCCCCCAGCAGGCCAGCCGAGCGCGTCACGATGCGCTGCAGCTCATCGGTGGTGTAGAACTCCAGCCGGGCGACGATGCCGAAGCGGTCGCGCAGCGGGTTGGTCAACATGCCGGCGCGCGTGGTCGCGCCCACCAGGGTGAAGGGCTGCAGGTCCAGCTTGATCGAGCGGGCGGCCGGCCCCTCGCCGATCATGATGTCGATCTGGTAGTCCTCCAGCGCCGGGTAGAGGATCTCCTCCACCACGGGCGACAGCCGGTGGATCTCGTCGATGAACAGCACATCGTGCTTTTCCAGGTTGGTGAGGATCGCCGCCAGGTCCTTCGGCTTTTCCAGCACCGGGCCCGAGGTCTGGCGCAGGTTCACGCCCAACTCGTTGGCGATGATGTGGCTCAGCGTGGTCTTGCCCAGGCCGGGCGGGCCGAACAGCAGCACGTGGTCCAGCGCTTCGCCGCGCTTCTTCGCCGCGCCGATGAAAATCTCGAGCTGCTCACGGGCCTTCATCTGGCCCACGTACTCGTCCAGGTCCTTGGGGCGCAGGGCGCGTTCCAGGGCGTCTTCGTGCGGAGACCCCATGGCGGCGTCCACCACGCGACTGCTTGGCAGCTCGGCGAACGGGTCGGGCGCCTTGGGCGGGCGGCCGGGCTTGCGGGCCGGGGCGAAGTCGTCGGTCTGGATGCTCATGGCCCGATTATCCGGCCTGGCTCACGCCCCTGCCCGAGGGCGGGGCAAGGTGTCGCCTCGCCTGGGCTGAGGGGCCAGATTCGGCTTGCAGCGTCCCATCGGCAGGGCTTTTCCGCCGCCGCAGAGGGCCTGTCCGTGCAGCATTTCACGTGCCCTGGGGTTGTTGCGGCTTGACAACATAGTTCTGTGAAGCCTGGGGTTTATGACAACCGTGTCATCACAGGACCGGAAAAAGTCTGCTGCAATGCGGTCAGTTTCAGCAGGCCTTGCCCGGTCCTTGACCAGGCAAGCAACCGCGTAGCCCCGCTCCGCGCCCATCACTGCCTGCTGGGACATCTGTACCAACTTTGGAGAAGTCAATGAAAAAGACTCTGCTGGCTCTGGCTGCCGTCGCCGCATCTTCTGCTGCTTTCGCTCAATCGTCCGTGACCCTGTACGGCATCGCCGACGTGTCCGTTGAAAGCGTCAAGGGCGCTTCGACCGTGTCCCGCGTGACCTCTGGCAACCTGTCGACCTCGCGTCTGGGTTTCAAGGGCGTGGAAGACCTGGGCGAAGGCCTGAAGGCCATCTTCCAGCTGGAATCGGGCATCAGCGTTGATACCGGCGCTGCCAACACCACCCGCTTCTTCGACCGCAACGCCTACGTTGGTCTGACCGGTGGCTTCGGCACCGTTCGCCTGGGTCGTGACGACTCCCTGATCGGTCTCGTGGCTGCAGGCCCTCTGGCCACCGTGTCGACCTACGACGAACTGCGTCTGCTGCCCACCCGTGCTGCCGACTCCTACCGTCGCGCCGACAACTCGATCACCTACGTGGCTCCTACGTTCGTGCCGGGTCTGACCGTGGCCGCCCAGTACTCGACCGCCGCCATCGGTTCGTCGTCGACGACCACCGGCACCGAAACCGCCAATGACAGCTTCGGCAAGACCTACGGTCTGTCGGCCAACTACGTCGCTGGCCCTCTGTCGGCTGGCGTGGGTTACCTGAACGTCAAGGACGCTGTGTCCTCGACCACCGTGTCCGAGAAGGCCAACGCAGCCCTGGTGTACGGTGCTTACGACTTCGGCGTGGCCAAGGTCACCGCCTACTACGACGCTGAAACCTCGCCTGCTCTGAAGGCTTCGTCGACCGCCGTCCTGACCTCGGCCAACAGCCGTCGTCTGACCGTGCTGGGTGCCAAGGTTGCCGTGCCCGTGTCCTCGCAGTTCACCGTGATCGGCGGCGCTGCCACCGCTCGCAACGTGAACGGTTCGACCGCCGGTAACGACAACGCCCAGGTGTTCACCCTGCGTGGTATCTACAGCCTGTCGAAGCGCACCTCGGTGTACGCCCTGTTCACCAACGTGAACAACGACACCAACACCAACCTGGCCGTGGGTGGTGTGACTGGTGCGAACGACCAGACCAGCCGTGGCATCGCCGCCGGCATCCGTCACGCTTTCTGATCGCTTACCCGATCTGCATGACCAAAGGGGCTTCGGCCCCTTTTTTCATGCCCAAACGGCGTTGATCGGTGTTGATTTGTGCTCAACATCCTGCAGGTGGCCTGTCTCCAATCTGCGACACATAGCGCAAACCAGGGGCGCGCTGAAATCACGTTCAGCAACAATCCCTGACGCCCCCCGGTTCAAGGGGGCATCAAGGAGAACACCATGCAAAAAACTGCACTGACCAAAGCCGTTGCGCTCGCGCTGCTCGCTGTCGGTACCGGCTCCGCTTTCGCCCAATCCAGCCTGACCCTTTACGGCAACATCGATGCCGCCCTGGATTCTGTCCACAAATCACAGGGCAACATCAACGGCTCCCTGTTCCAGGTGCTGCCACAGGTGGTGGCTGCCAACGGTGGTTCGCCCACCGCCACGTCCACGGCCACGGGTGCAGCCCTGGCCAAGGGTTACAACAGCGCCTACGCTGACAAATCCACCGTCACCCGCCTCACCTCGAGCATTTCCTCGGTGAACGCCATTGGTGTGAAGGGCGTGGAAGACCTTGGTGAGGGCTTGAAGGCCTCCTTCGTGCTCGAAGGCCAGTTCCAGATCGACAACGGTGCTCAGTCCGGCCAGGACAGCCGCATGTGGGGTCGCCAGGCGTATGTGGGGCTCACCACCCCTGCTGGCGAGGTTCGACTGGGTCGCCAATACGCCCCCATGTTCTACGCCTTTGCTTTCGCCACCGTCGAAGCCCTGGGCGGTGCCGACCTCCAGGGTGCTGGCCTTGTGGTCAACAACCTTCAGGTTCGCCAGGACAACCAGTTGAGCTACTGGCTCAAGCTCGGCGGTCTGACCGGTGCGCTCTCCTACTCGCCCAATGCCGGCGTGGACGCCCACATCAGCTCCAACCGTGGTCAGGTGGCGGGTGCGGCCACCGGCCAGATCGTGGGGGGGCAGACGGCAGGCAACGAAGCCACCGGCACCGGTAACCGCGGTCAGTCCTTCGGTGCCTTCGCCAACTACCAGGTCAGTCCCGACCTGATGTTCAATGCTTCCTACCACGGCAACAAGTTCGGTAACGCCGACCTGCTGGTGGGCGCCACAGGTACCCTGCTGTACAAGCTGGACAAATACAGCGCTTACTCGTTGGGTGGCAAGTTCACGGTGCCCGACGCTGGAACGCAGCTCTCGGCCATCTACCACACGGGCAAGTTCACGATGGATTCCGGAACGGACATCAAGGTGAACACCCTGGCCCTGGGTGCCAAGCACCCGATCGACAAGTTCGCGGTCGGCGCCCAGTACGCCGTGTCGAAGTTTGCCAACTTCACCAAAGGCAAGGACACCAGTCTGATGCTGATTGGCGACTACAACTTCTCCAAGCGCACCAAGCTCTACGTCCGTGCCGGCTACGTCAAGGATGACCGCGGCGATCTGGTCAACACCGAGACGGCCGGTTTGCAGCTGGCCGGTGGCCCGCTGCCTTTGTTGACGGGTCTGGGTGCCCTCGAGACGCCCTTCTTCTCGGCCGGTGGGGCCAACATCGATGCGACGACCCGCGTGGTCGCCATCGGCATCCGCCACACCTTCTGATCAGCCCGACCTCCCTGCCGGGAGGTTCTGGCCGACAGGCCCAAAACAAAAGCCGCCCTCGGGCGGCTTTTCTCATGGGCAGTGGCCCCACTGATCAACGTGGCAGCAGCTTCTCAAGCTTGAACAGGTCGGCCACCTGCTCGCGCTCGCGCACCACCCAGACCTGGTCGCCGTCGACCATCAGCTCAGCCGCACGGCCGCGTGTGTTGTAGTTGCTGGCCATGGTCATGCCATAGGCACCAGCCGACAGAACCGCCAGCACGTCGCCAGGCTGCACGGCCAGGGCGCGGTCGCGGCCCAGCCAGTCACCCGATTCGCACACCGGGCCCACCACATCCCAGACCGGGGTGTCGCCCTCGCGGCGTTCGGTGTTGACGATGCCCATCCAGGCTTCGTAGAGGGCAGGGCGCATCAGGTCGTTCATGGCGGCGTCGACCACGCAGAAATTTTTCTGCTCGCCCGGCTTCAGGTACATGACCTCGGTCAGCAGCACGCCGGCATTGCCCACCAGCGAGCGGCCTGGCTCGAAAACCACCTGGCGGTGGCCGTGGCCCCGTGCGTCGATCTTGGCCAGCAGTTGACCGATCAGAACCTCCGCCGAAGGTGGGGTCTCATCGGTGTAAGTGATGCCCAGGCCGCCGCCCATGTCCAGGTGGTGGATGGGCACCCCCGCCGCTTCGATGGCTTCAACCAGGTCCAGCACGCGGTCCAGGGCGTCCAGGTAGGGCGCGATTTCCGTGATCTGCGAGCCGATGTGGCAATCGATGCCCGCCACCTCGATGCCGGGCAGGGCTGCGGCACGCTGGTATGTGGCCAGGGCCACTTCATGGGCCACGCCGAACTTGTTGCCCTTGAGGCCGGTCGAGATGTAGGGGTGGGTGCCCGCGTCCACGTCGGGGTTCACACGCAGGCTCACGCGAGCGGTGTGCCCCGCGGCGCTCGCCACCTGAGACAAGACCTCGAGTTCGGCGGTGCTTTCCACGTTGAAGCAGCGCACGCCCACGTCCAGGGCCTGCTTCATTTCGGTGCGCGTCTTGCCAACGCCCGAGAAGATGACCTTGGCCGGGTCGCCACCGGCGGCCAGCACGCGGGCCAGTTCCCCTGCCGAGACGATGTCGAAGCCGCAGCCGGCTTCGGCGAAGGTCTGCAACACGGCCAGGTTGGAGTTGGCCTTCACCGCAAAGCACACCAGGTGATCGCGGCCCTGCAGCGCGCGCTGATAGGGTGCCAGCGCGGCCAGCATCGCCTGGCGCGAGTAGACGTAGAGGGGGCTGCCGTGCTGTTGCGCCAGCGCCTTGAGCGAATGGCCCTCCAGGCAGAGGTCGTTGCCTTGGTAGGCCAGGAAAGGGGAGCCAGGGAGGG
>NZ_JAIZVX010000275.1 GCF_021768455.1 Aquabacterium sp. | reverse complement strand
ACACAGCACACTTACCTGCTTGTCGGTCGACTCGTCGGCCCTCTCCGCCGCCACGGACTTGTCTCTCGGCACGAGGTATTCATTACACTGTGAACAGAAAGGAGAAAGAGAATGATTAGCGCACACAGCTCTAACAACACAGCACACAGCATATACATAGCACAGAATGTACACACAACACACATAAAATACACTCACCTGCGCGTAAACTTGAGCTCTCTCCGCCAGCATGGTCTGTCGGTCCGTGCACACGAAGCACTCATGGTACTGAGAACAGAAAGGAGAAAGAGAATGGTTAGCGCACGCAGTTCCAACAGCACAATACACAAACACAGCACACAACAAAGTACACACGTTCTCACCTGAGCCTCGTCGAGTTCGCCGCTCGCGCCCTCCGACGCTCCACTCGCTGCACGAAGCATTCATGGTACTGAAAACAGAAAAGAGAAAGAGATTGGTTAGCGCACGCAACACACAAAGCACAGCACACAGCATAGACATAGCACAAAATGTACACACAACACACATAAAATAAACTCACCTGCGCGCCTGGACTCTTGCACACCCTCCGCCAGCACAAACCTCTCGCCCCGTCTGTTCCATTTGTTGTGCTGTGTATAGAATAGAGAAAAGAAACAGGTCAGCACACACACAATGCACAGAGCACACATTAATCAATACAAAATAAACAGCACACATACACATGCACACAGTACAAAGCACGCAACACGAACATAAACACATACACAAACACAAACATAAACACAAACCTCACACAGGTCTGTATTGCGGGCAGCACATTGGTGTGGGAGGCGCTGGGCAGAGTGATCTGTGCAGGTGAAATGAGATGGAAACTTGGTGAGCACACGATTGACAATGAATACAACAGAATACATCATGGCAATAGACACATACAATACACACAACAACAGCACAAAAAATGCACAAAGAACAACAATAAAACACACAAAACAAAGCACTCACAAGGTGTGGCCGTGGAGAAGAGCGTCACCGGCCTGACCCGCATGAACCTCACGCCGCTGCGCTCCGTGCTGTCGAACTTCCGCCACGTAGGGCCGCCGGCCGTCAGCCTCGCCCTGCCCGCCGACCGTGCCGCTTCTGGGACCACGTGAACGGAAGCAGAGCGGTGACCGGCGGGCCCTCCGTGTTGTGGCCGGCGAGGTTGTGCAGCATGGACTGCGGCCGCTGCTGTGGAAATAAAATGGCGAAATGGTCAGGTACGATGTAAAAATTGGAAATGGGCGGGAAAATGATCACGCATGCACGAAAAAAATAAAAGAAACACACAAATGAACACTTCACCATGTGGCAACACTCACCTTGAGGTACGGGGGCAGGTCGGTGTGATGCAGGATGGCCGCGGCGTGGCCCATGGTGCGGCCGAGTGCAGGGACCGGCCTTGGCGGCGCCCGTTCTCGTTGTCGGTGCGGTCATGGAGGCTACGGCGCTGATAGAATGTGGGTAAAAGGGTGAGGAATAAAGTCGTAAATAAAAGTGTGGGGTAAGGAATGAGGTTGGGAACGAATTGGGGTGGTTGGAGGCGTCGGCGATGTTGAGGTATGAGCTTACCTTGTGGGTCTTGATGTTTGTGGCTTTGCGCTGCATGAAAAAGACACGTAAGTTGGTCAGATACATAGAGTAAAGCATGGCAAAGAAAGAAAAACAGCGAACCTGTGAGTATCGGCTGGTGTGGGGCGTTTGGTGGAGGCATGGTCGCCGGACTTGGGCGATCTCGAGGGACTTGCGCTGGGTCTTGTGCTCCTACTGGCCAAAAGCTGTAAAATAATCGTTTGTGAGTTGGTCAGATACATAGAATGAATGAATCTAGTGCACCAAACCAACTTACCTTCGCTCCAAACTGAATTTCTGCCGCTTGGAAGTCCTCCTGGCCGATCTGCCGCTGTCCGTCTCGATTTCACCGTCACTGAGCT
>NZ_JAIZVX010000177.1 GCF_021768455.1 Aquabacterium sp. | reverse complement strand
CCTCCAGCACCACGGCACCGTGGTCCAGCAAGGCCGCACCCGGCTCACCGTGTTCGTAGAGGCCCCACTTCAGGCGGGTGTTACCAATGTCGATGACCAGAAATGACATGCATCTATCTCTTTGAACGGGAACACCCCGAACCTCGGCGGCTGCGTCATTCTGCCTGCAACCCGCCCCTGAACCCGGTCAAAGCCTGTTGCGCGAACGCAGCCTCGGCACCACACTCGGCCCACCAAGGTGCACACATCTGAGCGAAATCAAGGTATGGTCGCGGCCCATCGGCACCGTGGTTCCCGATGGTTCCACGGCGCATTGACCTGCCACCCATACGGAGCCCACGTCATGAAACACCTCGTGTCCACCCTGTTCCTGAGCGTCGCACTGAGCAGCCTGCCTGCGTGGTCTGCGGTCGAGGTCAAGGGAGCCAAGTTCGGCGATACCTACGCCTTGGCCAACCAGTCGCTGCAACTCAATGGCGTCGGGGTCCGGGTCAAGGTGATCGTCGACGTGTACGCCGCCGGCCTCTATCTGCCACGCAAGGAAGCCAGCGCCAGCGGCATCCTGGCCATGCCCGGCGCCAAGAGCATGCAGATCGTGCTGCTGCGCAACCTGTCCGGCGAAGACTTTGCGGACGCCATGATCAAGGGCTTCCGCAAGAACCACAGCAGCGCCGAAATTGCCCGCTTCCAACCCAAGCTGGACGAGATCAAGGGCCTGATGCTGGCCTTTGGCGAAGTGAAAAAGGGGGCGGTCATCCACATCGACCACCAGCCCGGCAGCGGCACCTTTGTGCTGGTCAATGGCGAGCGCAAGGGCCCGGTCATCGTCGGTGATGACTTCTATGCCGCGCTGCTGAAGATCTGGCTGGGCGAGCACCCGGTCGATGACGACCTCAAGGCCGCCTTGCTGGGCGGCAAATGAGCCGCTGAATCGGGCCTGCCGTGACAAGGTTGGCAAACGCAGGGGATGCCCTGCCTTGCCAGCCTGCGCGAATGGGCCGATAAGGGGAGCAGATGCCTGAAGCCAGCATGATCCTCACGCGCCCTCCCCACCTCGCCGCCTGGACCGACGCGCTCGACCGCCTGGAGAGCCCGATCCTGCCCAGCACGGCCGCAGACATCGCCCTGCTGCACAGCATCGAAGAGGCCAACGGCACCGTCGATGCGCACATGCTGGCGGAGTGCATGAACCACGACCCGCTGATGACCCTGAAGGTCCTCAGCCATGTGTCTCGCTACTGCACCCGCCTGAGCGTCGACCCGCCGGAAACCCTGGTGGGCGCACTGGTGATGATGGGCATCGGCCCGTTCTTCAAGGTGTTTGCGAACCAGCAGACCATCGTGGAATGGCTCTGCCTGTTCCCTGAAGCGCTGGCGGGCATCACCAGTGTGGTGACCCGGGCGCGACGCGCCTCGAATTTCGCCATGGGCTTTGCCTTGCGCCGCCAGGACGAGGACGCGGTCGTGATCCATGAAGCCGCGCTGCTGCACGACTTCGCTGAAATGCTGCTGTGGTGTCACGCACCGGTGATGGCACTGGAGATCTCGGAACGGCTGGCCGCCGACCACACCCTGCGCTCGGCCGATGTGCAGCGCGAGGTCCTGGGCATCGAACTCAACGATCTGGCCCAGAGCCTCATGCACCGCTGGCAACTGCCTGACCTGATCATCAAGGCGACCGACGACCGCCAGGCCCATGTACCCCAGGTCCGCAGCGTGCACCTGGCCGTGCAGATCGCCCGCCACACCCAGCACGGCTGGGACGACCCACACGCCCTGGCCGCGATGCGAGACGATGTCGCGGGGGTGGCCCAGCTGCTGAACCTCTCTCAGGAGGCGGCGGAGCGACTGATCCGGGGCATGGACGACTGAGTCGCCCCCGCCACCTCAGCGCAGGCTGACCGAGGCGCGCATCGCCTGAACAGCCCCTGCGCCGAAGGCCGCGCCAAACCGCTTGGCCAGGCGCTCGGCCAGGTTTTCCTTCTGCGTGTAGTCGATGATGTCTTCGGCCTTGACCACATCGCGGGCCAGCATGTCCAGGCTGCCCAGGTGATCGGCCAGCCCCAACGCCACGGCTTGCTGACCATTCCAGAACAGGCCCGAGAAGGTTTCGGGCGACTCCTTCAGGCGCTTGCCGCGGCCGGTGCGCACCACCTGGATGAACTGCTGGTGGATCTGGTCGAGCATGGCCTGGGCGTAGGCCTCATGCGTCGTGTTGCGCGGCGAATACGGATCGAGCATGCCCTTGTTGGCACCAGCAGTGAGAAGGCGGCGCTCCACACCGGCCTTTTCCATGATGCCGGTGAAGCCGAAGCCGTCCATCAACACGCCGATGGACCCAACCATCGAGGCCTTGTCCACGTAAACGTCGTCGGCAGCGACCGCAATGTAGTAGGCAGCCGAAGCGCACATTTCTTCGCACACGGCGTACACCTTCTTCTTGTGGAGGGCCTTCAGGCGGCGGATCTCATCGTTGACCAGGCCGGCCTGCACCGGACTGCCACCGGGCGAGTTGATGCGCAGCACCACGGCCTGGGCACCCTGGTCCTCGAAGGCGCTGCGCAGGGCCGTCATGAGGTTGTCGGCACTGGCTTCGGTGTCCGCTCCGATTTCGCCACGCACCTCGACCAGAGCCGTATGCGGCATCACTTGGGAGTGCGTGGCCGGCATGTTCTGAAGCGTTGCCCACACCATGCTGCCGGCAACCACCAACCAGACCAGGCGCCAGAACCAGCGCCAACGCCGGTCGCTCCGCTGCTGGGCCAGGTAGGCGCGGGCGAACTCGTTGAGGAAGGCGTTCTGGGTCCCGCTCGTGGGATCGGGGGCTTGGGAATCGGCTGCGCTCATGAAGGGCTCGGTTGGGAAAGGATGTAGAGACGGTTGAATGGGTCAGTCTGCCGAGGGCAGAGGCTGGTGCCGCGGATCAGGATACCAATGCACCAGGCCGTCGGCTTCGCGAACATCGAGCGGGGTCAGGCGGGCGCCGGGGCAAGGCCCACTGACGCACAGGCCATCGGCCGGCTCGTAAAGGGCGCCATGCATCGAACAGATGATGTGTCGCTGTTCGTGGTCCAGGAAGCGGCCCGGGCGCCAGTCCATCGGCGCTGGCACGTGGGCACAGCGGTTGAGGTAGGCCACCACCCTGCCACCAAAACGCAGGGCAAACGCCTGGACTCTGCCATCGGCATCGAGCACATCGAAGCAAACGGCATCCCCCGCCTCGACCAGGGCCTCGGCCGGACACAAAAACTGGGGCCGAACGCCGGGTTCAGGCATGGCGGGCAAGCCAGTCGTGCAAGGCGGCCACCGAGTGCGCGACAAAACGGGTGTCGAAAGCACCGAAGGCCTCGGGCTCATGGGCACCATAGCTCACCGCCAGGCTGTGCGTGCCGGCGTTCTTTGCCAGCTGCAGGTCGTGGGTGGTGTCACCGATCATCAGGGTGCGCTCGGGCGCCACGCCAAATTCGGCCATCAGCTGCTGCAACATCAGCGGATGCGGCTTGGAGGCCGTCTCATCCGCCGTGCGCGTCCCGTCGAACATGCCCCGCAACTCGACGTGCTCCAGCGCCTCGTTCAGCCCCTGGCGCGACTTCCCCGTGGCGACCGCCAACCAATGGTTGCGCGCCTTGAGGGCCGCCAGCAGCGGCAAGGCCCCTTCGAACAGGCTGAGCTCGTGCTGGCGCTGGAAATAGTGGTGCCGGTAGCGCTGCCCCAGTTCGGGCACCCGCTCGGCTGGCAAGGTCGGCGCAACATGTGCCAACGCGTCGTGCAGGCCCAGGCCAATCACATAGGCCGCCTCGCTCGGGGGCGGCACAGGCAGCCCGAGGTCGGCACACGCCGACTGGATGCACCGGACGATGAGGCCGGTGGAGTCGTACAGCGTGCCGTCCCAATCGAAGACGATGAGGTCGTAGGCGCGGGGGCGAAGCCCGGTATCGGCGGGATGGGTCAAAAGAACTCCTGATGACAAGGCCTCGACGAGGGGCCTGCGACGTTTGTCACTCTACTTTGTCTTGGTGACGACTGCATCCAGTGCGGACAAGAGCGTGTCGCAATCCGGCGGCAACGGCGCTTCGAGCACCAGTGGCTCGCCCGTGGCGGGGTGAGCCAGACGCAGGTAGCGTGCGTGCAGGAACATCCGCCCGAAACGCCCTTCGGGCAAGGCCGCGCGGTTCACGCCGGGCACGGCGTCCTGCGGACGACCGCGGGCCAGCGCCTTGTTCAACTCGAAGTCACCGTACTTGTCGTCGCCCACGATGGGATGGCCTTCGCTGGCAAGGTGCACACGGATCTGGTGGGTGCGCCCCGTCTTGATGGTCACATCGAGCAGGCTGAAGGCGGCAAAGCGCTGGACCACCTGCACCAGCGAGATGGATCGGCGCCCCTCGTCTTCGTCCTTGACCGCCATGACGCGGCGCTCACCCTCGGCGGTGAGGAATTTGTGCAGCGCCACATCGATCACCTTCTTGCTGGCCGGCCAGTCACCAATGGCCAGGGCCGCATAGGTCTTGTGCGCCTGGCGGTTGCGGAACACATCCTGCAGGGTCGTGAGCGCACTGCGTTTCTTGGCGATCAGGAGGATGCCGGACGTTTCCTTGTCCAGCCGGTGAACCAGTTCCAGGAACTTGGCCTGAGGCCGGGCGCGGCGCAGTTGTTCGATCACGCCAAAGCTGACACCGCTGCCGCCATGCACCGCGACCCCCGCAGGCTTGTTGATGGCCAGCACATGCTCGTCTTCAAACAGCACCGGGAACTCGCGGGCCGGCACGGCCGCGACGGTGGCTTCGTCCCTGGTGGCCAGGCGCAGCGGCGGCACCCGAACCTCGTCACCCAGTTCAAGCCGGGTGTCGGCCTGCGCCCTGCCCTTGTTCACACGCACTTCACCGCTGCGAATGATCCGGTAGACCAGTGTTTTGGGCGCCCCCTTGAGCACCTTGATGAGGAAATTGTCCAGGCGCTGCCCGGCGCCCCCCTCGTCGATCACGAGGCGCTGTACGGCTGCGGCTTCGGGCACCACCGGCACCGGCGCCGGCGCGGCCACGGCAGGTTTGAGCAGGGGTTTCGGACGTGACTCGGGTTTACCCTTGGATGGCGCGTGAGAGGCGGCCTTGGCCGGTGTTTTGGCGCCAGTTCTCTGGCGTCGGGGTGCAGTTTTCGCACCTATAATGGGCTGAGCCACGTGATGGAATGTGTGTAGGTTGATTTGGCCTTTGCCATGTCAGTCGCACCGAACAGGCAAAGCCAGACCGCATTTTACTTCCTGACGGTCTGACGGTGCTGCATCACAAGGCCCGGCGGGGTGCCCCGCCAAATTGATGGTGATGCAACACAGGCCGCCAGCCGGAGAAAACCACCCAAGGTGTGGTTTTGCCAAACGGAGCCCTGTGTCAGAGCCAACGTAGATCGAACCCAAATTCAAGGTTTATGGGTGGCAGCGCGAGACCAGACGCCAAGTCGGTTGTCCGCTGTTGCCTGTGTCGAGTGACTGCCCACGTGTTCCGGCCCATTCCGTTCGCCCACCTGCCCGCCTGTGTGCCAGCCGCCTTCCATACCCTGGAAGCCCGCCTGCTGCCCTGCGCCGTGTCCGGTTCCGAATGGCCTGGGCTCCCAACCCCCACCCGTTCCGCCTCGCTGGCGGCACCATCTGCGCCACGACGCGCCGGTGGATCGGGGTGGCGGTCGGCCCGTGTCCAAGTCTCGGCGCGCGCGCCCCTGCTGACTTGACGCTTCTCGCGCCACAGACAGCCAAGGCAATTCCTGACGGTTCAACTTCGTTGCTCGTGCATGAACGCTGCCGCTGTCCGCAAGGTCGGTGGCAAGTGGAGGCTTGCCTGGTGCCATCCAGGGCCGGCCTCGCTTGAACTGTGGAGACCACATGAAGCGCATGCTGATCAACGCCACGCAGCCGGAAGAACGGCGCCTGGCGATCGTTGACGGGCAGAAACTGCTCGACTTCGAAACCGAAATCGAAGGTCGCGAACAACGCAAGGGCAATATCTACAAGGCCGTTGTCACCCGCGTTGAACCCTCTCTGGAAGCCTGTTTCGTCGATTACGGCGAAGAGCGTCACGGTTTCCTGCCTTTCAAGGAAATCTCGCGCCAGTATTTCAAGGAAGGCGTGGAAGTCCGCTCGGCCCGCATCCAGGACGTGATCAAGGAAGGGCAGGAACTGCTCGTCCAGGTCGAAAAGGAAGAACGTGGCAACAAGGGCGCCGCCCTGACCACCTTCGTGTCCCTGGCCGGCCGCTACCTGGTCCTGATGCCCAACAACCCGCGTGGCGGTGGCGTGAGCCGCCGCATCGAGGGCGACGAGCGCGAAGAGCTCAAGGAGGCGATGGACCAGCTTGAGTACCCGAAGGGCATGAGCCTGATCGCCCGCACGGCCGGCATCGGCCGCACCGCTGCCGAGTTGCAGTGGGACCTGAACTACATGCTCAAGCTGTGGACGGCCATCGACGAAGCGTCGGCCGGCGGCAAGGGCGCCTACCTGATCTACCAGGAATCCTCCCTGGTGATCCGCGCGATCCGCGACTATTTCACCAACGACATTGGCGAAATCCTGATCGACACGGACGACATCTACGAGCAGGCCAAGCAGTTCATGCTGCACGTCATGCCCGAGACGGCCAACCGCGTGAAGCGTTACCGCGATGACGCCGCCCTGTTCGCCCGCTTCCAGATCGAGCACCAGATCGAAACGGCTTTCAGCCGCACGGTGAACCTGCCCTCCGGTGGCGCCATCGTGATCGACCACACCGAAGCCCTGGTTTCGGTGGACGTGAACTCGGCGCGCGCCACCCGCGGCGGCGACATCGAAGAGACCGCCTTCCGCACCAACCTGGAAGCGGCGGACGAAATCGCCCGCCAGATGCGCCTGCGCGACCTGGGCGGCCTGATCGTCATGGACTTCATCGACATGGAGGAGTCCAAGAACCGCCGCGAGGTGGAGCAACGCCTGCGCGATGCGCTGCGCTTTGACCGTGCGCGCGTGCAGTTCAGCACCATCAGCAAGTTCGGCCTGCTGGAAATGTCGCGCCAACGCCTGCGCCCGGCGCTGAGCGAAGGCAGCCACATCACATGCCCGCGCTGCAATGGCACCGGCCACATCCGCGACACCGAGTCCTCGGCCCTGCAGATCCTGCGGATCATCCAGGAAGAGTCGATGAAGGACAACACCGCCGCCGTGCACGTGCAAGTGCCGGTGGAGGTCACGTCGTTCCTGCTGAACGAAAAGCGCACCGAGATCACCAAGATCGAGCTCAAGCAGCGCGTGACCGTGCTGCTGATCCCGAACAAGCACATCGAGACGCCGAACTACAAGCTCGAGCGCCTGCGCCACGACGACCCGCGCCTGGAAAACATCCAGACCAGCTACTCGATGATCGAGGAGCCGGACGACGAGGTCGGCATCACGCGCCGCGAAAAGAGCAAGGCCAAGCAGGAGCCGGTCATCAAGGGCGTGCTGCCCGACCAGCCCG
>NZ_JAIZVX010000048.1 GCF_021768455.1 Aquabacterium sp. | reverse complement strand
CCAGGGGGCTGACGCTGGCGGCGGTCGCGTGGTAGTCCAGCCGGTGACCGGCCACATGGGTGTGGCGCATGAAAAACCGCTGGGTCGACACCCGCGCCCAGGGCAGGTAGAGCCCGGCGGTCACGAGCACCAGAATCAGGTTGCGCAGCCACAGGCGGGCGTAATCGGCCGGCCGCGCCGTGAACGACACCGGCAGGCTCAGCACCACCCCGGGCGGCAGGCGAGGGATGTCGTGACTGGTCGCCCCGGCGGCAACATCGGGCTGCGGTGGTGGCGGCGGAGCTTGTCGGGGCGATGCCCTCGGTGGCGCCGGACGCGCCATGGGTTCGTCCAGGGGCATGGGCCGCGACCCGATGGGCTGGGGCCAGACCAGCGCTGGCCCGCGCGGGCGAGCAAGCGCATCGGCCGCTTCGGGCGCTTCGGGCGCCTCAGGAGCGTCGGACAGCACACCTCCGGCCGTCAGGGGCACAGCAGGATTCACCGCTGCCTGCGCCAGGTGGGTGATGAACGAGGTGGAAGGAACATCAGGACGGCGCATGCTGCCACAACTGTAACTTCGGTGATCGTGCTCGGAAGCGCACCCTCCCCCCCTGCTTGGGTGAGGCCAGCCGGGATACCCTGTGCGCACGCCCGATCCCCTGTCCTCGCTAGAATCGGGCCCAACACACCACAAAAGACAGCATGAAACTGATCGGATCCCTCACCAGCCCGTTTGTCCGCAAGGTGCGCATCGTGCTGGCCGAAAAAAAACTCGACTACAAGTTCGTGCTGGAAGACGTCTGGGCGGCTGACACCACCATCGCCGAATCCAACCCGCTGGGCAAGGTGCCCTGCCTGGTGATGGAAGGCGGCGAGGCCATCTTCGATTCGCGGGTGATCGTGGAATACGTCGACACCCTCTCGCCCGTGGGCAAGCTCATCCCCCTGAGCGGCCGCGAGCGCGTCGAAGTCAAGACCTGGGAAGCCCTGGCCGACGGCCTGATGGAAGCCGCCGTGCTGGCCCGCATGGAGCAGACCTGGGTCCACCGCAGCGCCGAGCAGCGCAGCCAGGCCTGGATCGACCGCCAGGTGAAAAAAGTGCGCGACGCCGTCAAGGCCATGAGCCAGGGTCTGGGCGACCGCCCCTGGTGCAACGGCAACCACCACAGCCTGGCCGATGTGGCCGTGGGCACCGCCCTCGGCTACCTCGACTTCCGCTTCCCCGAGATCGACTGGCGCGGCGACTACCCCAACCTGGGCAAGCTCTTCGACAAGCTCTCGCAACGCCAGAGCTTCATCGACACCGCCCCGCCTCAGGCCTGAAGCGCTGGCGCCTCACACATCGGTGGCCGGGGCGAAAGAGTGGGCGCTGGCCCGCAGCCAGTACTGCTCGAACGCGAGGTGGCGCCAGGGGCGCTCACCGCGCTCGGCCGCCAGGATTTCACCCGGCGACAGATAGACCAGCAGGTTCGACAGCCGCCTGACCTCGTAACCCGACAAGCGCCGCACGATGTGGTCGGCGCTGATCTCGTTGGGGTGCTTCAGCCCGGCCGCCTGCACCAGCTCCTGCAGCGCATGCAGGGTGTTCTGGTGGTAACGCAGCACGCGCTGGGCCTTGTCCGGCACCACCAGGGCGCGCTGGCGTGAGGGCTCCTGCGAGGTCACGCCCGTGGGGCAATGGCCCGTGTGGCAGGCCTGGGCCTGGATGCAGCCCAGCGAGAACATGAAGCCCCGCGCCGAATTGCACCAGTCGGCCCCCAGGGCCATCATGCGCGCGATGTCGAAGGCGCTGATCACCTTGCCCGCACACCCGATCTTCACGCGGTGGCGCTCACCCAGGCCGACCAGGGTGTTGTGCACCAGAAGCAGCCCCTCCTGCAGCGGTGCGCCCACATGGTCGGTGAACTCCAGCGGTGCCGCCCCCGTGCCGCCCTCGGCGCCGTCCACCACGATGAAATCCGGCCAGATCCCGGTTTCGCGCATGGCCTTGGCCAGGGCAAACCATTCCCAGGGGTGGCCGATGCACAGCTTGAAACCCACGGGCTTGCCGCCCGATAGCTGACGCAGGCGCTCGATGAACCGCATCATCTCCACCGGCGTGGAGAAGGCGCTGTGGCTGGCCGGCGAGACACAGTCCTGCCCCACCATCACGCCCCGCGCCTCGGCGATCTCGGGCGTCACCTTGGGGCCCGGCAGCACGCCGCCATGGCCCGGCTTGGCGCCCTGACTGAGCTTGAGCTCGATCATCTTCACCTGCGGCTCGCGGGCATTGAGCTGGAACTTCTCGGGGTCGAAATGGCCGTCGTCCGTGCGGCAGCCAAAGTAGCCGGAGCCGATCTCCCAGATCAGGTCGCCTCCCGGCTCGCGGTGATACCGGCTGATCGAGCCCTCGCCCGTGTCGTGGGCGAAATGCCCCAGCTTCGCACCGGTGTTGAGCGCCAGCACCGCGTTGGCGCTCAGCGCACCGAAGCTCATGGCCGAGATGTTGAACACGCTGGCACTGTAGGGCTGGGTGCAGCCGCTTCCGCCCGCACCGATCACGACCCGGAAGTCGTGGCTGGGCAAGGCGCTGGGCACCAGAGAGTGGCTGATCCACTCGTAGCCCTCGGCCGACACGTCCATCTGCGTGCCGAAGGGGCGCTTGTCGGGCTCCCCCTTGGCGCGCTGGTAGACCAGGGAGCGCTGCTGGCGCGAAAACGGCGCCGCCTCGCTGTCACCCTCAATGAAGTACTGCCGGATCTCGGGGCGGATGAACTCCAGCAGGTAGCGCAGGTGCCCGATGACCGGGTAATTGCGCAGGATGGAGCGCGAGGTCTGCCGCAGGTCGTTCAGCCCCAGGCCGACCAGGCCCGTGCCCAAGACGGCCAGCACCAGCGCGCCCAGGCCGCCGCCCTCCCCCAGCCAGCGCCACCATCCCCACGCCGCGGCCAGCAAGGCCAGACACAGGGCGGCATAACGGATGGGCACGTGCTCATTGAGCCTGATCAGCCAGCGGGGCATGGCGCGTCTCCTCGGGTTCAGGCCTGGCACTCGGGCTTGCGGGACGCGGTCCGGGCACTCGGCCTCTTTGCACCATACTAGACCCGCTCGGTGAAGCGTGGTGCAGGCAACTGCGGGACAACTCGCAGGCACATCCGGTCATCCTTCACGGAGCCGGGCGGGGCCTGCCCGGACGGTTTGGCGCTACACTTCGCAAACAGCGCCGATTTGTCCGGATTGCGGGCGCTCAACAAATACTGCTAAAGAGGGCGCTGCTGAACCGGCCCCTGCTTTGTGCGAGGCCGGTTTTTTCTTGCCAACACCGTCGTAGCGTCATGTCTTCCCTCGGGGTCGTCACCCCTGCCTCCATGCACTTCAGCACGCCGCTGCCGCTGCAAAGCGGCGCCGTGCTGCGCGACTACACCCTGGTCTACGAGACCTACGGCCGCCTCAACGCGGACCGCAGCAACGCCGTGCTGGTGTGCCACGCGCTGAACGCCTCTCACCACGTCGCCGGCCTGCACGCCGACGAACACGGCAACGCCATCCCCAAAAGCGAGGGCTGGTGGGACAACCTGATCGGCCCCGGCAAGCCGCTGGACACCGACAAGTTCTTCGTCATCGGCATCAACAACCCCGGCTCCTGCTTCGGCTCGACCGGCCCCACCCACACCAACCCGGACACCGGCAAGCTCTATGGCGCCGACTTCCCCGTGGTCACGGTGGAAGACTGGGTGAACGCCCAGGCCCGCGTGCTCGACCGACTGGGCATCACCCAGCTGGCGGCCGTGCTGGGCGGCAGCCTGGGCGGCATGCAGGCCCTGAGCTGGACGCTGCAACACCCCGAGCGCATGCGGCATTGCGTGGCCGTGGCCACCGCGCCCAAGCTCTCGGCCCAGAACATCGCCTTCAACGAGGTGGCCCGCCGCGCCATCGTCACCGACCCCGACTTCCACCACGGCCACTTCTACGAACACGGCGTGCTGCCCCGGCGCGGCCTGCGCGTGGCGCGCATGATTGGCCACATCACCTACCTGTCGGACGACGTGATGGAGTCGAAGTTCGGCCGCGAACTGGTGGGCCGCGAACTGGGCGACGCACCGCACTACAGCACCCAGGACATCGAGTTCCAGGTCGAGAGCTACCTGCGCTACCAGGGCGACAAGTTCAGCGACTACTTCGACGCCAACACCTACCTGCTGATCACGCGCGCCCTCGACTACTTCGATCCGGCCCGCGCCCACGGAGGCAAGCTGAGCGCCGCCCTGTCCAAGGCCCTGGCCAAGTTCCTGGTCATCAGCTTCACGACCGACTGGCGCTTCTCGCCCCAGCGCTCGCGCGAAATCGTCAAGGCGCTGGTCGACAACCGCCATGACGTGAGCTACGCCGAGATCGACGCCCCCCACGGCCACGACGCCTTCCTGCTCGACGACCCGCGCTACCACGGCGTGGTCCGGGCCTATTTCGAACGCATCCACCGCGAGCTGGCAGCATGAGCGACCGAGACCTCCACCACGTCATCGCCGGCCTGATCCCGCAGGGCGCTCGCGTGCTCGACCTCGGCTGCGGCAACGGCGCCCTGCTGGCCCACCTGCGCGACACCCGCCAGTGCACCGGCTACGGCATCGAACTCGACGACGCCAAGGTGCTCGAGTGCGTGCAGCGCGGCGTCAACGTCATCCAGCGCAACCTCGAAGAGGGCCTGGCCCTGTTCGAAGACAACAGCTTCGACGTGGTGCTGCAGCTCGACACCCTCCAGCACCTGCGCAACACCGAGGCCATGCTGCGCGAGACCGCGCGCGTGGGCCGCCAGGGCCTGGTCAGCTTCCCCAATTTCGCGCACTGGCCGCACCGGCTGAGCGTGCTGCGCGGCCGCATGCCGGTCACCAAGACCCTGCCCTACCAGTGGTACGACACGCCCAACATCCGCGTGGCCACCTTCGCCGACTTCGAGGTGCTGGCACGCAAGAACGGCCTGCGCATCCTCGAATCCTTCGGCCTGCGCGGACGCGAAGTGATCAAGGTCTGGCCCAACCTGATGGCCAGCACCGCCGTGTTCAAGTTCGAACGCAGCTGAGCACGAAAAACCCGGCCTCGCGAGCCGGGTTTCTTGTTTCAGGGCCGAACCGGGTTCAGGCTCAGAAGGCGTGGCGGATGCCCACGGTGTAGTTGTGGCCCTTCTTGTAGCCCGTGACCTTCTCCTGGTCGAACATGTAGGCGGCGTAGACGTCGGTGCGCTTCGACAGGTTGTGGTCGTAGCCCAGGGTGAAGATGTTGTGCGTCACGCGCGTGGTGGAGGTGCTCGTTTCCGACGGGCGCTCCTTGCTCTGGCCGAAGGCCGTCAGCACCTTGCCAGCCGTGGTGACCGGCACCGATGCGCTCAGCTGCCAGACCTTGGTGTCGATGTTCTTGGCTGCGGTGGTGAAGCCGCTGTTGTCGAGCTCGCCATACTGGGCAAAGAACTTGGCGAAGCCAGCGTCGTAGGTGGCGCCAAGCAGGCCGAAGTTCTGGCGCTGACCCGCGGTGAACGCGGCCTTGGGTGCCTGGGTGCTGCCCACGCTCTGCCAGGCGCCGACCACCGAGACCGGACCGGCGGCGTAGCGGGCATGCAGGCCATAGCTGCTGCGCTGGGCCTTGGTGGCGTCTTCACCGGTCTGGACGATGGCCGTGGCCGAGAAGCCCCCCATGGTCGGCATCGCGTAGGAGACCGCGTTGCTCCACCCTGAGTCACCCAGGTCGTTGCCCCAGGAGCCACCGAAGGTGAGTTGGGTGATGGGCGACAGGCCGAAAGAGCCACCAAAGGCTTCGGTCTGGACGATGGCGAGGTAGAGCGGGTCGATCTGACGGCCCAGGGTCACCTTGCCGAAGCCGCCTTGCAGGTACACGTTGGCGTTGCGCGACCACATTGGGTCGCTGGAGCCGAAGCGACCCGAGGCACCGGTGTCAGGGCGGAGGAAGCCTTCGAGTGCGAAACCGGCCTTGAGGCCGTCGCCCAGGTCTTCCACACCCTTGAAGCCGATGTAGCTGGTGGTCAGCTGATTGGGCTCGACCTTGGTGGTGCGGGCACCAGAGGTGGAGCTGGGCTGGTAGCTGCCCAGGGCCAGGTCGATGACGCCGTAGGCGGAAACGGAAGACTGCGCCTGCGCCGTGGCGGCCAGGGCCAGCAGGACGGCGGGAGCAAGGTGGGAGGGCTTGAACATGGACGAAAAACTCCTGTGACAGATCACGCAAGGTTCACTCGTTTGGCGAACTGTATACAGAATTGCAGGAAGTGTGCCGCCCCACCTTCTGGCCAGCCCACCGGATTTCCGCCTGATTTCGCCCCACATTGACCCATGTTGGCGACACATGGCACCAGAACAGGACTTGCGCCATGTGAACGCACCAAAAGAAAAAGCGCCCCGAAGGGCGCTTTTCCGTGCACGAAGCAGAAAGGCTGAAAGCCGATCAGAAAGCGTGCTTGATGCCGACGGCGAAGGTCTGGCCCGACACCTTGTCGGTATGCTGGTTGTTGGTGAACACGCCGTACACGTCGGTGCGCTTCGACAGGAAGTAGTCGTAGCCAACCGAGAAAACGGTGTCGGTTTCTTTGGTGTCGGTGGCCTTGAGGGTGTTTTCCAGCTTGCCGAAGGATGCCAGGACGGAGCCCTTTTCGGTCACAGGCACGGACACGCCGATTTGGTAGATCTTGTCCTTGTTGGCGTCTTGAGCGCCAGCAGCACCGACCGTCGAAGCCGTTTGCTTGACTTGGGTGTATTGCGCGAACGCCTTGACCACGCCGAAGTCATAGCTGGTGCCCAGACCGATCACCTTCTCGTTGGCATCGTAAGCCGTGGCGATGCCCGACTTCACGTAGGTCAGCGTGGCGCTGAAGGGGCCAGCGTTGTAGACACCAGCCACCGAGTAGCTGTTGCCGAAGCCGGAAGTGGTGGTTTCCTTGGTCGAGTATTGACCCACCAACTGGAAGCCCGAGAACACGGGGGACTCGTAAGTCACCGAATTCACGAAGCCGGTGTCGAAGCCGACGCCTGCGTTGGCCTGAGCCACGTTGGCCATGCCGTAGTAGTAATGGCGCATCGTAGGCGAGTAAGCCATCGAGCTACCGAACGGGTTGTAGGTGTAGCCAGCGGTGAACAGGGGGTTGTCGTACTGACCCAGGGCCAGCTTACCGAAGTCACCGGTCAGGGCGACGAAGGAGCCACGGCTCCAGAAGCCGCCGGCCTTGTTGCCATAAGCGGTGCCACCAGCTTGACCAGTGTCCACGCCCAGGAAGGATTCCAGAGCGAATTCGGCCTTCAGGCCGCCGCCCAGGTCTTCGGAACCGGCAAAACCGATGAAGCTGGTCATCATCTTGCCGCTGGCGACTTCGGTCGTCCGGCTCGAAACACCCTTGTCATGGGCAGCTTCGAAGGAACCCATACCAATGTCCAGCGAACCATAGACCTTCAGGCTGGACTGAGCTTGGGCGGCACCGGCAGCGGCCAGCATGGCGGCCACGGCGACCAGAGATTTCTTAGCAAACATCGAGTTCTCCTAGCAATGAGATGAACGAATTTCGATCAGGGAAAACACACATGAGGGATGTGTTCACCACCAATCCATTGTGGGACGGAAAGTCCGCAGGGGGGGTGGTTAGCAAGATCCGTGACGGCCAAACCGGGGGTTTTGAGCCCGTTTTTGTCGCCAAGCTGCCACAAAGAGCGATTTATCAATGCGTTTTTCGGACAAAACACGAGCCCAACACCCTGAAACAGCTTGTTTTTCATTGCCCAAGCAATGATTTGCGACTTGCGCCAAGGTGGTGCACAAACGGCCTGGGGCCTCTCAGGACTTTCCCTGGGAGCGATGGACATGGGCGCGGCCAAACTCCCCTCCGTGGTGCGCAGGCAGCGGCGGGATGGCCAGATTTGGGGCGCGTGTCGCGTGGGCGACCCGGGAGGCTCAGGCCCTCAGGAGGTCGAGGATCTGATCCCCGTAGGCCTGCAATTTCTTGGCGCCAACCCCGCTGATTTCGCCCAACTCCCCCAGGGTCTGGGGGGCGACCCGGGCCATGTCGGCCAAGGTCGCGTCGTTGAAGACGATGTAGGCGGGCAGGTTGTGCTCGCGGGCCACGCCTGCTCGCCAGGTGCGCAGATCGGTGAAGCGCTGCAGGGCCTCGCCCACCAGGTCGGCGGGCACGGCGCCACCCGCGGGCTTGCTGCCCCCCTTGCTGACGCGGCCACGCTTGGGCGCCTCCACGGACTCGCGCAGGGTCAGCTGCACTTCGCCCTTGAGCACGGCCCTGGCCGTGTCGGTCAGGGCCAGGGTGTTGTACTCGCCCTCGGCCACCACATGGCCCAGGGCCACGAGCTGGCGCAGCACGGCGCGCCACTGGTTCTCCGACAGATCGGCCCCCACCCCAAAGGTGCTCAGGCTCTGGTGGCCGTACTGCTGGACCTTGTCGGTCACCTTGCCGCGCAGCACGTCGATCAGGTGCCCGGCACCAAAGCGCTGCTGGCCGTGCTGCCAGAAGCGGTAGATGCAGCTGAGGAGCTTGCGGGCGGCCTCGGTGCCATCCCAGGTGGCGGGCGGGCGCAGGCAGTTGTCGCAGTTGCCGCAAGGCTGGCTGGCTTCGCCGAAATACGCCAGCAGGCGCACGCGGCGGCAATCGTGGGACTCGGCCATGGCCAGCAAGGCGTCGAGCTTGCCGCGCTGCACGCGCTTGAACTCGTCGGTCGCCGGGCTTTCGTCGATCATGCGGCGCTGGTTGACCACGTCGGCCAGGCCGTAGGTGAGCCAGGCGTCGGCTTCACCACCATCGCGGCCGGCACGGCCCGTTTCCTGGTAGTAGCTCTCGATGTTCTTGGGCAGGTCGAGGTGGGCCACGAAGCGCACATCGGGCTTGTCGATGCCCATGCCGAAGGCAATGGTGGCGACCATGACCAGGCCGTCTTCGCGCAGGAAGCGGTCCTGGTGGCGCTGGCGCACGCTGGCATCCAGCCCGGCGTGGTAGGGCAGCGCGTTGATCCCCTGCTCGGTCAGCCAGCTGGCGGTGTCTTCCACCTTCTTGCGGCTCTGGCAGTAGACGATGCCGGCGTGGCCTTCGTGCTCTTCGCGGATGAAATGAATCAGCTGCTTGCGCGGCTCGTCTTTTTCAACCAGGGCGTAGCGGATGTTGGGCCGGTCGAAGCTGCTGATGAAGACGCGGGCATCTTGCAACTGCAGGCGCTCGATCATGTCGGCGCGGGTGCTGTCGTCGGCCGTGGCGGTCAGGGCCAGACGGGGCACGTCGGGGAAGCGCTCGTGCAGCAGGCTGAGCTGCAGGTAGTCTTCCCGGAAGTCATGGCCCCACTGGCTGACGCAGTGGGCCTCGTCGATGGCGAACAGGCTGAGCAGGCCGCGTTCGTGCAGGCTGGCCAGCTGGGCCTGGAAGCGGATGTTGGTGATGCGCTCGGGCGCCGCATACAACATGACCAGACGCCCGGCCATCATCTCGCGCTCGATGCGCTGGGTGTCTTCCTGGGTGAGCGTGCTGTTGAGGAAGCAGGCGTGCACGCCCACCTCTTCGAGGGCGCCGACCTGGTCGTGCATCAGCGCGATCAGCGGGGACACCACCACCGTGACGCCACGGCCCTGGCGGTGGCGCGCGATGGCCGGCACCTGGTAGCACAGGCTCTTGCCGCCGCCCGTGGGCATGAGCACCAGGGCGTCGCCGCCAGCGGTGACGTGCTCGACGATGTCGGCCTGCTGACCGCGGAAGGCGGTGTAGCCGAAGACCTCGTTGAGGATGCTCAGCGGGAGGGTCGAGGCGGCAGAAGGATCAGGCACGTTGGCGGGCGGAGAGAGCGGCAGGCAGGGCCGTATTGTGCGCCCTGCTCTGCCCGCCCTGCCACGGGCCAGGTGCCGATCGCGGGCCGTTCAACCGCTGTTGCGCAGCCCCTGGGCCAGACCGTTGATGGTCAGGTGGATGCCGCGCTGGATGCGCTCATCGGGCGCCTCGTTGCGCTGTTGGCGCTCGCGGAAGCTCTGCAGCAGCGTGACCTGCAGGTGGTTGAGCGGGTCCAGGTAGGGGTGGCGGTCGGCGATGTGGCGCTGCAGGCCGGGGTTGCGCTCCAGCAGCGTCTTCTGACCGGTCACCATCAGCAGGTTGGCGATGGTGAGCTCGTGCTCGGCGCGGATGCGGCCAAAGATGGACGCGCTCAGGGCCTTGTCGGACACCAGGTCGGCATAACGCGAGGCAATGGCCAGGTCGGACTTGGCCAGCACCATGTCCATGTTGGACAGCAGGCTGGACAGGTAGGGCCACTGCGCATGCATGGCCTGCAGGCGCTGCTTGCCGGCCTCGCCGTGCTTGGCGATGTAGGACTGCACTGCGGTGCCGAAGCCATACCAGCCCGGCAACATGATGCGGCACTGGGCCCAGCTGAAGACCCAGGGGATGGCGCGCAGGTCGTCGATCGAGGTGGACTTCTTGCGCGAAGCCGGGCGGCTGCCGATGTTGAGGTGAGCGATCTCGGCAATCACGGTGGATTCCCAGAAGAACTGCTCGAAGCCCTCGGTCTCGTAGACCAGGTTGCGGTAGGCGGCGAAGGCCGTGGCCGAGAGCTCTTCCATCACGTCGAGGTACTCGGCCGGCACGCCGCGGTTGGGCGGCAGCAGGCTGGCGTGCAGGGTCGCGGCCACCAGCACCTCGAGGTTGCGGCGGCCCACTTCGGGCTGGCCGTACTTGGCGGCGATCACTTCGCCCTGTTCGGTCAGGCGCAGTTGGCCTTGCACCGCACCTGGGGGCTGGGCCAGGATGGCCTGGTAGCTGGGGCCACCACCGCGGCCCACGGAACCACCGCGGCCGTGGAAGAGTCGCAGGCGCACGCCGTGCTTGGCGAAGACCTCGACCAGACCGATCTCGGCCTTGTAGAGCTCCCAGCCCGAGGTGAGGAAGCCACCGTCCTTGTTGGAATCGGAGTAACCCAGCATCACCTCTTGCTCGTTGCCACGGCTTTGCAGCAACTCACGGTAGATGGGCAGGCCCAGCAGGGTGTCCATGATGGCGGGCGCGGCACGCAGGTCACCAATGGTTTCGAACAGCGGCACGATGTGCAGCGCCAGGCTGGCGGGCTGGCCGGCCAGGGCGGGCTTGAGCAGGCCGGATTCCTTCAGGAGCACGGCCACTTCCAGCAGGTCGGACACACTGGCGGTCTTGCTGATGATGGCCTGGGCGATGGACTGGCTGCCGTAGAGGGCATGTGCCTTCTGGGCTTGCTGGAAGATGGCGATCTCGCCCTGGCTCAGTTCGCTGTACTGGATGTGCGGCGAGTACAGCGGACGGGCCGTCTGCAGTTCGGTGAGCAGGCGCTCGATGCGCTGCGCTTCGTTGAGCGAGAGGTAGGCGCTGCCGGGTTCGGCCGCTTCGAGCAGGTCGGCGATGACCTGTTCGTGCACGTCGGAGTTCTGGCGCAAATCGAGCGGGGCCAGGCTGAAGCCAAACACCTGCACGGCACGGCGCAGCAAGCGCAGGCGACCGCGCGTGAGCGAGGCCGAGCCATTGGCCTTGAGCGAGCGGTGGATGACGTTGAGGTCGGCCAGCAGGTCCTCCGACCTGGCGTAGGGCTCGGCGTCGCCCAGGGCCGGACGGGCAGGCTTGCGACCGATCAGGTTCTGGTAGGTGGCCGCCATGCGGGCGTAGAGGCCGCTGATGGCTCGGCGATAAGGCTCGTCCATGCGGTGCTGGGACTGGTCGGGCGAGGCCGCGGCCAGCTTGAGCAGGGCTTCAGACGGGTTGGCCAGCAGGGCCGAGATCGAGAGCTCCAGGCCCAGGCTGTTGAGCTCGGCCAGGTAGAAGCGCAGCACGCATTCGGCCTGCAGGCGCAGGGCCGAATCCAGCACCTGGGCGGTGACGAAGGGGTTGCCGTCGCGGTCACCGCCAATCCAGCTGGCCACGTGCAGGAAGTTGGGCAGCTCGAGCTCGTCGGCCTGCGGGGCGCGGGCGATCTTGAGGTCGGCACGCAAGCGGTCTTCCAGCTGGGCGTAGAGACGGGGCACCTCGCGCAGGAAAGTGCGGTCGTGGGTTTCCAGGCTGTTGGCCACCTCGTCGAGCACCGACAGCTTGGTCGGACGCAGCAGGCGGGTCTGCCAGAGGGTGAGCACGATGCGTCGCAGCTCTTCTTCGGACTCGGCGCGCTCTTCGGGCGTGGGCGGGGTCAGGTCGCGCTCACGCAGCAGGCGGGCCAGCTGCATCTGTTCGTGCAGGATGCTGTGGCGGCGCACCTCGGTGGGGTGGGCGGTCAGCACGGGCGCGATCTTGGCGTGGCCGATCAGCTCCAGCACCTGGGCGGGGCTCAGGCCCTCGGCCTGGAACTGGTCGAGCGCGTGGCTGAGTGAGCCTTCGGCAGCGGCATTGCCGGCCAGTGCGGCCTGGCGTTGCAGGCGGATCTGGTGCTGGTCTTCGGCGATGTTGGCCAGCAGCGAGAAATAGCTGAAGGAGCGGATCACCTGCAGCATCTGCTCGCGCGAGAGGCTGTCCAGCGTCGATTCAAGGGCCTGGCGCGCAGCCTGGTCGTCTTCGCGGCGGAATCGCACCGAGTGGCGGCGGATCTGGTCCACGAGTTCGTAGGTGGCCTCGCCGTGCTGTTCGCGCACGGTGTCACCGAGCACGCGGCCCAGCAGGCGGATGTCTTCCCTCAGGGGGTGATGGGGATCGCTGACGGAAGCGGATGGTTCTTGGTCTTGCGGGTGCATGCCGGGTCTCTCGTGAAGGCGGGGCTTGGTGAAACAGGCCTACATGGCCAGGGGGGTGAACGCAGTTGCGCGCTACAGCGATTGTGTCGCCATGCACGAAACATTCCTACAAAAAAATGCCCCCGGGCCTTTTCAGGTGCACCGGGGGTGAGGTGGCCGAGCTGTTCGTGGCGGTGAAGGCCGCTCGGCAGGCCGGAACCCAGGACCGCCCATCACGGCCGGGGTTCCTCCGCCGCACCACCTCAGGTGGTGCGAGGGCTGCTCTGTGTCGTCAGGTCAAGCTGGCTCAGAACCAGATTTCAGCTTGCACGCCGACCAGGGTCGTGCCGCTCTTGGTGGTGTCAACCAGCTTGGCGGGGGTGGCGCCGATCACACCACCCACGGCGGCGTCAGAAGCCTTGTCGTTCCAGGTGACGCGGGTCACATAGAAACGCAGCTCAGGACGCGACCAGAAATCGCCGTTCAGGGCCAGGGTCGGGGCAATGGTGAACTTGTTCAGGCGAGCGGTGCCGGCCACGCCGTCCACCTTGGCCGAGGTGATGCCCACTTCGCCCAGCATCTTGAAGTTCTGGGTCACGGCGTAGCTCACGCGGCCGCCCAGCGAAGTGCGGGTGACCTTGGTGGCAGCGTCGGTGACGTCGTCATGGGTCTTGTCACGCTCCCACACGGCCTGGGCCTGACCGCCCCAAGGACCAGACTGCCAGTTGATCGAGTCCAGGGCGCGCACGCCGCTGTGCTTGGTGGCCGAGAAGCCGGTGTTCAGGCCAGCGTGACCCTGAGCGGCTTGCAGCCACACGGAGTTGGTCAGACCCTTCATGCCGAAATCGGCCTGGTCGTGCTTCAGCGACACGGCGGTGCCAGAGCTGCCGTTCACGTAGTCGCCATTGACCAGCGAAGCCACCACACGGAACTTGCCGCCCGGGTTGGTGTTGATGTCGTACAGGTCGGCGGTGATGCGGTTGGCGGTGTCGTTCACGCCCTTCTTGCCGACGAACTCGTCGCTGCTGTAGGCGTGCACGCCCAGCTTGGCGCCTGCCACATCGAGGTCGTACACACCGGCGCCGACGTTGGAGCCGTAGTTGATGTAGAAGGTGTCGACGATGTGAACGTCGGAACGCTGATAACGCTTACCAGCCCAGAACTTGGCGTTCGGTGCGAAGTCGAAACCTGCCACTTCCAGGAACAGCTGAGCGGTGTCGTAGCTGGTGGAGCTGGGGTTGGGCTTGGAGTTGTAAACCGAGGGCATCCAGCCGAAGGTGAAGGTTTGCGCGCCCACTTGCTGCTTGTGCGACAGCAGGAATTCGCCGTAGAAGTCACCTTCGTTGCCGAGACGGTAGCCTTGGCCTGCACCACCCAGGTCGTAGCGGTAGACGTTGGGGGCACCTTCAGCCGCCTGGGCTTCGTTGCCAGCAAACACGGGACCCGAGCGCAGGTAGCCGTTGAACTCGAAAGCCATGGCCTG
Source organism: Aquabacterium sp. (assembly GCF_021768455.1). Lineage (GTDB taxonomy): Bacteria > Pseudomonadota > Gammaproteobacteria > Burkholderiales > Burkholderiaceae_C > Aquabacterium. The sequence continues at coordinate 12,030 of NZ_JAIZVX010000048.1, read as the reverse complement.
CGAGGCCAGCAGGGCCGCGGCGGCGGCAAGGGTCAGGCGAATACCTTTTTTCATGTGGATTGCTCCTCGGCTGCGGGCCCTTTTTGTGCGGGCCCAGTTGGTGGGAAATGCAGTGGCGACGGGTCTTGTTGGACGCTGGCCCTGTCTGCGGTCAAGCAGGTCGCCGGGGCCTTGTTAAACAAAATATTAATTAATTAACGTCGGCTTAACGGACCGGGGGAACCCTAGGGAACGTTGCCTCAACGCAACATCCATTCGTGCGCCGGGTCGTTCTTGAAGGCCCATTTCCGCTGAGGACCCGCCATGGTGTTGAGGTAATAGAGCCGGTAGCCAAAGGGCGCCACGGTGGGGTGGTAGCCACGGGGCACCATCACGGTGTCGTGGTCCTCCACGGCCATGGCTTCGTCGAGCGAGCGGTCGTCTGTGTAGACGCGCTGGAAGGCGAAACCCTGGGCCGGATCCAGGCGGTGGTAATAGGTCTCTTCGAGCACCGTTTCACCCTCGCCCGCGGTGTCGTGCTTGTGCGGGGGGTAGCTCGATGAGTGGCCCGCCGGGGTCACCACCTCGACCACCAGCAGGCCTTCGGCCGGTTCGGTTTCCGGCAGGATGTCACACACATAGCGGGTGTTGGCGCCTTGGCCACGCACGCTGCGCTTCATGGTGCTGGGGTCGATCAGGCGGGTGGGATAAAGGCCTTGCGCCGGGGCGCTGCTGTAGGCGACTTCGGCATCGCCCAGGGCCGTGACGCTCACCGCCTGGTGGGTGGTGATGTAGAGCGCGTGCGGCGAGCTCTCGTCAAAGACGCTGCTGCGGCCTCCCAGGCCCTCGAAGCGCTCGCCCCCCACCTGGACGTTGACACGGCCGGTGAGCACGGTGAGGCAGACCTCTGTTCGGCCGGTCTCAAAGTGATCGGCCTGGCCCTGGGTGAGGCGAACGGCCCGGAAGCCCACATGGCCCCAACCGGCTGATTCGGGCGTGATGTCGACCAGGGTGCTGCCATCGCGGCGCGCTTTGACGAGCAGGCTCATCACTTCGCTCCCAGTTCGTTGACCAGGTTGCGCAGGGTGTCGTGGCCCAACTTGGCGTACTGGTAAGGAGGGGCCACGGCCGGGTCCTGCTCGGCCTCGACCACCAGCCAGCCTTCGTAGCCCGCGTCGTGCAGCACGGTCAGCACGCTGCGGAAGTCGATGCCGCCGTCGCCGGGCACGGTGAAGGCGCCATTGAGCACGGAATTCAGGAAAGACCAGTTGTCGTTGCGGGCTGTGGCCACGACGTCTTTGCGCACGTCCTTGCAGTGCACGTGCACCACGCGCTTGACATGCTTGCGCAGCTGCGCCGTGACGTCGACCGTGCGACCGCCGTAGGTGCCGCCAAAGTAGGTGTGGCCGGTGTCAAAGAGCAGGCCCACGTTCTCGTTGGTGACGGCCATGAGCTGGTCCACGTCTTCCGGCGTTTCGACCACGGCACCCATGTGGTGGTGGTAAGCCAGGGTGATGCCGTAGCGGGCCTTGAGGTGCTCGCCAAAGGCATTGAGGCGAGCGCCATAGGCCTGCCAGGCCGCGGCCGAGGTGATGCGGGGGCGCTTGACCAGCGGGGTCTCGATCTGCCCCTGGATGGAGCCGGCCACTTCACCATAGACGACCACCTTGCAGCCGTTGTGCTGCAGCTTGGCCATGTGGGTGTGGCAGCGTTCGATCTCGTCGTCGACCGTGCCTTCGGCCAGGAAGCCGGAGTACCAGCCGGAGACGCAGGCCACCTTGAACTCGGCCAGCTTGGCGGCCAGGGCAGCAGGCTCCTTGGGGAACTTGTTGCCCAGCTCGAAGCCTTCGTAGCCGATCTCGGCGCCTTCGCCCAGGGCCGTTTCCAGCGGGGTTTCGCCGCCCAGGGAGGGCAGGTCGTCGTTGCTCCAGCTGATGGGGTTGATGCCGATGCGGACGTTCCAGCTCATGTTGTGATCCTCAGGTGTCGGAGATGAATGGGGTGACAAAGGGGTTGTGCAGGCGGCTTCACAGGCGCTGGCGCGACTTCTGCTGCTGGCCTTCTTGGTGCGCGGTGAGCACGGCCTCGCGCTCGGAAACCTCGGGGATGCCCACCTCCCACCAGGTGCCGCCATCGGGCGTGGTGCGCTCCGGTGTGGTGTCGATCACCAGCACGGTGGTGCGGTCGGCCTGGCGGGCGCGGACCATCTCGGCCTTGAGCGCGGCCACGCTGTCGACGTGCACGGAACGGGCGCCCAGGCTGGCGGCGTGCGCGGCAAAGTCGACCGGGATGTCCAGCCCACCCTCGGGGATGCAGTGCGCCAGCAGGTTGTTGTAGTTCTCGCTGCCCACGGCGCGCTGCAGGCGGTTGATGCAGCCGTAGCCCCGGTTGTCGAGCACCACGATGATGAGCTTCTTGCCCAGCATCACCGAGGTGGCGATCTCGGAGTTCATCATCAGGTAGGAGCCGTCGCCCACCATCACGATGACTTCCTTGTCGGGTCGGGCCATCTTCACGCCCAGGCCACCTGCGATCTCGTAGCCCATGCAGGAGTAGCCGTAGTCCATGTGGTAATGGCCCGGGCCACCGGCGCGCCACAGCTTGTGCAGTTCGGCCGGCAGGGTGCCTGCGGCGCAGACCACGATGTCGCGGTTGGCGCTGTCGGGCGTGGAGTCGCGCACGGCACCGATGACTTCGGCGTCGTAAGGCAGGGTGCCGGCGGGTGGCACGGCTGTGGTGAGGTCGCTCACGCGCTCGCGCCACTGGTGGGCACGGCGGCTGGCTTCGTTGGCCCAGCCGTCTTCAGGCTGCCAGCCAGCCAAGGCCGTGTCCAGCGATTGCAAGGCCAGACGGGCATCGGCCACCAGGCCTTGGGCGCGGCAGCGGGCCGCGTCCAGCGGTTGCACATTGATGGACAGCAGCTTCGCCTGTGCAAACAGGGCGTGCGAGCCGGTGGTGAAATCCTGCAGGCGGGTGCCCACGCCGATCACGAGGTCCGCCTGTTCGGCCATGGCGTTGGCGGCGGGCGAACCGGTCACGCCCACAGAGCCGAGGTTGAGCGGGTGGTCCCAGCTCAGGGCGCCCTTGCCGGCCTGCGATTCGACCACGGGCACGCCGTAACGCTGAGCCAGGGTGCTCAAGACCTCGCTGGCGCCGGCATAGAGCACACCGCCACCGGCCACGATCAGCGGGCGACGGGCCTGCTGGATGGCGGCCACGGCAAGCGCAAATTCGCGCTCATCGGGCACCGGGCGGCGGATGCGCAGGGGCGCAGGCCGCAGGAAGTCTTCCGGGCAATCGAAGGCCTGGCTTTGCACGTCCTGCGGCAGAGCCAGGGTGACGGGACCGCAGGTGGCCGGGTCGGTCAGGATCTGCAGGGCGCGCGGCAGGGCCGAGAGGATCTGCTCGGGGCGGGTGATGCGATCGAAATAGCGCGAGACCGGGCGGAAGCAATCGTTGGCCGTGGCATCGCCTTCGCTGAAGCTCTCGATCTGCTGCAGCACCGGGTCCGGGGCGCGAGAGGCAAAGGTGTCGCCCGGCAGCAGCAGGATGGGCAAGCGGTTCACATGGGCCAGGGCCGCGGCCGTGACCATGTTGGTGGCACCCGGCCCGATGGACGAGGTGGCCACCTGGATGCGGCGGCGCATGTGGGCCTTGCCGTAGGCGATGGCCGAGTGCGCCATGGCCTGCTCGTTGTGGGCCCGGAACACTGGCAACTCGGCGCGGTGCTGGGCCAGGGCCTCGCCCAGGCCGGCCACGTTGCCGTGACCAAAGATGGCCCAGACACCGCCCACATAGGGGTGCAGGCTGCCATCGTCTTCTTCGATGCGCAGGGCGGCCAGGTAACGGACCAGGGCCTGGGCCATGGTCAGGCGGATGGTGGGCACAGAGCGGCTCATGCGCGGGCTCCTTCGAGGGCGGCAGGGGTGCTGGCCGAGGTCTTGCGCGTGGCGCGCCAGCCGTCGATCAGGGTGCGGAAATTGCCCGCGACTTCGTCAATCAATTGCTGGTCGGTCAGGTCGCCGCGCAGCCACTGCGCGCTGGCCTGCGCCCAGGTGGTGCGGCCGATCATGAAGCCCTTGACCACCGGTGCCTGGGCCTGGCCGAAGCCTTCAAGCAGCTCGTTCATCGGTTGGTTCAGGCCCAGGATGACGGCCCCGCGGCAGTAGGGGTCGCGCTCTTGCACCAGGGCATCGAGCTCTTCCCAGGATGCCTTGGGCATGACGCCCAGCTTCCACCACTCGGGCTTGAGGCCCAGGTTGTAGAGGCGCTTGACCGAGCGCAGCACGGCGCCCCCCACGTCACCACCGACCAGCTTGGCCTTGGGCGGGATCACCTCCAACAGCAGCTCATGGCCCGAGGCGCGCGTGGCTTCCCACACTTCCAGCAGGGTGCGCTCTTGCGCCAGGCGCAGCTCGGGCTCGTCGTCCGGGTGGTAGTAGACGAGGCACTTCACCACCTGCTCTCGCGGCCAGCTTTGCAGCTTGGTGGCCAGCGAAAGGGCGCGGTCGAAGCGCAGCGGGTAGCTGCCGGGCAGCTCGATGGGGCGGCCCACCCACCAGCCACGGCCGGTGGCATCGTGCAGCGAGGCTTCGCCGTAGAGGTCGTCGATCAGCACGCCGATCTTGCCCTGCGTGGACACGTCATCGGCCACGGCCTTGGCGGCACGGGTCAGCAGGCGCTTGAGCTCGGGGATGCGCGTCTCGGTGGCGCCGTTTTCACGGGCGATGTCGTAGAACTGGGCGCGGTGGTCGAAGGCCAGCACATAGACCTCGGGCCAGGCCGGGCGGGCGGCCGAGACACGGTGCAGGTGCGACAGCACCGGATCGCGGTCGGGCTGCGGATGGCGGTGCCCGCTGAACCAGTGCGCGAGTTCATCGGGGGTGGGCATGGCGGGCGCACAGGCATGGCGCGAAACCACGATGGCACCACAGGCATTGGCAATCGCCGCCGATTCGGCAAAGGACTTGCCGCGCAACAGGCCACTCATCAGGCCCGAGGCAAAGGCATCGCCCGCGCCCAGCACATTGAGCACCTCGACGCGCTCACCCTGCACCGTCTCGGCTTCGTCCAGGCTGGCCGGCACGGCGCCAGGGATGAAGCTGCAGCCCAGGGCTCCGCGCTTGACCACCAGGGCAGCGGCGGACACGGCGCGCACCGCACGCAGCGAGGCCATGATGTCATCGGGCACGCCACCGGCGATGAGGAACTCTTCTTCGGTGCCGATGATGAGCTCGAACTGCGGCAGGTCCTGCTGCAGCTGCTGGGTGACGCGGGCATCGGCCACGAAGCGGTTTTCGCCTTCACCGCGGCCGGTGAGGCCCCACAGCACAGGGCGGTAGTCGATGTCGAGCACGCGGGTCACGCCATGCTGGCCAGCGAAGCTCAGGGCGCGGCGCGAGGCGTCACGGACCTGGCTGGTGCTCAGGTGCGTGCCGGTGATCAGCAGCGAGCGGCAGCCCTTGATGAAGTCTTCGCTGATGGCGTTGGCGTCGAGCGCCATGTCGGCGCAGTTCTCGCGGTAGAAGAGCAGCGGGAAGGTGTCGCGGTCTTTGAGGCCCAACAACACCAGGCCGGTGAGGCGCTGGGCGTCGGTCTGCACCTGGCTCACATCGCAGCCTTCACGCTGCAGGGTGTTGAGCAGGAAGCGGCCCATCTGCTCCTGGCCGACCCGCGAGATCATCGCGCTCTTCAGCCCCAGGCGGGCCGTGCCGAAGGCGATGTTGGCCGAAGAGCCACCCAGGTACTTGGCGAAGCTGGAAGCGTCTTCCAGCGCACAGCCAACCTGCTGGGCGTAGAGGTCGACCGCCAGGCGTCCGAGGCAGGCGATGTCGATGGGCCGGTTGGCCGGGAAGGTCAAGGTGGTCATGCGCGTCCTTGGGGTGCAGTCAGGGTTGAGGTCAACGCGTCAGGGTTCAGCGCTTTTTCTTGCGCAGCTGGTCGGCCACCACGGCGACAACGATGATGCCGCCCTTGATGATTTCCTGGATGTAGGAGTCGATGCCCAGGAAAGTGAAGCCGCTGGAGATCACGCCCAGGATCAGGGCGCCGATCACGGTGCCGGTGATGCGGCCCACACCACCCGAGAGGCTGGTGCCGCCGATGACGGCTGCCGCGATGGCATCGAGCTCATACGACATGCCCATGCCGGACTGGCCGGTCTGCGCACGGGACGAGGCGATCACACCGGCCAGGCCAGCCAGGGTGCCGGCCAGGGTGTAGATCCAGATCAGCTGGCGGTTGATGTTGATGCCCGAGACGCGGGCGGCGACCGGGTTGCCACCCACGGCATAGGTGCACTTGCCGAAGCGGGTGAAGCGCAGCACCACATGGAAGACCAGGGCGGTGAGCAGGAAGACGATCACGGGCTTGGCGCCGGAGCCGATCCACAGGTAGCCGTCGCTCAGCATCGACACAGGCTGGCCGTGGGTGTAGAGACGGGCCAGGCCGCGTGCCGACACCATCATGCCCAGCGTGACGATGAAGGCCGGCACGCCGGTGCGCACGATCAGGCTGCCGTTGAACCAACCCACCAGGGCGCCCACGCCCACGCCCAGCAGGATGGGCACGATGGCGGGCAGATCGGTCAGGCCGGGGTAGACGGCCCGGGCGTAATCGCTGGTCTGGGCGAAGCTGGCGGCCACCATGGCCGAGAGCGCCACCACCGATCCGGACGAGAGGTCGATGCCGCCCGCGATGATGATCATGGTGACCCCGATGGCGATCAGGCCGATTTCGGAGACCTGCAGCACCATGATGACGAGGCCGGCAGGGTTGCCGAGGAAGGACTGGTCACGGACCAGCCAGCCCAGGCCTTCGAAACACAGGGCAATGCCCAGCAGCACCAGGAAGATGCTGAGGTCTTGGGGCCAGCGCCGGGCGCGGGGCTTGAAGGATTGGGAGGTCAGGGAATCGACCGTGGGTGCTTGGCTCATGGGTGTGTCCTGCAATCAATCAGTTCGTGAAGTCGGCGCGCACCCCGGAGGCGAGCGCCATGATGCGTTCCTGGCTGAAGTCGGCGCGGTTGAGTTCACCGGCCACGCGGCCTTCGTGCATCACCACCATGCGGTCGCTCATGCCCATCACCTCGGGCAGTTCGGACGAAATCATGATGATGGCCACGCCTTGCTTGGCCAGCGACGACATCAGCCGGTGGATCTCGGACTTGGCGCCCACGTCGATGCCGCGGGTCGGTTCGTCCAGGATGAGGATGCGGGGCTTGTTCAGCAGCCAGCGGGCGATCAGCACCTTCTGCTGGTTGCCGCCCGAGAGGTTCTCGATGGTCTCGTTCAGATCGGGCGTCTTGACGGCCAGGCGCTTGCGCATGTCTTCGCACTCGCCATCGACCACGCCCTGGCGCACGAAGCCGGCGGGTGCGTGCTGGTTCATGGCCGTGATCTCCATGTTGGCGCCCACCGACAACATCAGGAAGAGGCCCGATTTCTTGCGGTCTTCGGTCAACAGGGCCATGCCCTGGGCGATCGCGTCCTTGGGACTGCGAATGCGCAGGGTCTGGCCGTGTAGCGTGATCTCGCCCTTGTCGGCCGGGTCGACGCCAAACAGGGACTCGACCACCTCCGTGCGGCCCGAACCCATCAGGCCGGCAAAGCCCAGGATCTCGCCGTAGCGCACGTTGAAGCTCACGTCGTGGAACTTGCCCTTGCGGCTCAGGCCCTTGACGGCCACGGCCACGTCGCCAATCTGCGCCTCTTCCTTGGGGAAGAGCTGGCTGAGTTCGCGGCCGACCATCGCTGCGATCAGCGAGTTCGGCGTGAAGGTGGAGGCCGGGCCCGAAACGATGTGCTTGCCATCGCGGAAGATGGAGATGTCGTCGGCGATCTTGAAGACCTCGTCCATCTTGTGCGTGATGTAGATGATGGCCTTGCCATCGCGGCGCAGCGCATCGATGATCGCGAACAGACGGGCGACTTCCTTGTCGGTGATGGCCGAGGTGGGCTCGTCCATGATCAGGACGTCGGAGTTGTAGCTCACGGCCTTGGCGATCTCCACCATCTGGCGGTTGGCGATCGACAGGTCCCCCAGCAGGCACTCGGGGTCGATGTCGATGCGCAGGCGCGCCATCAGCTCGGCCGTCTGCTCATTGAGGCGGCTGTGGTTGACCAGGCCGAGGCGGTTGCGGGGCTCGCGGCCAATCCAGATGTTCTCGGCCACCGTCATGTCGGCCAGTAGGTTGAGCTCCTGGTGGATCATGGCGATGCCCACGTCCAGCGCGTCGCGCGGGGTCTTGAGGTTCAGAGTCTTGCCGCGCAGCGTCAGCGTGCCGCTGTCGGCCACATAGGCGCCGGCCAGGATTTTCATCATGGTCGACTTGCCTGCACCGTTTTCACCCATCAGGGCGTGCACGGCACCGGCGCGGATGCTCAGGGAGACGTTGTCGAGGGCCACCACACCGGGGAAGGCCTTGCGAATCTGGTTGGCGGTCAGCAGCACCTTGTGCTCGCTGGTGGCGACAGCCTGCATTTCAATGAGGTCGGCTTGCATGGTGGGCCCTTGTTTGGATTCAGACATGGACAGGGCCCCGTGCGGACGGTCCGCCGGGGCCCGTCTGCATCAGTTGGAAGCGTATTGCTTGTAGTTCTCGAGCGTGACCAGCTCGTAAGGGATCATCACGGAGGGCACGACGTTCTTGTCACCCTTGGCCATCTTCATAGCCTGGTCGATCGCACCCGAACCTTGGCCCTTGGCGTTCTGGAACACCGTGAAAGACAGGTCACCCTTGACCAGTTCCTGCAGGGCATCCGGCGTGGCGTCCACACCCGCAACCAGCACCTTCTTCGGGCTGATCTTGGCCTGACGCAATGCGATCAGGGCGCCAATGGCCATCTCGTCGTTGTTGGCGGCCACGGCGTCGATCTTGTGACCGGCGCTGATCCACTTGCTCATCAGGTCGATGCCCTGGTTGCGCTGCCAGTTGCCGGTCTGCTCTTCGATGACCTTGATGCCGGGGTACTTCTTGAAGACCTCCTTCACGCCGCGGGTGCGGTCCTGGGCGGCGTCGGTCGACAGCTCACCCACCATGATCACGACGTTGCCCTTGCCGTTGAGGCGCTTGGCCAGGGCTTCACCTTGCAGGTGACCGGCAACGAGGGAGTCCGAACCCACGAAGCTCACGCCATTGCCCATCTTTTCATCGGGCTTGCGGTTCACGTAGACCAGGGGGATGCCGGCCTTGCGGGCGGCTTCGCTGATGCGCTTGGTCGACGCGGTGTCGGCGGGGTTCACCACGATGGCAGAGACCTTCTGCGAGATGAAGGTTTCAACCTGGCTGACCTGGCGCCCCACGTCGCCGCGGGCATCTTCGAACTGCAGGGACACGCCCTTGAGGCCTTCGGCGTGCTTCTGCATGCCACCGCGCAGGATGGTCAGGAAGTTGTCGTCGAAGTGCGCCATGGAGACGCCGATCTTGGTCTGCGCCATGGCGGCGACGGGCAACATCATCGTGACGAGTGCGGTTTGGATCCACTTTTTCATGCTGTCTTCCTCGGTAGTTGGGGACTCAGGGGTGGAGGGGAGGCGCTGCTCGGCGGCAGCTTCGGTTGACCTTGTTTTTCAACCTGGGCTGATTGTAGAAATCCGTTTCTCTTTTTTCCCTTAGGGGAAACCCGTTTCTATTTTTAGAAAAGCAAGGAAACGGATTTCCAGGCGCTGACCACCCAGCTGGCGCGGAACGTCCAGCACGCGGCGGTACCGCCAAGCACCTGTGCCTCAGGTGTTTTCGGGGGTGTGCACGTCGAAGGGTGGGTAGACCATGCGCGGGGCCCAGGGCTGGCCGGCAGCGTCCAGTGCCTCGCACAGCAACTGCACCGCGGCCTCGGCCACCGCCGCCTTCGGGGTGGCGATGACCAGGTCGATCAGCCCTTCGTGCAAGGCCTCGCGGTGCAAGGGGGAGAGCTCGCTGGCGACGGTGACGATGTGGTGCTCGTGGCCGCGCAGTTCGCGCAAGGCCTTGAGCACACCCGGCACCCCGCCACTGGGCAGGTAGAGACCGACCAGATCGGGGTGGCGATCGACCAGCGTGAGCGTGGCCTCGTAGGCCAGGTCAGGGTCTTCGCGGTTGACCACGGCGTCGAGCACCTGGAAGCCAGGCGCGTGCTCGCGCAGGTAGGAGCGCAGGCTCATCTCGGTCAGCTCGTGCCCGATGAAGCGGTGGCTGCCCACGAAGACGCCCACCTCGCCCGCCACCTTCGACAGGCGACTGATGGCCCAGGCCGCCGTGCGACCGGTCTTGCGGTGGTCCAGGCCCACATGGCCGGCGCGCAAGGGTGACCCGATGTCGGAGAGCAAAGCCACCGTGGGGCAGCCCCGCCCCTGCAGCACGGCCACGGCCTCGTTGACCTGAGGGTGGTCACCGGCCACGATGCCGATGCCATCGGCCTGTTCGGCCAGCTCGTGCATGGCCTGGACCAGCGCAGCGGGGCGCAGCGCATCGACCACGCGCACCACCGCCCGGCAACGCCAGCGGGTCTGCGCCGCAGCGGCCTGCTGCAATGCCTCGGCCAGCGCGGCGTAAAACGGGTCGTGGTTGATCTGCAGGATGAAGCCCAGGGTTCGCGCTGGCGTGTTGCCCCCACCCAGGAGGCGCTGGCGCATCAGGTCGCTGGCGTGGTAGCCGATGCGCTGCGCCGCCTCCATCACCCGCATGGCCGTGGGCCCACGCACCGGCAGTCGGCCATTGAGCACCCTGTCGACCGTGGCCACGCTCACCCCCGCAGCCTCGGCCACCGCGGTCATGGTGGGGCGCTTCATGCCCCCCATGACCTGCCCCGTGTCCATGCGGACAAGCCCGCGGTGCCTGCCATCCCTGCAATTTTTTGGCATCTCATCCTGATAGTTTCTGACAGGTCCTGCGAGAAGGCCATGGAGCAAAACCCGCATGGCGCCTAGCATTTGCTCGCACCAGCACCACCCACGCCGCGACGTTGGCAGACACCTCAGGAGACCCGCCCATGACACGCCCACTGGCCCCCGCGGCCACCACCCACGCCGACTACGACCTGCTGACCGGCGCAGGCGATCGCGCCCACGCCGCCGGCCTGGTGAACGCCAACTGGTACAAGTGCCCCGTTCCCCGCACGACGATGAAGGAGCTGATGAAGCGCGACGACGCCCGCGCGCTGCGCGACACGGCGCTCTGGTACGCACTCATCGTGGCGGCTGGCATGCTGGCCTGGCACAGCCTGGACACGGCCTGGGCCATTCCCGCCTTCCTGCTCTACGGCACGCTTTATTGCGGCCCGGCCGATTCGCGCTGGCACGAGTCCAGCCATGGCACAGCCTTCAAGACCCGCTGGATGAACGATGTGCTCTACCAGTTGGCCTGCTTCCAGGTCTTCCGCCGCCCCACCGTCTGGCGCTGGAGCCACGCCCGCCACCACACCGACACCCTGGTCACCGGACGCGACCCCGAGGTGGCCGTGCCACTGCCGGTGGGCCTGGTGAGCCAGACCCTGGGCTTCTTCGGCCTCTTTCACCTGCCCAAGGAGCTGAAAAAGGTGCTGGCCAATGCCGCCGGTCACCTGAGTGAAGCCGACCGCAGCTTCGTGCCGGAGATGGAGTGGCCCAAGGTCGTCCGCGAAGCCCGCGTCTGGGTTGCCCTGTACGTCACGCTGGCCGTCTACTGCCTGGCCGAGCAGACCTGGGTGCCCTTCCTGTTCGTGGGCCTGCCCAGCATCTACGGCGCCTGGCTCTACAACTTCTTTGGCCTGACCCAGCACGCCGCCCTGCCCGAGAACGTGCTCGATCACCGCGCCAACTGCCGCACCGTGCACATGAACCCGGCATTCCGCTTCCTGTACTGGAACATGAACTACCACGTCGAACACCACATGTTCCCCATGGTGCCCTTCCACGCCCTGCCCGCGCTGCACGAAGCCATCAAGGCCGACTGCCCGCCCGCCTACCCCAGCACCTGGGCCGCCTACTGCGAGATCCTGCCCGGCCTGGTCCGCCAGTCGCGTGACCCGTCGTATTACGTCAGCCGCCCCATCCCCAGCGCACCCGCCGTGGCGCCCAGCGCGGCGTGCTCGGCCG
>NZ_JAIZVX010000176.1 GCF_021768455.1 Aquabacterium sp. | reverse complement strand
GCCCTGCGCCTGCGCGAGGACCTCGTGGCCCCTGACCCGCTGCTCGACAGCCTGATCGAAGTCTGCCGGCTGCACGGCATCGCCGCATCGCGCGCTTCGCTGTCGGCCGGACTGCCGCTCGACAAAGGGCCGCTGAGCCTGACCCTTGCCGAACGCGCCGCTGGGCGCGCCGGTCTGGCAACCCGCCTGCAGCGCCTGAGCCTCGATCAGATCGACGACCTGACCCTGCCCGCCATCCTGATCCTCAAAGGAGATTCGGCCTGCGTGCTGCTGGGCCGCGAAGCGCCCCCAACGGCATCGCCCGAGGCCACTGGCGACGCCACCTGGCGCGTGCTGCTGCCCGAAACCGGCCAGGGCGCCGTCAAGCTGAGCACCGCAGAGCTCGAGGCCCGCTACAGCGGTGTGGTGCTGTTTGCCAGACCGCACTTTCGCTTCGACGAACGCGCCCCCGAGGTCAAGGCCACCCGCAGTGGCCACTGGTTCTGGGGTCCGGTGCTGGCGCAGCGCTTTGTGTACCGCGACGTGCTGTGGGCGGCCCTGCTCATCAACCTGTTCGCGATGGCCTACCCCATCTTCTCGATGAACGTCTACGACCGCGTGGTGCCCAACCATGCGACCGAGACGCTGTGGGTGCTGGCCATCGGTGTGACGCTGGTGTTCGTGAGCGACGTGTTCATCAAGCTGCTGCGCAGCCACTTTGTGGACGAGGCCAGCGCGCGCATCGACGTGCAGATCTCCGCCACGCTGATGGAGCGCGTGCTGGGCATGCGCCTGGAAAACCGCCCCCAGTCGGTGGGCTCCTTTGCCTCCAACCTGCGCGGCTTCGAGCAGGTGCGCGATTTCATCGCCTCCAGCACGGTCACGGCCCTGATCGACCTGCCCTTTGCCGTGCTCTTCCTATTCGTGATCGCATGGATCTCGCCCTGGCTGATCCTGCCGGTCATCCTGGTGTTCTTCGTCATCGTGGTCTCGGGCTACGTGCTGCAGCACCGCCTGCACGAGCTCTCGCAAAGCACCTACCAGGCCTCGGCCCAGCGCAACGCCACCCTGGTCGAGAGCCTGACCGGCATCGAAACCATCAAGTCGCAAGGCGCCGAAAGCCTGATCCAGGCCCGCTGGGAACGGGCCAACCAGTTCCTCTCGACGCTGAACGTGCGCATGCGCGGGCTCTCGTCCACGGCCATGTACACCACGGCCACGCTCACGCAGATGGTGTCCGTGGCGATCGTGCTGATCGGCGTTTACCTGATCACCGACAAACAGCTCACCATGGGTGGCCTCATCGCCGCCTCGATGCTCGCGGGCCGCGCCCTCGCGCCGGCCGGGCAGATCGTGGGCCTGTTGATGCAGTACCAGGGCGCCCGCACCGCGCTCGAATCGCTCAACAAGATCATGGATCAGCCTGTGGAGCGCCCCGAGGGCAGCAGCTTCGTGCAGCGCCGCGAACTGAGGGGCGAGATCGAGTTCCGCCATGTGTCCTTCGCCTACCCGGGCCGTCAGGACCATTCGCTGGACGACGTCAGCTTCAAGGTGGCACCTGGCGAAAAGGTCGCGCTGATTGGCAAGGTGGGCTCGGGCAAGACCACGCTGCAAAAGCTCATCCTGGGCCTCTATCAGCCCAAGGAAGGCGCGGTGCTGATCGATGGCATCGACATGCGCCAGCTCGATCCGGCCGATGTGCGCCGCAACCTCGGCTACGTCTCGCAGGACGTGAACCTGTTCTACGGCACCCTGCGCGAGAACATCACCTTCGGCATGCCGCATGCGCAGGACGAGGCCATCGTGGCCGCGGCCGAAACCGCCGGCATGGTGGACTTCATCAGCCGCCATCCGCAAGGCTTCGACATGCAGGTGGGCGAGCGTGGCGAGCTGCTCTCGGGCGGTCAACGTCAGGGTGTGGGCATCGCCCGCGCCGTGCTGCACAACGCGCCCATCCTGCTGCTCGACGAGCCCACCAGCGCCATGGACTTCTCCACCGAAGCCCTGGTCACACAGAACATGCAGGCCTTCTCCCAAGGCAAGACCGTGGTGCTGGTCACCCACCGCACCTCGATGCTGGCCTTCGTAGACCGCGTGATCGTGATCGACCAGGGCAAGGTCGTGGCCGACGGCCCACGCGAACGCATCATGCAGGCGCTCGCGGCTGGCCGCATCTCGCGCGCATCCTGACCTGCCCGGAGCCCCCACATGAGCACACTGAGCACCCTGGGCCTGGGTCTGATCAAAGGCCTGGAAGCCCTCCGCACCCGCATCGCCCCCCTGACCGACCGCCTGCTCGACAGGCTGACCGGCGCCCGCGTGACGCCCGAGGCCGCCCAGGCCAGCGGCATGCGCAGCTTCGAGCTGGAAGCCGACGCCGTCATGTCGCGCGAGCACACCTACCGCGCACAAACCGTGCTGCGCGGGGCCTTGCTGGTCGTCGTGGTCCTGATCACCTGGGCCGCACTGGCCAAGGTCGACGAGGTGACCAAGGGCGACGCCAAGGTCATTCCTTCCAGGCAGCTGCAGGTGATCCAGTCGCTGGACGGCGGCGTGGTCACCGAGATCCTGGTGAAAGAGGGCCAGGTGGTCGAGGCCGGCCAGCTGCTGCTCAAGGTGGACGAGACCCGTGCCACTTCGGGTGTCCGCGAGAGCGCAGCCCAGTCGTTTGCGCTGCAGGCCAAGTTGTCGCGCCTGAAGGCCCTGGCCGAAGGCCACAGCTTCACCCCGCCCACACCGCGGCCTGACAACGCCGAAGAAAAGCGCATCGTCGACGAAGAGCGCCAACTCTACGACGCACGCCGCTCCGAACTCGAAGCGCTGATTTCGATCAGCCAGCAGCAACTGGCGCAGCGCCAGCAGGAGCTGAGCGAAGCGCGCTCCAAGCGCGAATCGGCCAGCCGCTCGCTCGACCTGTCGCAGCAGGAACTGGCCAAGACCCGACCGCTGCTGGCCAGCGGCGCGGTCTCGGAGGTCGACGTGCTGCGCCTGGAGCGCGACGTGAGCCGGGCACGCGGCGACCTGGAGCAGGCAGGCGCCCAGGCTGCACGCGCCCAGGCCTCCATCGCCGAGGCCACGCGCAAGATCCAGGAGACCGAACTGTCCTTCCGCAACGACACGCGCAAGGAGCTCTCGGAGGTGCTGGGCCGGCTCAACGCCCTGAACGAAGGCGCCGTCGCCCTGGCCGACAAGGTGGACAAGGCCACGGTCAAATCCCCGGTGCGCGGCCGCGTGCAGCGGCTGCTGGCCAACACGGTGGGCGGCGTGGTCTCGCCGGGCAAGGACATCGTCGAGATCGTGCCCCTGGACGACGCGCTGGTGCTGGAAGCCAAGATCCAGCCACGCGACATCGCCTTCATCCACCCAGGCCAGAAGGCCACCGTGAAATTCACGGCCTACGACTTCTCGATCTACGGCGGCCTCGACGCGGTGGTGGAAAACATCAGCCCCGACACCGTCACCGACGAGCGCGGCACCAACACCTTCTACATCGTGCGCGTGCGCACCCACCAGACCAACTTCAGCGACAAGATGCCCATCATCCCGGGCATGACCGCCGAAGTGGACGTGCTCACGGGCCAGAAGACGGTGCTGTCCTACCTGCTCAAACCCGTGCTCAAGGCCCACGCCTACGCGCTGCGCGAGCGCTGAACCCGCCAAGGCGCGAGAGCCACAGGCCCTGCAATTCAGACCGGCTGATCAGGCCATCTTCACGGCCGGGCCGGTCACCCCATCGATGCCGACCTGGCGCAGGGCCTGGATGTCGGCCAGCTCGTTCACCCCTTCGGCGAACACCTGCAACCCCAGCCCGTGCAGCATGCCAACGGTGGCCGAGACAAAGGCCGAGCGGGCCGTGTCCTGGGCCACGCCCTGCACCACCGAGGCATCGAGCTTCACATAATCCAGGCCCGCCTCGAACAGGAACTCGATGCGGGTCAGGCGCTCGCCGGCATGCTCCAGCCCGATGCGCGCACCCAAGGGGCGAAGCTGCTTGCACAGTTCGCGCACCATGTCGAAACGGTCGATGGCGGCGGCCTCGGCCACCTCCAGCCACAGGTGGCGCGCGGCCTCGGGCGAAGCCGCCAGGCGCGCGCGCAGGCGCGGCACAAAGCTGCTGTCGGCCAGAGACGCGGGCGAGAGGTTCACACCGCGGGCCTGCTGGTCCTGGGCGATCTGGTCCAGCGCCAGCCCCACCGCGGCCTCGTCAATCTGCGAAATCAGCCCACAGCGCAAGGCCATGGGCAACCAGCGGGCGGCCGGCTCGAAGGTGCCACCGGGCTCCAGCTGCAGGCGCAGCGGGCACTCGTGGTGCACCAGGGCCATCAGGCCATCGACCACCGGGAAGCGCATCAACTGCAGACGGTGCTCGGACAGGGCGCCTGCCAGGCGACGGCGCCACTCGTCTTCGCCCAGCACGGGCGCGCTGCTCTCGGGCAGCACGGCGCTCTCGACGGCAAAGGCACCGCGGCTTTCGGCCTGGGCCAGTGCCGAGTCGGCCGCGGCCAGCACCTGCGCAACCGGCATGCCGCGACTCCATGGCACAGCGCCGATCACCACCGAGGCCGACACCGCCTGCTCGGCAAACACACGCCTCAGCGCGTCGGCATAGTGCTCAGCCTGCGGCAAGGGCACGTCGACGCTGCTCAGGCAGACCGCGAAATCACCGCCATTGAGGCGCCCCTTTGCCGCACCGGCTACACCACGCGACACCCCATTGAGCACCTGGGCCAGGCGCTGCAGAAGGCCATCGGTGGCGCGGTGCCCCAGCGTGCGGTTGATCCCGACCAGGTCCACCAGGCGGATCAGGTACAGCACGCCAGAACCCGAACCTTCTTCCTTGTCCAGTTGGGCCTGAAGCTGGGCCATGAAATGGCGGCGGTGCGACAGGCCAGTGAGCGGATCGCAATGGGCCTGCTGACGCAGCAGCTCGACCTGCGAAGCCTGCTCGTCGAACAGCGATTTGAGTCGAACCACCACCTCGTTCATGGCCCGACTCAGCCGGGCCAGTTCGGGCACCTTGGGCTCGACGACGGTGATGAAGCGCCGCTCCATCAAGGCCTGGGCCTGATCGACCGTGGCGTCCAGCGGTTCGCGGATGCCGCGCACCCCGAAGGTCGCGGCCACACCTGCCAGGGCGCCCAGCACCGCCAGCCAGGTGGCCGTCTTGAGGCTGCCCTCCCAGAGCTGGTCGTGGGCAAAGCCGGCATGGCTCACCACCTCGACCGAGCCCAGCGCCCGCCAGCCGTCCGACACCTGGGCCACGCCCGGGGCCGATACCACCGGCACCAGCTGGGCGAACCAGGCAGGGGCGTGGGTCTTGTTCGTGTCGCTGGAGACCACGTGCTCGAACAGCACACGGCCGTTGGCGTCCCTCAGGGCCACCCGCTGGTAAAAGCCCGTGTCGAACATGGCCGACGCCATGAGGTCCATGCCCGTCATGTCGCCCTTGAGCTGCGACAGGTTCAATGCCAGCGACTGGGCGTTGTCGGCGTTCTTCAGGCGGAGCTGGGTTTCCAGGTAGCCCCGGGCCGACACCATCCACACGGCGAAGCTGCCAAGAAACGCCATCAGCAGCGTCGTCAGCAACAACAACCAGATCTGTCGAATCAGGGACATATGCTCTCCAGCAGCCTGCGCTGCGCACTCCGTTTTCTGCTCTTCACCACCAGCCTTCGGCCTTGGCTTTGGCCAGCACATCGCGCCAGCGCGACAAACGGGCCACCGGGTCGCCCGCACTGGCCCCCGCGACACCTTGCCACAAACCTTCGGCGTTGAAGCTGAAAACAGGGCTGAGATCCGGGCGTCTGGAGGCCGGTCGGATCTCGGTGACCAGGTTGTCCAGGATCAGGGGCTCGGCATTGGGCTCCGGGTAATAGGCCAGCACCATGTGGGCCTGGGTGCCACCGGCCACCTGGGCTCGCACATAAACCAGTCGCATCTTCGCACCCGATATGCCGGAAGCCAGGAGCGCGAAATACTTGCCGATGGCGTAATCCTCGCAATCACCCTGCCCTTTGCCCAGTGTTTCCAGGGGCGAGGCCCAATAATCGACCACACCCCAGACCTCGCGGTCATCGCGGTAAAGCACCTGGCGATTGAAAAAGGTATTGACGGTGCGCAGGCGAGATTCTTCGTCGTGCCCGGCCGATTCCACGATTTCCTGAATCAGGGCCTGTGCCCGGGCCAATGCCACCGGCCCCGCACGCTGGGCGGTCGACAGCACACGGCTGGAATCGAGGGCCTGGCTGCCGGGCCAGGCCAGCAGAAAGGCCAGACACAGCGCTCGCCAGCGAATCCGAAGAGGGATCACCCGTGCCGGCCAGGCCAAATGCTGACCAGCCTGTCGACAGAGGGAGGACAGCTTTTGAGAGAACACATCCTTAGATCGGTTGGTCGATACCAAACTTGACCCTCGTTTTGTCGCACCACGGTGGACGCATCACGCACCCCATTCTCTGCCGGGCAAAGCCACGGGTTTTCGATGTCAGAATGCGCAGCAGTGGTGATTCAAGACGCCTGAATGGTGGCCCGCGCTCAAGAAACCTGCAACCGCGCCGATGCCACCCTCTCAAAGATGAGGTTGAAACGTGAAGACTGTGATGAAATCGTTCGGATTGACAACCCTTTCTGTGGCCTGCCTGCTGAGCGTGGCCCATGCCCAGACCGCCAGTGCTGGCCTGGCCGATGCCGTCCAGAAGGCGATCACGAACAACCCCGAAGTCACCGCTCGCCTGAACGCCTTGCAGGCCGCCGCGAATGAAACCGACGTGGCCAGCGGCGGCTTCCGCCCCGTGATCGGCCTGAGCGCCAGCGTCGGCCGCGACAGCGACCGCATCACCAGCCGCAGCCCCGCCTCGCAAAGCCTGACCCGCAACGGCATCGCCCTGACGGCCAACCAGATGCTCTGGGACGGCCTGGCCACGCGCACCGAGGTCGATCGCCTCGGTCATGCCCGCCTGACACGCTACTTCGAGTTCCTGGCCGCCACCGAAGACACCGCCCTGGAAACCGCCAAGGCCTACCTCGACGTGCAGCGCTACCGCAAGCTGGTGGCCCTGGCCGAAGACAACTACGTGCAGCACAAGTACGCCGCCGATCAGCTCCAGTCGAAGTTCAAGGCCGGTGTGGGCCGCGGCGTGGATGCCGAGCAGTCGAACGCCCGCCTGGCCCTGGCCGAATCCAACCTGACCACGGAAGTCGCCAACCTGCATGACGTCAGCGCCCGCTACCTGCGCCTGGTCGGGGAAGCGCCCGCACCCAGGCTGGCCAGCGTCGCCGGACTGGAAAAAGGGCTGCTGCCTGGCAACACCGACACGGTGAACCAGTCGCTCTCCCGGCACGCCAGCATCAGCGCCGCGGTGGAAAACCTGCGCGCGGTTCAATCGCAGGCCAAGGGCAAGGAAAGCCCCTTCCAGCCCAAGGTCGAGGCGCGCTTCCGCACTGGCGTGGGCAAGAACTTCGATGGCGTGCAGGACCAGAAACGTGACACCGCCGCCGAACTGCTGCTCAACTGGAACCTCTACAACGGTGGTTCCGACCAGGCCCGCGTCAAGCAGTA
>NZ_JAIZVX010000005.1 GCF_021768455.1 Aquabacterium sp. | reverse complement strand
GAGCATGGCTGGCAGACGCAAGGCGCCTTGGGCAGGTGTGTGACCTGGGGGAGGCCCGGGGGACCAGCGTGTGACCGGTACCCCATGCACCGCGGGTGGCGGCGCACGACAGAAATCGAGACAGCGGGGCAAACAAGTCGCTTTTTATCACGGGTCGCGCCAAGCCCGACGCTGGGGCCCGGCCATGGGCCTCGCTGGCCAGCCGCCCTGGGGCCGACGTATGATGGCCGGTTGCCCTTTTGCCGCCAGGCCTGGGCCTTCTACTTGCTGCGTTTGCCCCGATGTCCGCCCCCGAGTCCTCCCAAGATCAGTCTGGTCAGCCCCTTTCGCTCGCCTTGCGCACCGCCGCCCCCGTCGGGGCCCTGGCAGGCGCGGCCCGCCCCCGTTGGGACAACCCGCTGATCCAGGTGCGCGGCGCCCGCACGCACAACCTCAAGAACATCGACCTCGACATCCCCAAGCACGCCCTGGTGGTGATCACGGGGCTGTCGGGCTCGGGCAAATCCAGCCTGGCCTTCGACACCCTCTACGCCGAGGGCCAGCGTCGCTATGTCGAGAGCCTGAGCGCCTACGCCCGCCAGTTCCTGCAGCTGATGGACAAGCCCGATGTCGACGTGATCGAGGGCCTCTCGCCCGCCATCTCCATCGAGCAGAAGGCCACCAGCCACAACCCGCGCTCCACCGTGGGCACGGTCACCGAGATCCACGACTACCTGCGCCTGCTCTATGCCCGCGCCGGCACGCCGTTCTGCCCTGAGCACCAGCTGCCCCTGCAGGCCCAGAGCGTGAGCCAGATGGTCGACATGGTCATGGCCCTGCCGGAAGACACCAAGCTCATGGTCGTGGCCCCCGTGGTGCGCGACCGAAAGGGCGAGTTCGCCGACCTGTTTGCCAGCATGCAGGCCCAGGGCTATGTGCGCTTTCGCATCAATGGCGAGGTGGTTGAGGCGCACGAGCTGCCGGCCCTGGCCAAGAACGAGAAGCACGACATCGACGTGGTGGTCGACCGCGTCAAGGTGCGCGCGGACCTGCCCGGCGAGGTCACGGCCAGCAACCCTGGCCTGCGCCAGCGCCTGGCCGAGAGTTTCGAGGCCGCCCTGCGCCTGGCCGATGGCCGCGCCCTGGCCGTCGAGATGGACAGCGGCACCGAGCACCTGTGCTCGGCCAAGTTCGCCTGTCCGGTGTGCAGCTACTCGCTGGCCGAACTCGAGCCGCGCCTGTTCTCCTTCAACTCGCCGGTGGGCGCCTGCCCCAGCTGCGATGGCCTGGGCCACGTCATCGCCTTCGATCCGCTGCGCGTGGTCGCCTTCCCTTCGCTGAGCCTGGGCAGTGGCGCCGTCAAGGGCTGGGATCGCCGCAACCCCTACACCTACAGCCTGATCGAGTGCCTGGGCAAGCACTACGATTTCGACATCGACCAGCCCTTTGAGGAGCTGCCCGCGCACGTCCAGCAGGTCATCCTGTACGGTTCGGGCGAAGAGGCCATCGAGTTCATCTACGAGGCCGACGGCCCTTCGGGCAAGAAGCGCCGCGTCAAGCGCAGCCACCCCTTCGAAGGCATCATCCCCAACTTCGAGCGCCGCTTCAAGGAGACCGATTCCTCGGCCGTGCGCGAAGAACTGGCCCGCTATCAGCAACCCAAGGCCTGTCCGTCCTGTCATGGCACCCGCCTGCGCACCGAGGCCCGCCACGTCAAGCTGCTCGATGCCAACACGGGCGACACCAAGGCCATCTTCGAGATCGCCCACGCCACGCTGGCCGAGGCCCAGGCTTACTTCGATCAGCTTCACCTGATTGGCGCCAAGGCCGAGATCGCGGCCAAGGTGGTCAACGAGATCCGCTCTCGCCTGCGCTTCCTGAACGACGTGGGCCTGAACTACCTCAGCCTGGACCGCAGCGCCGACACGCTCTCGGGCGGCGAAGCCCAGCGCATCCGCCTGGCCTCGCAGATCGGCTCGGGCCTCACCGGCGTGATGTACGTGCTGGACGAGCCCAGCATCGGCCTGCACCAGCGCGACAACGACCGCCTCATCGGCACCCTGCAGCACCTGCGCGACATCGGCAACAGCGTCATCGTGGTCGAGCACGACGAGGACATGATCCGGGCCGCGGACCACGTGGTCGACATGGGCCCGGGTGCGGGTGTGCATGGTGGCCGCGTGCTGGCGCAAGGCACGCCGCAGGACATCCTCGCCAACCCCGACAGCATCACCGGCCGCTACCTGGCGCGTGCCCTGCGCATCGCCGTGCCAGCGCAGCGCCATGCCTTCACCGACGAGACCCCGCGCCTGCGCGTGGTCAACGCCCGCGGCCACAACCTCAAGGGCGTCACCGCCGAGTTCCCCGTGGGCCTGCTGACCTGCGTGACCGGCGTGTCCGGCTCGGGCAAATCCACCCTGGTCAACGACACCCTGTACGCGGCCGTGGCCAAGAAGCTTTACCAGAGCCACGCCGAGCCCGAGGCCCACGACGAGATCGAGGGCCTGGAGCTGTTCGACAAGGTCATCAACGTCGACCAGTCGCCCATTGGCCGCACGCCGCGCAGCAACCCCGCTACCTACACCGGCCTGTTCACACCGATCCGCGAACTGCTGGCCGATGTGCCCATGGCCCGCGAGCGCGGCTACACGGCCGGGCGCTTTTCCTTCAACGTGGCCGGTGGCCGCTGCGAGGCCTGCCAGGGCGATGGCGTGCTCAAGGTCGAGATGCACTTCCTGCCTGACGTCTACGTGCCCTGCGACGTCTGCCAGGGCAAGCGCTACAACCGCGAGACGCTCGACATCCAGTACAAGGGCAAGAACATCCACCAGATCCTCGATCTGACCGTGGAGGCCGCGCTCGACTACTTCAGCGCGGTGCCCAGCATCGCGCGCAAGCTGCAGACCCTGATGGACGTGGGCCTGGGCTACATCCGCCTGGGGCAGAGCGCGACCACCTTGTCGGGTGGCGAGGCGCAGCGCGTCAAGCTGGCGCTGGAGCTCAGCAAGCGCGACACCGGCCGCACGCTCTACATCCTTGACGAGCCCACCACCGGCCTGCATTTCCATGACATCGCCCTGCTGCTCAAGGTGCTGCACCAGCTGCGCGACGCTGGCAACACCATCGTCGTCATCGAGCACAACCTCGACGTCATCAAGACCGCCGACTGGTTGATCGACATGGGCCCCGAAGGCGGCTCCGGCGGTGGCCAGATGCTGGTGGCCGGCACGCCCGAAGTGATCGCCGCCCACCCGGGCAGCCACACCGGCCGCTACCTCAAGCTGCTGCTGGACGAGGCCTGACGCGGTGCGCCGGGGCCTGGCGCGGCCTCAGGCGTTCATGAAACCCAGATCGTGGGTGTCGACATCGAAGTTCTGCAGATTGGGCAGGATGCCCAGCAGATCGCTGGCCGACACCCCCATCCACTTGCCCAGCGTGTAGGCGTACTGTTCCACCGAGGTCCCCGGCAGCATCACGCCGTTCTGCAACTGGTGCGGGCTGCTGAACACACCCTGGCTGTTGGCCGTGCTGTAGGTCGGGAACACGCCGTAGACATCGGCCCCCTTGACCGCCCCGCCCATGATCAGGTGGTGGGCGCCCCAGCCGTGGTCGGTGCCATCGCCGTTGTTGGTGAAGGTGCGCCCAAAGTCGGAGGCCGTGAAGGCCGTGACCTGCGAGCCCAGGCCGCTGGCCTGCATCACGCGATCGAAATAGGCCAGGCCATGGTTCAGCTGGGCCATGCCTTCGCCGTGGTTGGCGATGAGGTTGTCGTGGTTGTCGAAGCCACCCAGTCCCACGAGGAAGAACTGCCGCTGGATGCCCAGGTTGGCCGCCCCGTTGGTGGCGATCAGGCGGGCCACCATCTGCAACTGCAGGGCCAGCGGGTTGGTCTTCTGGCTGCCGTCCTGCGTGCTGGTGTACTTCAGCAGGGCGTCGTTGTAGGGGTTGTGCTCGCCGGCGGTGCCCCAGGGTGCCACGCCCGGTTGGGGCAACTGGCTGCCAATCAGGGCATTGGCCTGGGTGGCGCGTTGCACCAGGGCCTGGTGATCCAGGGTGAGGTGGCTGGTGCTGGCCGCGGAGGACATGATGTTCACCACCGCGCTCTGCAGGGCAGCGCTGCCGTAGATCCGGCCGTTGCTGCCCAGGCCCGACAGGCTGGTGGCGCCCGTCTGGAAAGGCAGCACCGTGCGCCCGTTCATCCACACCGCCGCACCCGTGGGCGACATGCCGGTGAAGGCCCGCTGTATTAGCGCCATGTTGGCCCCGGCCGAGACCCCGTTGCGCGACTTCAGCACATCGCCCATCAGGCCTGCCCAGCCCGTCTCCGTGCCCTCGACCCCCAGCGACATCCAGGTCGACTGCTGGTCGTTGTGCGAATAGAGCTTGGCCGGTTGCGGGAAGCCTGCCGTCTGCAGGTCGGTCTTCAGCGTGGGCTTGACCAGCGGTCCCACATTGGCCAGCACCGCGAGCCGCCCGCCTTGTTGCAGGTTGCGCAGGTCGCCCAGGGCCGGGTGGAAGGCAAAGCTGCGGCCCGCATGGGCCAGGCGGCTCACATGGCTGATGGGCAGGACCCCACCCAGGCGCTCGGGCGTGTTCGCCGACGCGCTGGGGTCTGCCGCAGTCCCGGCCGCCATCAGCGCGATCGAGGCGCCGGTGTCCGTCGGCACGCGGGTGCGCGGGTTGCGGTGGTTGAGGTAGTGCCCCCAGGAGGTGGCGTCCGTGGCCAGCACCGTGTTGTAGGCGTCGTTGCCGCCATAGAGGAAGACGCAGACCAGCGCCCGGTAGTCGCCACTGGCCGACTGCGCCGCAGCCTGGGTGATGGCGCTCAGGCTGATGCCCAGCGGCGCGGCCGCCCCCATGGCCGAGAAGGCGCCGATCTGTTTCAGGAGCGCGCGGCGGCTGGGCGAAGGCATGGTGTCGAGGCCCTTCTTCATTGTTGGACCGTGAAGCCGGGCGAGACCGCGGTCAACAGGATGGCCGCGCGGATGCGCTGTTTTTTTTGGCCGTCGGTGCTGGCGGGCATCGCGTCCAGGGCGGTGGTGGCCAGGGCGCGGGTGTCGGCGGGAAGGGGGGCGCCCAGCAGGGCCTGCGCGACCGCGTCGATCAGGCTGCTGCCCGATGAGACCTGGGTGTTGAAGGCGCTGGTGTCGAACTGGATGTCGAGCTGGTTGGACTCGCTGCGCCATTGTCCCCAGCCATCGCGCAGGATGGCGCTGACGAAGTTGGCGTAGGCCACCACCGAGGTCTCGTTGGTGATCTGCATCTCGGGCGCCACCAGCTTGGCATTGCCCATGCGGGTTTGCGGAGGCGAGTAGCCGGGGCGGAAAAAGTTGAACACCGAGGGTGAGCGCATCGGGCTTTGGCCCAGGGCGCTGCTGCTGCTGTCGGTGTCGGTCGTCATGAGGAAGGGCAGGGTGCCGGCGGCCTGGCTGTCGGTGTAGGCCTTGCTGGTGTGCGGCAGGGTGCGCAGCAGGTGGGCCAGGCGGATCACGGGTTCGCGCAGCTTGCCGTAGGTGCTCAGGTCGGTCAGCACGGTCTCGGGGTGGCGCGCTTCGGCGTGCAGCAGGATGGCCTTCACCACCGCCTTGAAGTTGCCGCCCGAGCTGCGGAACACCGCGGCCACATCGCCCACATACTGAGGACTCGGGTTGCTGGTCACCAGGCGCTGGATCAGCTGGCGGCTGATGAAGGGGGCGGTGTTGGGGTGCTGAGCCAGGCGGTCCAGGGCATCGCTCAGGTCGGCTTTGGGGTTGGGCGCGCTTTGGGCGGCGATGGCCGTGCCCAGCACCGTGCGGGCGCTGGTCGAGTGCTCGCTGGCATAGGGCGACATCGCGGTCACGTCCTGGCTGTCTTCCTTGCAGGGGTTCACGCGCCAGAAGCAGCGCCAGGTCTCGATGCCCGTGGCCAGGATGGCCTGCGGCGAAAACCAGCTCCAGCCCGTGAACACCTTGGCCATGCCCTTCACGTCGTCGGCGTTGTAGGTCTCCACAGGCTTGTTGCCCACCTTGACCTGCTGGCCCTGGCTGTCGAGCTGGTAGAGGCCGATCGAGAACAGCTGCATCACCTCCCGACCAAAGTTCTCGTCGGGCACGCGGCCTGAGGTCGGGTCTTCCTTGCGGTTCGTGAGATGAGAAAGGTACTGACCCATGGCCGGGTGCAGTGCCACCGATTCCAGCAACTGGCGGTAGGTCTGGTTGCTGCCTTCTGTGAGCATGTCCAGGTAGCTGGCCACCGTGCGTCCATTGCCCACGCTCACGGTCGAGACCACGAAGATTTCCGACAGGGCAAAGGCCAGGCGCTGGCGCAGCTGGGCCGGGTCGTGCACCGCGTGGGTCCACCAGGTGTTGACCACGTCGTAGGCGTCGACCGTGGTGTGGCCGCGGTGGCGTGCCGAGGCTTCGGCCATGCTCAGGTGGCTGCTTTGCAGCGGCAAGGCGAGTTGCTCGTCGATCCAGTTGTCGTAGCCGATTTTCCGGACCCGCGCGACCTCGCTGGGCGTGGCGCCAAAGGTGGCCTGTGTCAGGAAGCGATGGGCGTCTTCGTCGTCGCCCGGCAGCATGGAGGCCGAGATGCTCAGGCGGCTGTCCGGATCGCTGCTGCCAGAGGAGGCCGAGTCACCTCCGCCGCAGGCGGTCAGCAGGAGGGCCGTGCACAGCGGCACAAGCCATCGGCGCGGAGAGGAGGGGAGCAAGCGCGACATGGGCAAACCACAGAACCTGACGAGGGGCGGTCAGGTCACGGGGCATCGCGGTGCGCGCTGTCCGGTTCTCCAAGGGCCTGGCCGTGGGGCGACTGTGCCACGGCCGCCCAGGGGGCAAATGCTGCAAAGGGGCTCTTCTGTAAGCACCCGAAACGGCAGGCCCCTCAATCGCGGGGCATTGTGCGAACCGTCACAGCAGGGGCGCCAGGGCCCGCTCGGCGTCGGCCATGCCCAGGCCGGTGCGCAGGGCCCAGTCTTCCAGCTGGTCGCCGCTGATCTTGCCCACATTGAAGTAGGCCGCCTCAGGGTGGGCCAGGTAGAAGCCGCTGACGCTGGCGGCCGGCATCATCGCCAGGCTCTCGGTCAGGTGCATGTGGACCTCGTGGGCGTCGAGCACCTCGAACATCGCGCGCTTGACCGTGTGGTCCGGGCAGGCCGGGTAGCCCGGTGCAGGGCGGATGCCGCGGTACTGTTCCTTGATGAGCGCGGCGTTGTCGAGCGACTCGTCGGGCGCATAGCCCCAGAACTCGGTGCGCACGCGTTGGTGCATGCGTTCGGCAAAGGCCTCGGCCAGGCGATCGGCCAGGGCCTTGAGCATGATGGCCGAGTAGTCGTCGTGCTGGGCCAGGAACTCGGCTTCCTTCTTCTCGATGTTCAGGCCGGCCGTCACCGCGAACAGGCCGATGTAGTCGGGTTTGGCCTCGCGCGGCGCGATGAAATCGGCCAGCGAGCGGTTGGGGCGGCGCACGCCATCGACCACCGGACGCTCCGTCTGCATGCGCAGCGGGTTCCAGGTCATCAGCACCTCGCTGCGGCCCTCGTCGCGGTAGACCTCGATGGTGTCGTCCTGCACCGTGTTGGCCGGGTAGAGGCCGATCACGGCGTGGGCCGTGAGCCAGCGGCCCTCCACGATCTTCTTGAGCATGGCCTGGGCGTCGGCGTAGACCTTGCGGGCCTCCACGCCCACCACCTCGTCATCGAGGATCGCGGGGAAGGGGCCAGCCAGGTCCCAGGTCTGGAAGAACGGGGCCCAGTCGATGCAGGGTGCCAGTTCGCCCAGGTCGTAGTTCTTGAACACGCGGCGGCCGATGAACTTCGGCACCTCGGGCGTGTAGGTCGCGAAGTCCACCTGGGCCTTGTTGGCACGGGCCTCGGCCAGCGACACCATGGGGGTGGCCTTCTTGTTGGCGTGCTGCTGGCGCACGCGTTCGTAATCGGCGTTCAGCTCGGCGATGTAGGCCTGCTGGCGCTCGGGGCTCAGCAGCTCCGAGCACACGCCCACGGCGCGCGAGGCATCGGGCACATAGACCACGGGGCCGCTGTAGTTGGGCGCGATCTTCACGGCGGTGTGCACGCGGCTGCAGGTGGCGCCCCCGATCAGCAGCGGGATCTGGCGTTCGCGGAAGTAAGGGTCGCGCTCCATTTCGGCGGCCACGTACTGCATTTCTTCCAGCGAGGGCGTGATCAGGCCGGACAGGCCGATGATGTCGGCGCCCACTTCCTTGGCTTTGTCGAGGATGTCCTTGCACGGGACCATCACGCCCATGTTGACCACTTCGAAGTTGTTGCACTGCAGGACCACGGTCACGATGTTCTTGCCGATGTCGTGCACATCGCCCTTCACGGTGGCGATCACGATCTTGCCCTTGGCCTTCGCATCGCCGCCGCCTTCGATCAGCAGGCGCTTTTCTTCTTCGATGTAGGGCAGCAGGTGGGCCACGGCCTGCTTCATCACGCGGGCGCTCTTGACCACCTGCGGCAGGAACATCTTGCCGGCGCCAAAGAGGTCGCCCACGGTGTTCATGCCGGCCATCAGTGGGCCTTCGATGACGTGCAGCGGGCGGCCCCCATCGGCCTTGATCTTCTGCCAGGCCTCTTCGGTGTCGGCCGTGATGAAGTCGGTGATGCCGTGGACCAGGGCGTGGCTCAGGCGGGTTTCGACCGAGACAGGGTGTTCCTCGTTGCCACGCCAGGCCAGCTTGGCCGTGTCGTCCTTGGCGGCGCCCTTGACCTGTTCGGCAATCGCCAGCAGGCGCTCGGTGGGTGTGAGCGAGGTGTCTTCACCCTCCTTGAACACCGGCTGGCGGTTCAGCACGATGTCTTCCACCAGCTCGCGCAGGTCGGCCGGGATGTCGTCGTACACGCCCACCATGCCGGCGTTGACGATGCCCATGTCCATGCCCGCCTGGATGGCGTGGTACAGGAAAACGGTATGGATGGCCTCGCGCACCGGTTCGTTGCCACGGAAGCTGAAGGACACGTTCGACACGCCGCCCGAGACCTTGGCGCCCGGCAGGTTTTGCTTGATCCAGCGCGTGGCTTCGATGAAGTCGACCGCGTAGTTGTCGTGCTCCTCGATGCCGGTGGCGATGGCGAAGATGTTCGGGTCGAAGACGATGTCTTCCGGCGGGAAGCCCACCTGGTCCACGAGGATGCGGTAGGCGCGTTCGCAGATCTCGATCTTGCGGGCATAGGTGTCGGCCTGGCCCTGCTCGTCAAAGGCCATGACCACGGCCGCCGCGCCATAGCGCTTGACCAGCTTGGCCTGCTGCACGAAGTTCTCGACGCCTTCCTTCAGCGAGATCGAGTTGACGATGCCCTTGCCCTGGATGCACTTGAGGCCCGCTTCGATCACGTCCCATTTGGACGAGTCGATCATGATCGGCACGCGCGCGATTTCGGGCTCGCCGGCGATCAGGTTCAGGAAGCGCACCATGGCGGCCTTGCTGTCCAGCATGGCCTCGTCCATGTTGATGTCGATGACCTGGGCGCCGTTCTCCACCTGCTGGCGGGCCACCGAGAGCGCGTCCTCAAAACGCCCCTCCAGGATCATGCGTGCGAAGGCCTTGGAGCCCGTCACGTTGGTCCGCTCGCCCACGTTGACGAACAGCGTGCCCGCGTCGATCAGCACCGGCTCCAGGCCTGACAGGCGCATCGGCGACACGGCAGGGGACGAAGGGGCGCCAGAGGCGGTGGTCGAGGTGGGGCGGACAGCGTCGGTCATAGCCCGCCATTTTACGAGGCGCGGCCTGACGAATCCCCGCGGAGAAACGGCTGCATCGGAAATACCACCGACTGGGCCCGGAAAGCGGGGGCCGCCCATCGGGCCAATGGGAAAGGGCGCGGCGCTTGTGACGCCGAGCCCATAGGCGCCGTCACCGCCCGGTCAGGCGGCATCCGGCGATGCCTTGAAAACGGTGGGGATCAGGCCTTCAGCAAGGCGTAGAGCTCGTCCTTCAGGCTCACGCGCTGCAGCTTCTTCTGCTCGAGTTCGGCGCTGGAGCCATGCTCGACGCCGGTTTCCAGCCGGATCACGGCCTTGTCGACCTCTTCGTACTCGCGTTCCAGCTTGGCAAAGTGGCTGCTGGAGGTCTTGAGCGCGTGGATGCGGTCCTTGAACTCGGGGAAGTCCTTGATCAGGGGGTGGTGGTCTTGAACCATGAGGGCTCCTCTTTGTGGTCTCAGCGGGTGAGGGAATCGTTGAGACCATGGTGCCCTTTGGGTTCGGGGCCGTCCTTGTCGGAGATCAAGCGGGCGGTTGCTTGAGGAAGACCGATTCGATGTCAAAGCTGCTGCGCGTCCCGATGTCATCGCGGTGCGCGGCCAGCCAGGCGTCGGCGGCCTTGTGGCCCAGGCGGTGCAACTCCTGCAGGAAGGCCCAGTCGGTGTTGAACTTGCTCGAGGCATTGAAGGGCGCGAGGCCCTCGTCGTCGGCCACCATGTGCAGGTGCAGGTTCTTGTAGCGTCCCGGGTCGACCTTGTCTTCCTTCAGCAGGCGCTTCACGAAGCTGATGGCGCGCATCTCGGCGATCAGGCTGGCGTTGAAGGTGATTTCGCTCAGCCGGTCGATGATGTCAATGCTGCGCGTGGGATGGTCGTCGCGCTGCAGCGGGGTCAGGCGCACCAGCAGGATGTCGTTGACCGGGGTGTTGTAGACCAGGGGGTAGATGGCGGGGTTGCCGGTGTAGCCGCCGTCCCAGTAGCCCTCGCCATCGATCTCCACGGCCTGAAAGACAAAGGGCAGACAGGCCGAGGCCATGAGCGCGTCCACCGTGAGCTCTTCGGCGGTGAACACGCGCGCCTGCCCCGTGCGCACCGAGGTGGCCGTCACGAACAGCGGGATCCCGCAGTGGGCGCAGCCTTTGTGCAGGGCCTCGACGTCGACATGGCGCACCAGCACGTCTTTCAAGGGGTTGAGGTTGAGCGGGTTGAACTCATACGGGCTGAACGAGCGCATGAACACATTCAGCCACTGGTAGGCCGGGAACTGGTCGAAGTTGAACTGGTTCTTGAAGATGCCGTTGGACTGGATGCTCAGTGGCGAAAACAGGGGGCCGTGCTGGCTGACGTCCCGCCAGAAATCGTGCAGCGACTTCTGGGCGCTGCGGCGGGCGAGGGCGTCACGCTCGGCAAAGGCGGCCGTGGCGTGGCCCTCGAAGCCCTGCACGTAGCCGCTCAGCAGCACCGCGCCATTGAGCGCCCCGGCGCTGGTGCCCGAGAGCCCGGAGAAGTCCAGGCCGTCGTCGTCCAGCAGGCGGTCGAGCACGCCCCAGGTGAAGGCCCCGTGAGAGCCACCCCCCTGCAAGGCCAGGTCGACGACAGGTCGCTGTCGCTGGGGGGCTGCTTTGGTGGCCTTGCGGGCGGCGGTGCCGGTGGTGCGAGGGGATGGGGACTTGCGCGGCGTGGGTCGGCTCATGCGCCCCAGTCTACGCGGAATTGCTGCGGCGCAGCAAATGAGCGCGGGAACCCACTTCAGAGGGGAGAATTTATTGCGAAGGGGTACTGTACAAACATCCAGCTTTTGCCATAATGGCGACCAGATTGCACGGCCCGGCGTCATCCGCCGAGCCTTCGTTGCCCCCCTGTTTGCCCTGCGCCGCCCCGTCGCCGCCTCATCGGAGAAACCCATGGAAGCCACCGCCAAGTCCGCCCTCAGCGCCGAAAAAGCCAAAGCCCTGCAAGTGGCGCTGGCCCAGATTGAAAAGCAGTTCGGCAAGGGCTCCATCATGCGCCTGGGTGAGGGCGAGGTGGTGGAGGACATCCAGGTCGTGTCCACCGGCTCTCTTGGGCTGGACATCGCCCTGGGCGTGGGTGGCCTGCCCCGCGGCCGGGTGGTCGAAATCTACGGCCCGGAATCCTCGGGCAAGACCACGCTGACCCTCCAGGTCATTGCCGAAATGCAGAAGCAGGCCGGCGTTTGTGCCTTCATCGACGCCGAGCACGCCCTCGACGCCCAATACGCCCAGAAACTCGGCGTCAACCTGCAGGACCTGCTGATCTCCCAGCCCGACACCGGCGAGCAGGCCCTGGAAATCGTCGATGCCCTGGTGCGTTCCGGTTCGGTCGACCTGATCGTCGTCGACTCGGTGGCCGCCCTGACCCCGAAGGCCGAACTCGAAGGCGAGATGGGCGATGCCCTGCCCGGTTTGCAGGCCCGCCTGATGAGCCAGGCCCTCCGCAAACTGACCGCCACGATCAAGAAGACCAACTGCATGGTCATCTTCATCAACCAGATCCGCATGAAGATCGGCGTGATGTTCGGTTCGCCCGAAACCACCACCGGCGGCAACGCCCTGAAGTTCTACGCATCGGTCCGCCTCGACATCCGCCGCATCGGCTCGATCAAGAAGGGCGACGACGTCATCGGCAACGAAACCAAGGTCAAGGTCGTCAAGAACAAGGTCTCGCCCCCCTTCAAGACCGCCGAGTTCGACATCCTCTACGGGGAAGGCATCAGCCGCGAAGGCGAGGTCATCGACCTGGGCGTCACCGCCAAGGTCGTAGAGAAGTCCGGCTCCTGGTATGCCTACAACGGCGAGAAGATCGGTCAGGGCAAAGACAACGCCCGCGAATTCCTGCGCGAGAACCCGGACTTGGCCCGCGAGATCGAAAACAAGATCCGCCAGTCGCTCGACGTGGCCCTGCTGCCGCCGGCCGTGAAGTCGGCCCCGGCTGCGGCCGACGAGTGACGCCGGCATGAAGCCGGTGGAGGGCTTGGTCGCTGGCGAGGCGGCGGCCCAGGGCAGGCGCCGGGGCATGCCCGGCCTCTCGCTCAAGGGCCGGGCGCTGAAGTACCTGGCTGCCCGAGAGCACTCGCGGGTCGAGTTGGTGCGCAAACTCGCCCCCCATGCCGAGTCGCCCGAGCAGCTTGAGCGGGTGCTTGACGAACTCGAGGCCAAAGGCCTGCTCTCCGCCCAGCGCTTTGCCGATTCGGTGCTGCACCGCAAGGCAGCCCGTCACGGTGCGGCCCGCGTGCAGGCCGAACTGGCCCAGCACCAACTGCCGCCCGACATCGCCCGTGAGGCGATCCAGTCCCTCAAGGCCACCGAGTTCGAGCGCGCCCACGCGCTGTGGCTGCGCCGTTTTGGCAGCCCTCCGCAAGACCTGGCCGAACGCGCCAAGCAAATGCGCTTCCTGGCTGGCCGTGGCTTCGCCGGCGATGTGGTGCGCCGCGTCGTGAAGGGCGAGGGCCTGAGCGATGCGGAGGGCGACGAAGCTTGATTGCAACGCCGCGCTTTGGTGAGTAAATCAAGGGTAAACCCTTGATCAATCCCGAGCTTTGGCCTCTCCGTGGCAGGGTGGAACACCCGTCGAGGAGGCCGACGGTGCTATCCTTGCGCGCTGCAACGCAACAAGACATCCCCTTGACAGCGTGGCGCCGCACCAGCCTGATCGGCCGAGTGCGGCTTTGTCATGTTCGACAAGAACGCAACACCAGACTGCGAGACACCCATGAAGATCCATGAGTACCAAGGCAAAGAGATCCTGAGCCGCTTTGGCGTGCCGGTCCCAAGAGGCATTCCGGCATTTTCCGTTGAGGAGGCTGTTGCGGCAGCCGAGAAGCTGGGCGGCCCAGTCTGGGTGGTGAAGGCCCAGATTCACGCGGGTGGCCGCGGCAAGGGCGGTGGCGTGAAGGTGGCCAAGTCCATCGACGACGTGCGCCGTCTGGCTGGCGAGATCCTGGGCATGCAGCTCAAGACCCACCAGACCGGTCCTGAAGGCCAGAAGGTCAACCGCCTCTACATCGAAGACGGCGCCGACATCCAGAAGGAATACTACGTCTCTGCCGTGACCGATCGCGCCACGCAGAAGGTGGCCTTCATCGCTTCGAGCGAAGGCGGCATGGACATCGAGGAAGTGGCCCACGCCACCCCCGAAAAGATCATCAAGGTCTTCGCCGACCCGATCCTGGGTCTGACCGACGCCCAAGCCAAGGAAATCGCAGACGGCATCGGCCTGCCTGCCGATTCCACCGCGCAAGCCATCGACATCTTCAAGAAGCTCTACCAGTGCTACATGGAGACGGATGCCGCCCTGGTTGAAATCAACCCCCTGAACCGTGACTCCAAGGGCAACCTGATTGCCCTGGACGCCAAGTTCAACTTCGACTCCAACGCCCTGTTCCGTCACCCCGAGATCGTGGCCTACCGCGACCTGGACGAAGAAGATCCGGCCGAAGTCGAGGCCTCGAAGTTCGATCTGGCCTACATCCAGCTCGACGGCAACATCGGCTGCCTGGTGAACGGCGCCGGTCTGGCCATGGCCACCATGGACACCATCAAGCTGTTCGGCGGCGAGCCGGCCAACTTCCTGGACGTCGGCGGTGGCGCCACGGCCGAGAAGGTCACCGAAGCCTTCAAGATCATGCTCAAGAACCCTGAAGTCAAGGGCATCCTGGTCAACATCTTCGGCGGCATCATGAAGTGCGACACCATCGCCGACGGCGTCATCACCGCCTGCAAGGCCGTGAACCTGACCGTGCCGCTGGTGGTCCGCATGAAGGGCACCAACGAAGAACTGGGCAAGAAGATGCTGGCCGACTCCGGTCTGCCCATCATCGCCGCCGATTCCATGGCCGAAGCCGCGACCAAGATCGTCGCCGCCGTTGCCTGAACGAACTTGACCAGAAAGACTTCGCCATGAGCATTTTCATCAACAAAGACACCAAGGTCATCACCCAAGGCATCACGGGCAAGACCGGTCAATTCCATACCCTGGGCTGCCAGGCCTACGCCAACGGCAAAAACGCTTTCGTCGCAGGCGTGAACCCGAAGAAGGCGGGCGAGAAGTTCTCGGACATCCCCATCTACGCCTCCGTCAAGGAAGCTGCTGGCCAGACCGGCGCCACCGTGTCGGTCATCTACGTGCCGCCCGCCGGCGCTGCCGCCGCCATCTGGGAAGCCGTTGAGGCCGATCTGGACCTGGTGATCGCCATCACCGAAGGCATCCCTGTCAAGGACATGCTGGAAGTGCGCAACCGCATGAAGGCCAAGGAAGCCGCCGGTGGCAAGAAGACCCTGCTGCTGGGCCCCAACTGCCCTGGTCTGATCACCCCGGAAGAGATCAAGATCGGCATCATGCCCGGTCACATCCACCGCAAGGGTCGCATCGGTGTGGTGTCCCGCTCGGGCACCCTGACGTACGAAGCCGTTGCCCAGTTGACCGAAATCGGTCTGGGTCAATCGAGCGCCGTGGGCATTGGTGGTGACCCCATCAACGGCCTGAAGCACATCGACGTCATGAAGGCCTTCAACGACGACCCCGACACCGACGCCGTCATCATGATCGGTGAAATCGGTGGTCCGGACGAAGCCGAAGCCGCCCTCTGGTGCAAGGCCAACATGAAGAAGCCGGTCGTCGGCTTCATCGCTGGTGTGACCGCCCCTCCGGGCAAGCGCATGGGCCACGCCGGCGCGCTGATCTCCGGTGGCGCCGACACGGCCGATGCCAAGCTCGCCATCATGGAAGAGTGCGGCTTCACCATCACCCGCAACCCGTCGGAAATGGGCCGCCTGCTCAAGGGCCTGCTCTGATCCTCGTGATCAACCAGGGAGGGCGATGCCAGCCCTGGTTTGGTTGTGCGGTCGAACTGCCCGCCCCCTGGTGAGGCCCTCTCACCCACCCAGCCCCTGCCTCAGGGGCTGTTTTCATTGAAGAGACAAGATGGAAGCCTTCCTGACCCCCGAATTCTGGCTCGCAGTGGGCCAGATCGTGATGATCGACATCCTCCTGGGCGGCGACAACGCCGTGGTCATCGCACTCGCCTGCCGCAACCTGCCCCCTGCATTGCGCAACAAGGGCATCATCTGGGGCACGGTTGGCGCCATCGTCCTGCGCGTCATCCTGATTTTCTTCGCGATGTCGCTGCTGAAACTGCCCTTCCTCAAGCTGGTGGGGGCAGTGCTGCTGATCTGGATCGGCATCAAGCTGCTGGTGCCGGAAGACGAAGAGCACGACGTTCAGGCCAGTGATCGCCTGCTGGGCGCCATCAAGACCATCATCGTGGCCGACTTCGTCATGAGCGTGGACAACGTCATCGGCATTGCTGGTGCGGCCCAGGGCTCGGGGCACCCGGGCCACGAGATGCCACTGGTGATCTTCGGCCTGCTGGTCAGCATCCCCATCATCGTGTGGGGCAGCACCCTGGTGCTCAAACTGATGGACCGGTTCCCGATCATCATCACAGCGGGTGGCATGTTGCTGGGCTGGATCGCTGGCTCGCTCGCCGTGGGGGACCCTGCCATCCAGGCCTATGTGCCGGAAAGCGACAAGGTCCACCTCATTGCGGGGGGGCTGGGCGCCTTGTTTGTGCTGGCCATGGGTACGATGCTGGCAAAGCGGGCGGCCGCCGAGACTTGAATTCCCATGTCCCTGATCCTGACGCTGTTGGTCATCGCCCTGTTGTTGTTGGTTGCCGGTGGCCTGCTGCTGTGGTTGCTGCGGAACCGGCCCTTCCGGCGGGGGGCTGTGGCGTCAGGGGCGGTATGGGCGTCGTCCACCGATGCGCCCGATACCCAGCCTGGTGAGGGGCGCCGCCGCCGCGAGCGATCCTCTCATGGCTTTGAGGTCGACGAAGGGCCGGAGACGGTCCTGTCCTACCTCGACGTGCCCGACAACCTGGGGCGTGGCGCATCTTCCGGCTTCCGGGTTTCGTCCCAGTTTGACGATGACTTTGCGCCGAGCACCCTGCCGCAGCCACTGGCCGACATGCAGTCCGGGCATATCTGGCCTGGCGCCGATCCGCAAAGCCTGGCTCGGATCCAGCGCGCCTTGCAGGTTCTGGGCGAGGGGCCCATCGACCAGGCCTGGGAGACCCTGCGCGGCTTCTTCCCGGAGGCAGGTCACCGCGAGGCGGCGCTGGAGACCTTCGAGCGCATTGCCCTGGCCTTCGAGCGCGACAGCCGTTACGACTGCGCCCGCGATGTCTACGAGCACATGGCCGACATCGACCCGCAGTGGCGTCAGGTCAAGATCCGCCTGATGCGCGCGCGCGGCCTCGCCCAATCGGCCACGGCCAACACCTGGGGCACGGTGCCACCGAGGCCCATGCCCAAGGTCAACCAGCGCGAGCTGGGCAAATACCTGTTGGAAAAGCAGATTGGCAAGGGCGCCATGGGCGCGGTCTACCTGGGTTATGACCCGGCCACGGACCGCCACGTGGCCCTCAAGACCATGGCCCTGGCCTCGGAGTTTCAGGGCGAGGAACTGGCCGATGCCCGCGCCCGCTTCCTGCGGGAGGCCGAGATGGCCGGGCGCCTGCACCATCCCGACATCGTCAGCATCATCGACGCCGGTGAGCAGGATGGCCTGGCCTACATCGCGATGGAGTTGATCGAGGGCGTGGACCTGAGCCACCACGCGCACCCCGCTCGCCTGCTGCCTGTGCACCAGTTGCTGCCCATCATGGCCCGCGTGGCCGATGCCTTGGCCTACGCCCACACGCGTGGTGTCACGCACCGCGACGTCAAACCGGCCAACATCATGGTGGACCTGGTGCGAGGTGGGGTCAAGGTCATGGACTTTGGCGTGGCCCGCGTGGCCGATGCCACCCGAACCCGCACGGGCGTGGTGCTCGGCACCCCCACCTTCATGTCGCCCGAGCAACTCTCGGGTCAAGCGATCGACGGGCGCAGCGACCTCTACTCCCTTGGCGTCAGCCTCTTTCAGCTGCTCACCGGTCACCTGCCTTACCGCAACGATTCCATGGCCACCTTGATGCGGGCCATCGGTCAGGAGCCTGTGCCCAATGTGTGCAGCATCCGGGCGGATCTGCCTGTGGCCCTGGGCGACATCGTGGCGCTGGCCCTGGAAAAGCACCCGACCACGCGTTACGCCAACGGCCACGATCTGGCAGAAGACCTGCGCGCCGTGGCCCTGGCCTTGCAGCACCTGGACCTCGAATTGGGTTGAGTGCGTGCCAGCCCTTGCAAAAGGGTGGGTGCGGCACCCCAGTTCGCCAGACAGGCTCCCTGTTCAAACCTGAAAACGAGGCGACAATCTGCCCATGGACTTTGAGTTCTACAGTCAGACCGATACCGGGCGGGTTCGCACCAACAACGAAGATTCCATCGCCCTGGATGAAAGCTGTGCCGTGGCCGTGCTGGCCGATGGCATGGGTGGTTACGCCGCCGGCGAGGTCGCCAGTGGCATGGCCTGCGACTTCATCAAGGCCGAATTGGGCCGCTGGTTGCGAGAGGCCGCCGAGAACGCCAGCGACAACGACGTCCGACGCGCCATGGACATCTGCGTCGACAACGCCAACCGCGCCATTTTCAGCGCCGCCAACTCCAACCCGACCTACGCCGGGATGGGCACGACCCTGGTTCTGGGCGTGTTCCGCCATGGGCGACTGCTCATGGGGCACATTGGCGATTCCCGCGCCTACCGCTGGCGAGACGGGGTGTTGCAGCAGATCACGAAAGACCATTCGTTACTGCAGGAACAAATTGATGCTGGCATCCTGACGCCTGAACAGGCTCAGTACGCTGCCAACAAAAACCTGGTCACCCGCGCCCTGGGGGTGGAGGACCTGGTCTTGCTCGAAACCCACCAGCACGAGTTGCAGGCGGGTGACGTCATCATGATGTGCTCCGATGGGCTGTCCGACATGCTGCGCGATCCTCAGATTGCCGAGGTCATGGCGGCGCACAGCGACCTCGCCAGCATGGGGGCGGCGCTCGTGTCTGCCGCCAACGATGCCGGCGGTCGGGATAACATTGCGGTGGTACTGGTCCGTGCGCAGGGTGGGGTCGAGCCCGCAGCCACGCGTTCCTGGTGGCCTTTCAAACGCTTGGGCGGCGCCAGCTGACCGCCAATAAGATCAATACCCGAGAGGTTCCGAATGGGAAAACTGGTTGTCTCGCTCGATGGCGTGGTCATCAAGGAAGTGCAGGTCACGAAAGACAAGACCTCCCTTGGCCGCCGTCCCTACAACGACATCGTCATCGACAACCTGGCTGTGAGCGGTGAGCACGCGGTGCTGCAACTGGTAGGCACCGATGTCTTCATCGAAGACCTCAACAGCACCAACGGCACCTACATCAACGGCAAGGCAGTCAAGAAACAGCTGCTGCAGCACAACGACACGGTCGAAATCGGCAAATACAAGATCAAGTACCTGGTCGAAGATGGCCAGGATTACGAAAAGACCATGATCCTGCGCCCGGGCACGCCTTTGCCCGCCGCAGCTACCGCGCATCACACCGGGCCGGGTGCACTGGGTGCGCCTGTGACGCCTTCGGCCTCTGCAGGATTTGGGCACACCCTGGGGGGTGGTCTGGGTACGGGTTTTGGTGGCCTTGGCCCTCAGTCTCCTGCTTCGATCAAGGTGCTCAATGGCGCGGCAGCCGGACGCGAGGTGGCCCTGACCAAGGTGGTCACCACCGTGGGCAAGCCGGGCGTGCAGGTGGCTTCCATCACCAAGCGCCCTGGCGGGTATGTGTTTGCACACGTGGAAGGTGCGGCTCGCCCGACCGTGAACGGCAGCCCCGTCGTCGGAGAACCGGTGCACCTCAAGAGCGGCGACGTGATCGAGCTGGCCGGCACGCAAATGCAGTTCGTGCAGGCCTGAGTGCCCGCACAGGCCAGGCAGTCGGCAGGCCATGATCCGCGTACTGGGTTGCTCGGGGTCGATCGCGGCGCGCTGCCACACCACCGCGTTCCTGCTTGACGACGACATCCTGATCGACGCCGGCAGTGGCGTGGGCGAGTTGCGGCTGGACGAGCTGGCCCGCATCGACCACGTGCTGCTCACGCACAGTCACCTCGATCACATCCTCGGCATCCCGCTGATGGCCGACAGCGTGCTGAAGCTGCGCATGGGTGCCCAGGGGCTGGCTGGCTTGCGGCCCATCCACGTGCACGCGCTGCCCGAGACCTTGCAGGCCTTGCGGCAACACGTGTTCAACGGCGTGATCTGGCCCGATTTCACCCGCTTGCCCAGTGCAACGCGGCCCATCCTGGTTTTCCACGAGTTGGCGGTGGGGCAGGAATTGCTGTTCCCTGCAAGGGGGGGGCAGGCGGATCGCCGTGTGCGGGTGCTGCCGGCCGCCCACACGGTGCCGGCTGTGGGCTACAGCGTGGAAACGCCCCAGGGGTGGTGGGTCTTCACTGGCGACACAGGCCCCAATCCTGAGCTGTGGCGCGCCCTGGCCGGGCAGCGCATCGCCCAGCTGGTGATCGAAACCGCGTTCGGTGACGAAGAGGCGCACCTGGCCTACATCAGTGGCCACCTCTCGCCCCAAAGCCTGGCCTCGGAATTGACCCAGCTGGACGGTGAGGTCAATGTCTACATCACCCACCCGAAGCCGGGCGAGGTGCCCGCCGTGATCTCGCAGATCCGGGCGCTCGACAGCCGGCACCTGATCGAACCTCTGCGAGAGGGGCAGAGGTTTGGGGTGGTGGTGCGGGACGACGGTTTGCGCGCCGGCGTACGCAGCGGGTGACGAAATTTGTCACCACATTGCCCCTGTGACGCCATTGGCTAGACCTAAGGTGGAGGTGTGAGCCAAAGACTGACAGGATCTGTCAGGTGGCGGGCTGAAAATGCGGCAAACCACACGCTTTGTTCAGCCCTTTGGCTTGGCATGGAGGCTGCCTAATAGACAAGGTGGCCGAGCAAGGTGCTCTGCCGATCCAGCGTCTTAGATGAAGCCCAGGCTTCGAGGAGTGTGAACATGAAGCGCGTTCAACAAGGTTTTACCCTGATCGAACTGATGATCGTTGTGGCGATCATCGGCATTTTGGCGGCGGTGGCGTTGCCGGCGTACCAAGACTACACCAAGAAGGCGAAGGTCTCTGAAATCGTGTTGGCGGCCAGTGGCATGCGCACTTGCGTCACTGAGATTGTCCAGTCCACCGGTGCGAGCAACCTCGACACATGCGCCGCTTCTTTTGCTTCGACTCAATATGTCGACTCCGTGACGGTGAATGCAACCACCGGCGTCATTCTTGCCACGGGTAACACGACGAAGGTGGGTGAGGCCGTTACCGTCACGCTGACCCCGACCATTTCCACGAACGCAATCTCCAAGTGGACATGCACGGGAACACCAGTCAAGCTGATGCCAGGCTCTTGCCGCGGTTGATTAAGATTGGTGGCATGAAAAGCGGCTTTGGCCGCTTTTCTTTTTTCTGCTCAAGGAGATTGCTGTGCAGTTGACCATTCTGATGCCTTGCTTGAATGAAGAGCGAACGGTTGGTGTTTGCGTCAAGAAGGCCCGATCGTTCCTTGAGAGAAGCGGCCTAATCGGTGAGGTGCTGATTA
The DNA here is from genome assembly GCF_021768455.1 of Aquabacterium sp. Lineage (GTDB taxonomy): Bacteria > Pseudomonadota > Gammaproteobacteria > Burkholderiales > Burkholderiaceae_C > Aquabacterium. The sequence goes on along the minus strand of NZ_JAIZVX010000005.1, from coordinate 37,177 downwards.
GCGACAATGGATCGACTGATCGGTCTTGCGCTTTGGCTGAGGCCAGTGGCGCGCGGGTTATTCATGCTACACAGCGTGGATATGGCGCGGCCTTGATGGCCGGCATCTCTGAGGCGCGAGGTAGCTTCGTGATCATGGGCGATGCCGATGACAGCTACGATTTTGAGCACCTTGAGCCCTTTGTCGCAAAACTATCTGCCGGGGCTCAACTCGTGATGGGCAATCGATTTAAAGGTGGAATTGCTCCTGGTGCCATGCCTTTGATGCATCGCTACTTGGGGAATCCTGTGCTGAGTTGGTTGGGTCGATTGCTGTTTGGTGTCCCCATTGGTGATTTTCACTGTGGCCTCCGGGGCTTTTCTCGTGCGGACATCCAGAAGCTGACGCTGGTTAGTCCTGGTATGGAGTTCGCGACTGAAATGGTGGCCAAGGCTGCGTTGCGTGGCCTGATCATTGACGAGGTACCGACCACACTCCGGCCTGACGGGCGTGACAGGCCTCCCCATCTACGCACTTGGCGTGATGGTTGGCGTCATCTTCTGTTTATGTTGCTGTTTTCGCCGAAGTGGCTTTTTCTGTGGCCGGGAGTTTTCATGGTGCTGGCCGGCGGCGTGCTTTCAATGCTTCTGTTCAGTGGCCCCGTTTTCATGCATGGTGTGGGGTTAAGTATTCACAGCATGCTGTACGCTTGTGGTGCGGTGGTTTTGGGTTGTCAGTTGATTCAGTTTTCGGTTTTGGTTCGGTGGATTGCTGTTCATTTCGGGGTCTTGCCGGACTCCAGCACGCTAAAGAAAATCAGGTCCAAGCTGAGCATCGAAGCGAACCTGATCGCGGGTGCTTCGATGTTGGTGGGTGGCGTGTGGTGGACTTTGAGTGTTTACCAGGCTTGGGCACAAAATGGTTATTCCATGTTGGATCCAGAGGTTGTAATGCGGTCGACGATTCCTGCTTTGACCCTGATGCTTTTGGGTTTTCAGGCGTGCGCAAGCGTTTTACTTGCCGGAGCAATTCGTTTGGCTTGGCAGAGTTCAAAGCATCATGGATAAGAGGGGGGGCTTCTCTGGGGGCTGGGAGTTGGTGTTTCTGATGCTTGTTGTGGGCGGGGTGTTTGTGTCCGTCCCTGTGTTCCTTGGGCGACTCGGGATGAGTTGGGACTCACTTAATCATCAGGTTTACTTGGGCTGGCAAGCGCAAGCGTCGCGCTTTGATGAGGACTACATGGCAGCTTCATTGCAGTCCTATCAATACCCCTATCTTTATTGGCCGCTTTATGCCTTGACGGCACTAGGTGTTTCGGGGCGTGTTGCCGGCGTGGTTTTGGCGCTGTTGCACCTTGTTGTGATTCCGCCTGTGTGGTTGATAGCCCGCACTTTAATCCCAGGGGCAGGCTGGCGCCAGACCGTGTTTCGCGTGTCGGGAGTTCTCATGTCTTTCATGAGCATTCTGGTGCTCAAATCCTTCGAAGTGCCGGGAAACGATTTGCTGGCTGCAGCACCGTTGCTGTTCGCGTTGGCGATCGCGCTGCCCGCTTGCTCCAAATTTTTGGATGGGGCGCGTCGAACGAGCTTACGTTCAGCGGGATACGCCGGGTTTTGGGCAGGTGTATCGGTGGCGTTTAAGTTGAGCAATGCTTATTCGGCTATCTTCTTGCCTGTTCTGTTTCTCATGGCGGCAAACGACTCGCCGCTGCGTGAGCGTGTTCGTTGCAGCATTGCCTGTTATGTATTGATGCTAATTGGCTTTGTTGGTGCCTATGGTTACTGGGGCTATCGACTGTTTCAGGAGTTTGGTTCCCCCTTGTTCCCATTTTGGGGTGGGTGAAATTGAGTCGGATATGATTAGATTTCAACCAGATTCTTTTTTGGAGGGGGTGCTCAGGCCGGTCTCCATGATGGCGTCGAGTGCTTGGGTATATGTTGAGTTGCTGGCGCCTGATTTCAGGTTCGCCATGTTGATGTTTTTGTTGAGTGTCGGGGCCGTGTTTTGGGTCGGGTGGCATGGGCGGCGGCGTGCGGCTGTGCGGAATGCGTGCTCGGGTCTGGTTGTGTTTTTCCTGCTGAGTTTTTGCGCTTGGCTCGTGACGACCGGGAATGGTCGTTACTTCATGTCCGGCATGGTCCTTGTGGGTGTTTTGCTGGTTGCGGCAATCTACCATCTGCCCGTTCGCTTTGATTGGAAGTTTCTTTTTCTTTTTCTTGCTTTTGGCTTGCAGTTCCTAGCGGTTTCTCAGAATAGTCCCTGGAGGCGATTCGACTCCTATGAGTGGGTTGAGTGGCGTGATCACTCATACTTTCGAATCGAAGGGGGTGACTTGCGTAGGTATGACGGTGCGGTGATGGTGACTTTGCAGCCGCAAAGCTTTGCGGCCATGGCGCCATTGTTTCCTTCTGGAGTGCGCTGGATTAATACATCAGTTTTTGAGGGGTCTGATTTGCGTCAGGCTTCGTCGCGTTTTGGGAGGGCGGATGAGATTTTCAAGAAGGCCCGAAATATTTATTTGATTCAACGCACGCAGCCCAGCGAGTCTGATGCGTTGGGGCGGCCGTCGGGGAGAGCTGCGAAGGAGTTGAATGTGGCTCTGAGATATTACGGCTTGAGTCTTCGGGGGCTTGAAGAATGCGAGTTCCTTCGGTCTGAAACCATGGCTCGGATGACTTTGCTTTCCTCAACAAAAGCGGCGGGGGAGTCTGAGGCATTAATGCAGAAGGCTGGTTTTTGGGTTTGCGCCGTGAATTACGATGGGGTTTTGGGTTCTGCCCTCCCCGAGACGGCTGAGGCCGAGTCGGTGACGAAGATGTTCGCAGATCTTGAGGCTGCTTGCCCGAGGCTTTTTCCGCCAGGGCAGGTCGGGCTCAGGCCTCATTCAGCTGGGCTTGCACGAATCTATGCCGTATCTGATTCTGTAGTGATCTTCGAGAGGGGGAGCCAAACTTTGTATGTCAAATACCAGCGCGCCCTAAATCCGCAGAGAATTGGTCGCGATTACGAGTTGAAAAAAATGAAGCAGGCTGGGTGTTCGCTAAAATTGAATGGGCGCGGTTCGCCGTGGTCTTGGCTTGACTAGCTATTTTCATGGGGTGTGTGGGCGTGGCGTCAGATTGATCGCTCCCTTCTGCCATACTTGAGCCTTGGATATGATAAGGCGCCAAGCTTGTGCGCACAGCCAGGCGCCACGGAAGCGCAATAGTCGCCATGGCATCGATTCAGTGTGTCGAAACAGCACCTCCCGCTTTGATTCAAGCATGCGTTCGCGATTTGACATGAGGCCTTCTCTGCATCTGATCTTTGTTGCGGTTTCCGCGCTGACCGCGGTGTAGGCTACGGTGTCGGCTGCTGCGACTGCCCTGATCCAGAAGTCCCAGTCCTCATGCCAGCGAAGGGTTTCATCAAAAGCTCCGCATCGATTGATCAAGTGCCTTGATATGGCGCATGAGCTGATAGGGAAGCAATTGCCTGTTAGCAGAATTCCTTTGTTGAGAGTCGCGTGGTTGGCTGTCAGTCGTGGCGGTTCGAAATGGCGCATCAATCGGTAAGATAGCTGGTCTTGGTGTTCGGTGATGTACACGAATGGGGAGATGGCGATTGAGCATTTGTTCGGCAATTTGCCATTTCTGGTGATTGTGTCGGAGAATGACTGTATTTGAGTTTGGCCCAAAAAATCGTCCGAATCGAGAAAGACAATATATTGCCCGTTGCTGATTCCGAGTCCGGTGTTTCTTGCGTGTGCCGGCCCACGGTTTGGTGTGAAAATCAAACGGACGATCTTGTGGTTCCCGTATTGGTCTTTTAGCCATTCCTGGGTCCCATCTGTCGATCCATCGTCGACCACAATGACCTCAGTCGTATGCTCGCCAGATTGGTTCAGGCATGAATCGATGGCATCTCCCACCCGAGTAAGATCGTTGTGGCAAGGGATGATGATGCTGAAGTTGGGGGGGTCAATCATTTCGCATGTATGTCCGGATCGTGCGCCATTTGGTCGCCAAGTATGCGATGGCGGTCATCGCGCTGGTGGTTGCCGCGACCAACATGTCTGGATTTCCTGCTGTCAGCAGAAAGAAAGAGGATACCCATAGGGCATCCCACATCAATAGCTTTGTGGGCAAGACCAGTGCCTTGGCTGCAGCAAACAGCATGAGAGCATCGACGAATGACCTTCCTGCCCAACATGCAGCGGCACCGGACAAGCCATAGTCAGGCAGGACTGCCGCCAAGGCTGCCAAGTAAGGCAGTACCTGTGTCACATGAATCAAAGCGACGGTGCGGGGTTGACCATTGGCATGCAGGCGCACGTAAGGGACATACGCCAGGGCATGAGGCCACATTGCCAACATCAGCAATTGGGTGCATGCACGTATTGATTCGGCAAAGTCGCTTCCGAGCCAAATGTGGAGCACCAGTGGGCTGAATCCCATGCCAATGATGACCAGCGGCGTTACGATGATAGACAGGCTGCCCAGCGCTCGCGCGGTCATGGCCCTGCTGCTTTGCGGGTCCACGCAGGCTGTGAGGTGGGGAAACAGCGCGGTCGACAGGCTGTTTGGGATCAGCGCGATCATCGAAGCCATGCTAAAGGATATGTTGTACCGTCCGGTAGCCTGTAGGGACGCTGCGCTGGGAAGCATCAATTTGTCCGCATTGACCAAGATTGGTGTAGTGATGTTGCTTAATGTGACCCAGCCTCCAAATCGAAAAAGGTTCCTGAACTGAATGGCATCTTTCGCTGGGGAGGGGGGGGCTTCGAGCTTTTTCTCTGCGTTTGCGATTTTTGCCAGCATGATTGTTAGCGTCAGTGCTCGTCCCATCGCTACGAACGGCACCAGTGCATCGAGTGTCTTTGTCATGGTGAGTGCGACAGCCAGCGGAGCGATTTGCGACAGGGCTGAGCCGATCAGTGATGCTGTCACGATGACATCAAATCGTCGACGAGATTCGAGAATGCCGATACAAAGGCTGCTCATTGCAGAGATGGGGATGCAGAGTGTCATCCAGGGTAACCCTTCGAGTAACTCGCTCCTCAAGCTATCCGTCCCATCTATCCCGTGGTTGAAGTACCAACGGAGTACCGGTGCGCTGAGGGTTGCACCGATGCAGCCCATGATGAGTGTGGCAACTAAGCCTAGCCTGATGATATTCAGTCGCTCGGGCTGTGGCCGAGTTGCTGGCGACAGCGCTTGAGTGATGCTTTTGCCTAGGCCTAAATCAAAAAGGCTGAAATAGCCGATAATTAGCCATATGGCTACCAAGGCCCCGTAGCGGTCGCTCCCAATGGTCCGCAGGTACAAAGGTATCGTCGCCACAGTCAATGCAATTGGTGCAGCCGCGCCTGCGAAGTTGATGAGTGTGTGACGCGAGAGGCTCATGTTTCGTCGTTTCTGCAGCGAAGCCGTGTTATCGGTCTCGTTCAATCTTCGTGGGTCTGAGATCGAGCAAAGTCAGGGCGCGCAATAAAATATCGCTCAGCACCCCGGTTCGCATCGATTTGACAGAGGTGATGATTGCCATTCGCCGAACTCTCCCAGATCTGCTTTGCAGTGCTGACATTTCTTGCTGATGTATGGATGCCAGTTGGTGCCAATGGTTCTGCCGCAAGGCCCAGATCTGACGGTTCATGATTCTGAGCCAATTGTTGCGGCGAAGGTAGCGCACGATGCTGATGTAGCGGCCTATTCCACTCTTCATGCCGATCGCGTTTTTCGCATGTTGCCTGTAGAGGACGGTGGGCGTAGGGTCGAAATGTACGGAGCCAAATGTGGTCGCCATCACATAGGCCCACCAGTCGTGAAAGGCAATGAAGTCACGTGCTTCCGTTTGCTTCAGTGCTTGCAGAAGCGGTTGGTTGAAAGCGACGGTGCAGCCTGTGGCAATGTTCTCGGTCAAGGCGTGTCGCAACGTTTTGGCTTTTTGGAACAGTGGGGTCATGCCAAGAGGCCTCAGGGCTTCATCGACAAGGTGTGCTCGACTGCAATACAGGAACATCTGCTGTTGGTACATGGCGAGGTGTTGTGAGGCGCGAGCAAGCTTGTCTGGCAACCAAATATCGTCCTGATCCGCAAAAAAGTACGCAGCGTTTTCGTCTGGTGCTGCGTCCACAAGTGCGAAGAAGCTTTGGCAAAAGCCGATGTTTGCTCCTCGAACAAGAACAATCCGCGCATCTTTGATTGTTTCAATCAATTCCGGCGTTCCATCGGATGATCCGTCATCTCTTATCAAAAGCAATCCGTCGCTGGGCAGTTGATTCAGGATCGAGGTCAATTGCTCTTCGATGTGGTCGCGCCCGTTGAATGCGGACAATAGAACGATGTTTCGCATGCTGCGTATTGTGGGGTGCTGTGACGCAGGTTGCGTTTATCTTGATGTTGTCATTTGATGGGGCATCTGTGCGCACTGTGTGTGAAGCCTCGATTTCCTTGTGCGTATCTGCTTGAGGATCGGATGCTCGTGTGAGCATCTGCCGGATCATTCTTGCTGACACCTCGCCGTTTGCCCCAGCATCTCTTTGCGCGTCACGGGCGTGCTCTGCACGGGCTAAAATCCAAGTTTGTCCGTCACACCGCCTTCCCACATGACCAACTCCACCAAGAACATCACCGCCATGGCCAACGCCGTCCGCGCGCTGGCCATGGACGCCGTCCAGCAAGCCAACTCCGGTCACCCGGGCGCCCCGATGGGCATGGCCGACATGGCGGTGGCGCTGTGGAGCCGTCATCTGCGTCACAGCCCGGCCAACCCTCAGTGGGCCGACCGTGACCGCTTCGTGCTGTCGAACGGCCACGCGTCGATGCTGATCTACGCGGTGCTGCACCTGAGTGGCTACGAGCTGTCGATCGACGACCTGAAGGCCTTCCGCCAGATGCACAGCAAGACGCCGGGCCATCCCGAAGTGGGCATCACCCCGGGCGTCGAGACCACGACCGGTCCGCTGGGGCAGGGCATCACCAACGCCGTGGGTTTTGCCCTGGCCGAGAAGCTGCTGGCAGCCGAGTTCAACCGCGATGGCCACGCCATCGTGAACCACCACACCTACGCTTTCCTGGGCGATGGCTGTCTGATGGAAGGCATCAGCCACGAAGCCGCCGCCCTGGCTGGCGCCTGGAAGCTGAACAAGCTGGTCGCCCTGTACGACGACAACGGCATCTCCATCGACGGTCAGGTCGCGCCCTGGTTCGTGGACGACACCCCGAAGCGTTTCGAAGCCTACGGCTGGAACGTGGTCGGTCCGGTGGACGGCCATGACGTCGACGCCGTGGACGGCGCCATCGAGAAGGCCAAGCTGTCGACCGACAAGCCCACGCTGATCGTCTGCAAGACCGCCATCGGCAAGGGTTCGCCCAACCGCGCCAACACCTCCAAGGCCCACGGCGAGCCCCTGGGTGGCGACGAGATCAAGCTGACCCGCGAGGCCATTGGCTGGTCGCACGACGCCTTCGTGATTCCCGAAGAGGTCTACGCCGACTGGAACGCCAAGGCCGACGGCGAAGTGCTGGAAGCCGACTGGAACAAGCGCTTTGCCGCGTACCAGGCCGCCTTCCCCGAACTGGCTTCGGAGTTCACCCGCCGCATGGCCGGTGAGTTGCCCGCCAACTTCGCAGAGATCGCTGTGCAGGCCGTGGCTTCGGCCCACGACAAGACCGAGACCGTGGCCAGCCGCAAGGCCAGCCAGATCGCGCTGGAGTTCTTCACCGCCGCCCTGCCTGAAATGCTGGGCGGCTCGGCCGACCTGACTGGCTCGAACCTGACCAACACGAAGAGCACGCCCGCTTTCCGCGTGGACGACGAAGGCGCCGTGGCCCTGACCGACGGCAAGCCTGGCCGCCACATCAACTACGGTGTGCGCGAGTTCGGCATGGCCGCGATCATGAACGGCGTGGCCCTGCACGGTGGCTACATCCCTTACGCTGGCACCTTCCTGACCTTCTCGGACTACAGCCGCAACGCCATCCGCATGGCCGCGCTGATGAAGCAGCGCGTGATCCACGTGTTCACGCACGATTCGATCGGCCTGGGCGAAGACGGCCCGACCCACCAGTCGGTGGAGCACGCGGCCAGCCTGCGCCTGATCCCCGGTCTGGACGTCTGGCGTCCGGCCGACACGGCTGAAACGGCCGTGGCCTGGACCATCGCTCTGGCCAACAAGAACCGCCCCTCGGCGCTGTTGCTGTCGCGCCAGAACCTGCCCTACGCGCCCAAGACCGATGCCGACGTGATCACCCAGGGTGCTTACGTGCTGGCCGAGCCCGCCGAAGTGGGCCTGAAGAAGAAGCCGGTGGCCGTGATCATCGCCACGGGCTCGGAAGTGCAGCTGGCCCTGCACGCGCAGGCCGAACTGGCCAAGCGCAAGGTGCCGGTGCGTGTGGTGTCGATGCCGTCGAACACGGTGTTCGATCGCCAGTCGGTGGAGTACAAGAAGTCGGTGCTGCCGGCCAAGCTGCCGCGCATCGCCATCGAAGCCGGTGTGACGGATGGCTGGTGGAAGTACGGCGTGGACGCCGTCATCGGCCTGGACACCTACGGCGAGTCGGCCCCGGCTGGCGTGCTGTTCAAGCACTTCGGTTTCACGCCCGAGAACGTCGTGGCGACCGTGCTGAAGGTGCTGTCGAAGAAGAAGTAAGAAGCGGCCTGGATGCGGGGCTGCGGTCGCGGCCCCGTGGGCACGCCTGTTCCCCGTTTTTCAACTACTGAGATTGAGGCAAGACGATCATGACGATCAAGATTGGTATCAACGGTTTTGGCCGCATCGGCCGCATGGTGTTCCGCGCTGCGGTGCAAAACTTCTCCAACGACGTCGAAATCGTCGGCATCAACGACCTGCTGGAGCCCGATTACCTGGCTTACATGCTGAAGTACGACAGCGTGCATGGCCGCTTCAAGGGTGAAGTCGCCGTCGAAGGCACGAACCTGATCGTCAACGGCAAGAAGATCCGCCTGACCGCGGTGAAGAACCCGGCCGAGCTGAAGTGGGACGAAGTCGGCGCCGATGTGGTGATCGAATCGACCGGCCTGTTCCTGACCAAGGAGACCGCCGAAGCCCACCTGAAGGCTGGCGCCAAGAAGGTGATCCTGTCGGCCCCGTCGAAGGACGACACCCCGATGTTCGTGTACGGCGTGAACCACGGCACCTACGCCGGCCAGGCCATCATCTCGAACGCTTCGTGCACCACCAACTGCCTGGCCCCCGTGGCCAAGGTGCTGAACGACACCTTCGGCATCAAGCGCGGTCTGATGACCACCGTGCACGCTGCCACCGCCACGCAGAAGACCGTGGACGGCCCGTCGAACAAGGACTGGCGCGGCGGCCGTGGCATCCTCGAGAACATCATCCCCTCGAGCACTGGCGCTGCCAAGGCCGTGGGCGTGGTGATCCCCGAGCTGAACAAGAAGCTGACCGGCATGGCCTTCCGCGTGCCGACCTCTGACGTGTCGGTGGTGGACCTGACGGTCGAACTGAACACGGAAGCGTCGTACGAAGACATCTGCAAGGCCATGAAGGCTGCCTCCGAAGGCGCCATGAAGGGCGTGCTCGGCTACACCGAAGACAAGGTGGTGGCCACCGACTTCCGTGGTGAGTCGTGCACTTCGGTGTTCGATGCCGAAGCCGGCATCGCCCTGGACAAGACCTTCGTGAAGGTCGTGTCCTGGTACGACAACGAGTGGGGCTATTCGAACAAGTGCCTGGAAATGGCCCGCGTGATCGCCAAGTGATCTGGCTGTTCGACCATTGAAAAGGCCCTTCGGGGCCTTTTTTCATGGGCGCTTGCGGCTCGGTTGCTGCTCAGTTGCGGCAGGCGGTGAAGGCCTTGCCCTGGGGCAGCTTGGCCCCGGCCAGGGCCACCTGGACGCGTTCGTTGGCCTGGGGCACGCGCAGCACCTGCAGTTCCATGGGGGCGCGCAGCGTCACCACGCGCGCGGTGCGGATGCCGCGCAGGCGGAAGGTGGCCAGGGCGGATTCGGCCTCGGCCTGGGTGCTGTGGCGCCCCAGCGAGAAGCCCAGGGCGTAGGCGGTCGGGGTCTTGACCTCTTCGAAGTTCAGGCCTTTGAGGCGCTTGAGTTCGGCCTGTTTGCGCGCGAGCATCTCGGCGTCGGCATAAGGGCCCATGTAGACCATCCACAGGCCCTGCACGGCCACGGTGTCGGCCTGCCAGCCGCCCGCAGGCACCAGGGGGCGGACCATGCCTTCGGCCAGGGGCAGTTCGGCGGCGTTGAAGGGGCCGGCTTCCAGGCACAGGGTGTTCTCGCGGGATGCGATGGCGGCGCTGGCCGACGAGGCCGCAGCCGTGGCTGACGCGGGGTCGGTGGCTTCGCTGGCGGCGCGGTCGGCCTGGGGGCGGGGTGCGTTCACCAGGGCCAGTTTGTCCGGGGCCACTTGCTGAGACAGGCGCTGGGGCTCGTGCTGCGAGCCAGGTTGCACGCCGACGACGCGGTTGAGCCAACCCTGGCTCCAGGCGAAGAAACCGGCGTTGACCAGCAGGAGGATGAGCACCAGGGAGCGCAGCATGGGGCAGGTGGCGGGCAGAAGGGCGGCGATGGCGGGATCGTACGCGAGAAGCGCGGGTGGCCAGGGCCACTCAGCTGGCTTGGGGCCGCACGCTGACCTCGCCGGTGGACCAGCACCGCAGGCCGACATCGGTCTGCACCTGCAAGGTGCCCTGGGCGTCGACCCCGATGGCCAGGCCCTGTTCGTTGGGCGGGGCGCCGTCGGCCGGGCCCAGGCCAGGGGTGGTCCACAGGGCCACGGGGCGGCCGGCCAGCACGTCGCGGGCGGCGAAAGCGGCTTGCCGCGGCGCGAAGCCCTGGGTTTCGAAGGCCGCGATGGCTTGCAGCAGGGTGGGGGCGATCCAGGCCCAGACGGTGCCGATGTCGGGGCAGGACAGGCCCAGAGGCCGCAGGGCGTCGGCCAGGCAGGCGGCGCCTTCCGGCGCGGCGCGCACGTTCAGGCCGATGCCGATCACCACCCAGCGCTGGCCGGCGTCCAGCCCGGGGGCGGCCGTGGCTTCGATGAGGATGCCGCCGAGCTTGCGTTCGCCCAGCCAGAGGTCGTTGGGCCACTTGAGGCCCAGGGCGGGCAGGGCGGTGCCGGCCGATGCGCCGCCTTCGGTGACCAGCCACTGGCTCAGGCCCTGATCGAGCGCCTCTGCGACGGCCAGGCCCACCGCCAGCGACAGCGCGCCGCCGCCTCCGGGCACGGCCTCCAGCCTCAGGGGCAGGCCCAGCGAGAAGGTGAGGGTGGCCCCGGGCTCGGCCGTCCAGACGCGGCCCAGGCGACCGCGCCCGGCGGTCTGACGCAAGGCGGTGACCAGCGTGGGGGCGGTGTCGCCCTGGCGGCCGCGTTGCATCAGCTCGGTGTTGGTGGAGCCGATTTCGGGCAGCACGTCGAGCGTCAGCGTGGGCCAGTCGGTGTGGCTGGCGAGCCAGATGGCCTCGGCGGCGCCTTGCAGGGCGGCCAGGGCCGGCGGGATGGGCTCCGCGAGAGCGAGGGGCATGGGCGGTGGGTGGTGCAGGCGGCGGCAGCCGTGCTCAGCGGCGGCGCTTGGGGGCCAGCATGGTGCCGCGGCAGCTGGGCGTGCCACACCAGCAGGCGTATTCCTTCTTGAGCTTGGCCGTCATGCGGGCGTCGATGACCAGGCCGTAGTCGAAGAAGAGTTCTTCGCCGGGTTCGATGTCGCGCAGCGCATGCAGGAAGACGCGGTTGCCCACCTGTTCGGCCTCGAGGTTGGGCTCGCAGGCGTGGTTGATCCACTTGGCGCTGTTGCCCTGGTACTTGCCGTCGATGACGTGGCCGTCGTCGAGGTGGAAGTAGAAGGTGTGGTTGGGCTGGTCCGGGTCGTGGGGGTGGCGCTCGAGCGCTTCTTCCCAGGTGATGATCTCGCCCTTGTATTCCAGCACCCGCTGGCCGGCCGAGATGGGCCGCACGGCGTAGACGCCCTTGCCGTGAATGCCCGAGTCGCGCACCTGGGTGTAGCGGCCACTGGTGGGCGTCTTGCTGCTGGCGGCCGCGGTGCGGGCGGCGGGCTGGGGTTTGGAGGCAGCTTGCGTCATCGGCCGTTTTGGTTACATTGAATTGGTGGGCGTGCGCGCCTGCGTGTGCACACGTGTGCATGCGTGCGCGCGAGGCCCGATTGTAAGAATGCTTTGACGCCTCTTCAGAAGAGGCCGTCTGAATATATAAACACGCCCATGAGCAAAGCCCTGGTCATTGCAGAAAAGCCTTCGGTTGCCCAAGACATCGTGCGTGCCCTCACGCCGGTCGATGGCAAGTTCGAGAAACACGATGAGTACTTCGAGAGCGAACACTATGTGGTGAGCTCGGCGGTCGGTCACCTGGTGGAGATCAAGGCGCCCGACGAGTTCGACGTCAAGCGCGGCAAGTGGAGCTTCGCCAACCTGCCGGTCATCCCGCCGCATTTCGATCTGAACCCGATCGACAAGAGCAAGGGGCGCCTCAATGCCCTGGTCAAGCTGATCAAGCGCAAGGACGTCACCTCGCTGATCAACGCCTGTGACGCGGGGCGCGAAGGGGAGCTGATCTTCCGCCTGATCGCGCAGTACGCGCAGGACAGCACGGCCACCACCCGCGCCAAGGGCCTGGGCAAGAGCGTGAGCCGGCTGTGGCTGCAGTCGATGACGCCGCAGGCCATCCGCGACGGCTTCGCACAGCTGCGCTCCGACGAACAGATGCAGCCCCTGGCGAGTGCCGCGCGCTGCCGCTCCGAGGCCGACTGGCTGGTGGGCATCAATGGCACGCGCGCCATGACGGCCTTCAACAGCCGCGATGGTGGCTTCTTCCTGACCACGGTGGGCCGGGTGCAGACGCCCACGCTCTCCATCGTGGTGGAGCGCGAAGAGAAGATCCGCAAGCACGTCTTCCGCGATTACTGGGAGATCCGCGGCACCTTCGATGCGCAGGCCGGCCAGTACGACGGCAAGTGGTTCGACCCCGATTTCAAGAAGGCGAAGAACGCGATCGATGGCTCGCAGGAAGCCGAGCTGAAGGCCGACCGCGTCTGGAGCGAGGCCGAGGCCAAGGCGATTGCCGAGGCCGTGAAGGGCCAGCCCGCGACGGTGACGGAAGAGGCCAAGCCCTCCAGCCAGGCGAGCCCGCTGCTCTACGACCTGACCACGCTGCAGCGCGAGGCGAACTCGCGTTTCGGCTTCAGTGCCAAGACCACGCTGGGCCTGGCCCAGGCCCTCTACGAGAAGCACAAGGTTCTGACGTACCCGCGTACCGATTCGCGCGCACTGCCGGAGGATTACGTGGCCGTGGTCAAGCAGACCATGGAGATGATCGCCGACGAGGACATGCCGGGCCCGCTGCGCGAGCTGAGCAAGCACGCCCGCAAGGCCGTCAACGATGGCTACATCAAGCCCAACAAGCGGGTGTTCGACAACGCCAAGGTCTCGGACCACTTTGCCATCATCCCGACGCTGCAGGCCCCCAAGAGCCTGACCGAGATCGAGGCCAAGCTCTACGACATGGTGGTCAAGCGGTTCATCGCGGTGTTCTACCCCTCGGCCGAGTTCATGGTCACCACCCGCATCACCAAGGTGCCGGCGGCGGGGCAGACCCACCACTTCCAGACCAACGGCAAGGTGCTGGTCAAGCCAGGCTGGCAGGCTGTGTACGGCAAGGAAGCGGCCGAAGAGGGCGACGACACCACCCTGGTCGCGGTGCAGCCGGGCGAGGCCGTGCGCAACGAGGACGTGGCCGTGAGCGCGCTCAAGACCAAGCCGCCCGCCCGCTATTCGGAAGCGACGCTGCTCAGCGCCATGGAAGGCGCGGGCAAGCTGATCGACGACGAAGAGCTGAAGGCTGCGATGCAGGAGAAGGGCCTGGGCACGCCAGCCACGCGGGCGCAGGTGATCGAAGGCCTGATCCTCGAGAAGTACATCTACCGCGAAGGCCGTGAGCTGATCCCGACGGCCAAGGCCTTCCAGCTGATGACGCTGCTGCGCGGCCTGGGGGTGGAAGACCTCACCAAGCCGGAGCTGACCGGCAACTGGGAGTTCCAGCTCTCGCAGATGGAAAAGGGCCTCTTGAGCCGTGAGGCCTTCATGGCCGAAATCGCCGCCATGACGCAGCGCGTGGTGCAAAAGGCCAAGGAATACGACCGCGACACCATCCCGGGTGATTACGCCACCTTGAGCGCGCCCTGCCCGAACTGTGGCGGTGTGGTCAAGGAGAACTACCGCCGCTTCACCTGCACGGGCAAGCACGGCGGTGACGCCGAGGGCCAGAGCGGCTGTGGCTTCAGCATGACCAAGATCCCGGCCGGCCGCAGCTTCGAGTTGCCCGAGGTGGAGCAGCTGATGCGCGAGCACAAGATTGGCCCGCTGGAAGGCTTCCGCTCCAAGGCGGGCTGGCCCTTCACGGCCGAGCTCAAGCTGGTGATGGACGCGGAGTCGAACAACTGGAAGATGGAGTTCGATTTCGGTGAAGACGCCAAGAAGGACGAGGAAGCCGGCGAGGCCGTCGACTTCAGCGGCCAGACCAGCCTGGGCAAGTGCCCCAAGTGCGGCAGCGGGGTGTTCGAACACGGCGCCAACTACGTGTGCGAGCACGCCGTGGGCCCGGCCACCTGCGACTTCAAGAGCGGCAAGATCATCCTGCAGCAGCCCGTCACCCCTGAGCAGGTCACCAAGCTGCTGGAGACGGGCAAGACCGATCTGCTGGAGAACTTCGTCTCCAACAAGACGCGCCGCAAGTTCAAGGCCTTCCTGAGTTGGGACGCCAAGGCGGGCAAGGTGGGTTTCGAGTTCGAGCCCCGCGCCCCGCGTGCCCCCGCCAAGAAGGCCGCGAAGAAGACGGCAGCCTGATCGTCTGGGGTAGATTGCTGCCCTTTCTCTCTAGGCTCTGTGTTCAGGTGGTACGGATGAACGGGTGGTGGATGCGCAAGCCCTGCGCAGCGATGTGGCGGCGCCAGGTGGTGCTCGGTGGCATGGGCTTGTTGTGCGCGGGCTGGGTGAATGCAGCCCAGGGCGTGGCCACGGTGTCGATCCAGGGTGCGGGGGCGACCTTCCCGGCCAAGGTCTACGCCCGCTGGGTGAGCCGCTTCCAGCAGACCTACCCGCAGGTGCGCATCGCCTACGCGCCCACCGGATCGGGCGATGGCGTGAAGCAGGCGGCGGCCCGCACGGCGCAGTTCGCCGGCACCGACAGCCCGCTGGGCCCCCAGGCCCTGGCCGACAAGGGGTTGGTGCAGGTGCCCATGCTGGTGGGCGGCTTGGTGCCGGTGGTCAACCTGCAGGGCGTGGGCGCCCACAAGCTGCTGCTGACGGGCGAGGTGCTGGCCGACATCATGCTGGGCAAGCTGGTCCACTGGGACGAGGCGCCGATCGCGCGCCTGAACCCGGGCCTGAACCTGCCGCACCTGCCCATCCGGCGCGTGGTGCGGGCCGATGCTTCGGGCACGTCCGAGGCGCTGACGCGCTACCTGGGGATGGCCTCTGCCGAGTTCGCCGCACGCGTGCCGGCCTCCCCGGCGCCGAACTGGCCCGGCCAGGTGCTGTCGGGCAAGGGCATGGACGGCATGCTGGCCGCCCTCAAGGCGGCGCCAGGTGGCATCGCCTACGTGGCTTACGACCGGGTGGTGTCGGACCAGTTGGCCGCGGTGCGCCTGCGTGGTGCCGCTGGGCGCGACCTGAGCGCCTCGGAAGAGGGCTTCCGTGCGGCCATCCTGGATTCCGACGTCTACCGCCAGGGCGAGGACACGGCCACGCTGCTCCAGCGTCCCCGCCCCGACGCCTGGCCCCTGACCATGACCAGCTACCTGCTGCTGGACGCCCGCCCGAAGGACCAGACCCAGGCCGACTGGACGGCCCATTTCGTCTACTGGTGCTTCATGCACGGTGACGAACTGCTCAAGGGCACAGGCTTTGCGCCCTTGCCGCAGCGCGTGCAGGCCAAGCTCAGTGGGCGGCTCACGCAGATCCATGGCCCCCTTGGCGACGTGCCCAAGTACATCCAGCCCTGATGGCCCTGCGTACATGGGTGTAAGGTTCGGCGGCCCTGACCGACTGAACCTGGCCAGCGGGCCCGCAGTGGGCCCGAGGCCCCCACCGGAGTCGCCCCCATGTCCCTGATCCGCACCTCGCGCCATGCCCTGCACCCTGCCAGCGGCATGGTGCACGCCACGCCCAGCGACATCACCCCCCGTGCCCTCTACGAAGGCCGCCGCGCCTGGCTGAAAGAGGCCATGGGCGGGCTGGCGGTGGGCGCCCTGGCCCAGGCCTTGCCGCTGGGGGCGATGGCCCAGGGCGCGCCGGCGGCCGTGAAGCGCCCAGGCAAGCTGGCGGCGCTGCCGGGTGGGCGCAGTGCGGTGGCCGGGGCCTACGTGCCGGACAAGCTCACGCCCTACGAAGACGTCACCAGCTATAACAACTTCTACGAGTTCGGCACCGACAAGGCCGATCCGGCGGCGTACGCCCACACGCTCAAGCCCCGTCCCTGGTCGCTGAGCATCGAGGGCGAGGTGGGCAAGCCGCTCAAGCTGGGCCTGGACGACCTGCTCAAGCTGGGCGCCATGGAAGAGCGCATCTACCGACTGCGCTGTGTGGAGGGCTGGTCGATGGTGATCCCCTGGGTGGGCTATTCGCTCTCGACCCTCATCGCCCGGGCCGAGCCCACCAGCCGCGCCAGGTTTGTCGAGTTCGTCAGCCTGGCCGACCCGCAGCAGATGCGCGGTGTGCGGGGCGCCGTGCTGGACTGGCCCTACGTGGAAGGTCTGCGCATCGACGAGGCCATGCACCCGCTGACCCTGATGGCCTTTGGCCTGTATGGCGAGGTGCTGCCCAACCAGAACGGTGCGCCGCTGCGCCTGGTCGTGCCCTGGAAGTACGGCTTCAAGAGCGCGAAGTCCATCGTCAGGATTCGCCTGGTGGAGAAGCCCCCCCGGCCCTCCTGGGTCAAGGCCAACGAGTCGGAATACGGCTTTTACTCGAACGTGAACCCCAAGGTCGACCACCCGCGCTGGAGCCAGGCCACCGAGCGCCGCATCGGCGATGGGGGTGGCCTTTTCGCACCACGCAAACCCACGCTGATGTTCAACGGCTACGAGGCCCAGGTGGGCCAGCTCTACGCCGGCATGGACCTGAAAAAGCTCTACTGACGAGACCCCTGGCCGATGAACCCAACCGCGAACACCGCCCGCCCTGTTTTGGGGGCGCTGAACCGCTTCCTGCTCCA
The DNA here is from genome assembly GCF_021768455.1 of Aquabacterium sp. Taxonomy (GTDB): domain Bacteria; phylum Pseudomonadota; class Gammaproteobacteria; order Burkholderiales; family Burkholderiaceae_C; genus Aquabacterium. Next base: position 19,998 of record NZ_JAIZVX010000005.1, on the reverse strand, counting down.
GCCCTGGATCAAGCCCCTGCTGTGGCTGCTGTGTGCCCTGCCGGCCGTGGCGCTGTTCGTGGGGGCCCTTATGGGGCAGCTGGGTGCCAACCCGGCGGAGACGCTCATCCGTGAGTCGGGCGAGTGGGCCTTGCGTTGGCTGTGGCTGACGCTGGCCATTTCGCCCCTGCGTGACCTGGCATCGCTGCATGCCCTGCTGCGCCTGCGCCGCGCCCTGGGCGTGACCACCTTTGTCTACGCCCTGCTGCACTTCCTGGCCTATGCCTGGCTGGACAAAGGCCTGCTGCTGGACGACATCGTGCGCGATGTGTTCAAGCGCAACTTCATCCTGGTCGGCATGCTGGCCCTGTTGCTGATGACGCCGCTGGCACTGACCTCCTTCAACCGCGCGATCCGTGCCCTGGGGGGGCGCCGCTGGCAGATGCTGCACAAGCTGGTCTATGGCGTGGCGCTGCTGGGGCTGCTGCACTTCTACTGGAAGAAGTCGGCCAAGAACGACCTGGGCGAGGTGGCGGTCTACGCCGTGATCCTGGCCATGCTGCTGGGCTGGCGCGTGATGCGCAAGGGCGGAGTGCTGGCCATGTTGCGGGTGCGCTGAGCCACCAGGCAGGGCGCTGCGACAATGGGCGCCATGGTCGACCTCCTGCTGCTTTTCCTGCCCTTCTTCACCCTGGTGCTGCTGGGTTGGAGCGCGACGCGTGGCGGCTTGCTGCCGCTGGCGGGCATCGGCGCCATCAACACCTTCGTGCTGTACTTTGCGCTGCCGCCTTTGGTCTTTCGCCTGGCGGCCTCGGGCGCACTGGCCCAGCCGGGCTTGAGCGGCCTGTTGCTGGCCTACGGCCTGGCCGGTCTGGTGGTGGTCGGGCTGGCCTGTCTCTGGGCGCGTGCCCGGGGGCTGGCCCAGCGCGACATCGGCCTGGTCGCCCTGGTCACGGTTTTCCCGAACTCGGGTTTCCTGGGCTTGCCGCTGCTCACGGGCCTGCTGGGCAACCAGGCGGCCGGGCCGGTGGTGGCCACCATGCTGGTCGACGTGCTGGGCCTGAGTTCCCTGTGCCTGGCCCTGGCCAATGCCCATGGTGTGCAGCACGCCCTGCAGGGCGCGGCGCGCAACCCCATGCTGTGGGCCCTCGCCCTGGGCCTGGTCGCCTCGTTCACCGGCCTGCACCTGCCCCACGCGCTCGACGAGGTGCTGCGCCTGCTGGCCCAGGCGGCCACGCCTGCAGCCTTGTTCACCCTGGGGGCGGTGCTGGCGCGCACGGGCATGCAGGCGTCGGCCCGCAGCGCCACGCAGGGAGGCGGGCAGGGCGCCCAGGCCCCGCTTTGGTGGCCCACCTTGCTGAAGCTGGCGGTGCACCCGGCGCTGGTCTGGGGCGTGGCGACCGGCCTGAAGGCCGCCGGCTGGGTGCTGCCCTGGCCGGGCCTGCTGGCCTTGTGTCTGGCCGCGGCCCTGCCCTCCGCCGGCAACGTGCTCATGCTGGCCGAACGCGAGGGCGCCGACACCGGTCTGGTGGCCCGCATCATCCTGTGGACCACGGTGGGCTCGCTGGGGTCCTTGCTGCTGTGGTCGGCCACACTGGGCGTGCGGCCGGTTCTTGCGCATTGAGCAATGCCCCTGATCCCAGGCGGGTGCTGGTTGATCGGCCGAGTCCTTTTTATGATCAGGGTTTTGGCTTCACCGCCCCATGAGCGCCCTCCCTCTATCGCTTGACCCCGACGCCCAGCTCGTTCACTGCGCTCCACCTTTGGTGCGAGACGAGGACCGGCTCGCAGTGCTGCGTTCGCTGGCCGTGCTCGACACCCCGCCCGAGGCCGTCTTTGACGCGCTCACCCGCCTGGCGACCACGCTCACGGGCCGCCCCATCGGCCTGATCGGCCTGGTCGACACGGGTCGGACCTGGTTCAAGTCGGCCGTGGGCATGTCCCTGGGCGAGTCCAGCAACGACTACTCCTTCTGCGCCCGGGCCATCGCCTCCGACGACGTTTTCGAGGTGCCCGACGCCCACCGCGATCCGCGTTTTGCGGGCAATCCGCTGGTGCAGGGGCCACCGTATGTGCGTTTTTACGCCGGGGCCCCCTTGCGGGTCGATGGCCAGCCTGTGGGCACGATCTGCGTGGTGGACCACGAGCCCTGCCTGCTCGATCCCGAGCAGCGCGCGGCCCTGAAAGACCTGGCCATGCTGGCCTGCGAGCTGCTGCAGGCCCGGCGTCTCATCGGCCACGGCAGTTGAACGATGCCCACGCGGCCCGCTGACGGCGCCTCGCCAGAGGGGCCCTTCCTGGCCAGCCTCATGGCCACCTTGCCCTCGGGTCTGGTGGTGGTGGACGCCGGCCTGCGCATCACCCACGTCAGCGAACAGGTGGCGGCCAGCAACGGGCTGAGCGTGGCCGAGCACCTGGGGCGCCCGCTGGCCGAGGTCAGTGGCAGCCTGACCGAGGTGGTGCTGCCCATCGTGCAGGGCGTGCTGCAGACGGGCCTGGCGGTCGAGGCCGTGCGCCTGACCGGCTGGAACAACGAACAGCCGCCCCGCTTGCGCCATTGGCAGTGCAGCTACCACCCGCTGCGCGAGCAACCGGGCGGCCCGACCAGTGGCGTGGTCATCGTGGCCGAAGACGTGACCGAATCGGCCCATGGCGTCCGCAGCCCGCGCGACAGCGAGACCCTGGTGCGCCGGGTGCTCGACACCCTTTTCACCTTCGTGGGCGTGCTGCTGCCCGACGGCACCCTGATCGAGGCCAACCGCGCCCCGCTGGAAGCCGGCGGCCTGACCATCGAAGACGTGCGAGGCCATGCCTTCTGGGACACCCCCTGGTGGAACCACGATCCGGCCGTGCAGCAATGGTTGAAAGACGCCGTGGCCCAGGCCGCCGCCGGGCAGTCCGTGCGCAGCGACGTGACCGTGCGCATGGCCGGCGACACGCGCATGACCATCGACTTCACGCTCTCGCCCATGCGCGACGAGCGCGGGGTGGTCACCCACCTCATCCCGTCGGCCACCGACATCAGCGAGCGCCTGCGCCAGGCCCAGGCCGCTCGCCAGAGCGAGGCCCTGTTCCGCGGCGTGGTGGAGAACGTGCCCGATGGCCTGGTGATGGTCGACCCCGAAGGGCGCATCGTCATGGTCAACCGGGCGCTGGAGCAAATGTTCGGCTGGCAGCGCGAAGACCTGCTGGGGCAGCGCATCGAGGTGCTGCTGCCTGCGGCGGTGCGCCACGGTCACGTGGCCTTGCGCGATGGGTTCATCGATGCCGCTCGGCACCGCGAGATGGGCCTGCGCCGCGACCTCTTCGGCCAGCGCCTGGACGGCAGCCAGTTTCCGGTCGAGGTCGGCATCAATGCCATGCAGGCCGAAGGCGAACTGCGGGTGCTCGCCACCGTGGTCGACATCACCCAGCGCAAGGCCGACCACGCCGCCCTGGCCCAGGCCCTGGCCGAGAAGACGGCCCTGCTGCAGGAGGTGCACCACCGGGTGAAGAACAACCTGCAGGTCATCTCCAGCCTGCTCAACCTGCAGCTGCGCTCGGCCGGAGAGGCCGCCCGCGAAGCGCTCACCGAAAGCCAGCACCGGGTCAAGGTCATGGCCCTGATCCACCAGCTGCTCTACGAGCAGGGTGACCTCTCCCGCGTGCCCATGGCCGTGTACCTGCGCAAGCTGGTGGCCCTGCTGCGCGACAGTGCCGCCTCGGCCCGCGTCGAGTTGGTGCTGGCCCTGAGCCCCGATGCCGACGCCGTGGCCCTGGGCCTGCAGCGCGCCGTGCCCTGTGGCCTGCTGGTCAACGAGCTGGTGACCAATGCGCTCAAGCACGCCTACCCGGCGCCACGCCAGGGTGTGGTCCAGGTCAGCCTCACCCTGGTGGGGCGAGAGCGGGCCCTGATCACCGTGTCCGACCAGGGGGTGGGCCTGCCGCCCACGGTGGTGCTGGGCGAGAGCGATTCGCTGGGCTTTCAGCTCATCCCCGTGCTGGCCCAGCAGATGGGGGCCACCCTGCGGCTGCAGCAGGCCGAGGGCACCACCTTTGAATTGTCATTCGAGCCAGAGGCCCACGCCGCCGCTGGCCAGGGAAAGTGAACCGTCATGAGTGCATCGATCGTCATCGTGGAAGATGAAGGCGTGGTCGCGCTGGACCTCTCCAGCAGCCTGCGCCACCTGGGCTACCGCGTCAAAGGCATGGCCGCACGGGCCGACGAGGCCCTGGCCCTGGTCGACACCCACCGCCCGGACCTGGTCCTGATGGACATTCACCTGGAAGGCGAGGTCGATGGCATCGAGGCCGCCCGCGAGATCCAGTCGCGCTTTCGCACGCCGGTGGTCTACCTCACGGCCTATGCCGAGGCCGGCACCCTGGCCCGCGCCGAGACCACCCGCCCTTATGGCTACCTGCTCAAACCTTTCGAGGCTCGCGCCCTGGAGGCAACCCTGCGCATGGCCCTGGCCCGACGCCAGGCCGAGCTGGCCACCGAGCAATCGGCCCAGCGCCTGCAGCTGGCCATGGACACGGCCGGCCTGGGCGTGCTGGAGTGGCAGGAGGGGGGCAGCGGTGCGGACGCTTCCGGCTTCACCCACACCGAAGGTCACCTGGAGGCCATCTTCGGGGCCACCGAGGCCCTGATCCAGGAAGGCTGGCCCGGTCTGGTCTCGCGCATGCACGCCGAGGACCAGGCCCTGGTGCAGCGCGATCTGCGCGAAGAGGGGCGCCTCAACCGCACGGTGCGCCTGCGCATGCCGCCGCGCCGCTGGGGTTGGGCCGATGTGCAGGCCCGCGCCTATCCCGACGAGCCGCCCGCGCGCCGCGTGGTGGGCGTGATCCGCGACGTGACCGAGCGCGAGCAGCACCTCGTGGCCTTGCGCCAGGCCAGTGCCGTGTTCGACACCGCGCAGGAGGCCCTGGTGGTGCTGGACGCCCAGCTGGCCATCGTGGCGGTCAACCCGGCCTTCCACGTGCTCATGGGCCACACCCAGGGCGATGTGCAGGGGCGCCATGTGGAGGATTTCCTGCACCAGCACCCGCGCAGCGCCACCTTCTACCAGAGCCTGGCCCGCAACGCCGAAGGCCGCTGGCACGGCGAGGTGGCCTGCCGCCACCGCGATGGCCGCGCCCTGCTCACCTGGCAGCAGGTCAGCGTGGTGCGCGATGCCCGCGGCCAGATCAGCCACTACGTGATGGCCTACAGCGACCTGTCTCCCATGAAGGCGGCGCAGAACCAGCTCGATTACCTCAGCCGCCACGACGAGCTCACCGGCCTGGGCAACCAGCTGCAGCTGCAGCAGGAGCTGCGCAAGGCGCTGCAGCGCGCCCACAACCTCGAAGCCGGGCCGGTGCTGGCGGTGGCCGTGCTGCACATCGACCGCTTCCGCCAGGTCAAGGAGGCCTTCGGACCCGACCGCAGCACGCTGCTGCTCAAGGCCGTGGCCCACCACCTGCGCCGCCACCTGCGTCCGCAGGACATGGCCATGCGCATCGGCCACGAAGACTTTGCGGTGCTGATGCCCGACCTTGACGATGCGGCCCAGGCGCTGCGCCTGATCCAGACCGTGATCGCCGAGCTGCAGGTGCCCATGACCCTGCCGGGGCACCACAGCGTGCGCCTGTCGGCCTGCGCGGGGCTGGCCCTCTACCCTGAGCACGCCGAGCGCGCGGAGCGCCTGATCCAGCTGGCCCAGAGCGCCCTCTACGACGCCAAGGCCCTGGGCCGGGGGCGGTGCTCGGTGTATTCCTCGGCACTGGCCGAGCGCGAGCGCGAGCGCCATGAGCTCTCCGATCAGCTGCGTGCCGAGCTGCGCAACCCGCGTCATCTGGCCCTGCACTACCAGCCCGTCGTGAGGCTCGATGGCCGCGAGGTCGTGGCCCTGGAGGCCCTGCTGCGCTGGAACCACCCCGAGTTTGGCCACACCCACCCGCGGGCCCTGGTCCGCATGGCCGACGACATCGGCCTGCTCGATGTGCTCGATGCCTGGATCCTGCGCAGCGCCTGCCGCATGGGCCGCACCCTGCACGACATGGGTCACACCCAGCTGGTGATCAGCGTCAACGTCTCGGGCTCGCAGCTGCAGTCACCGCAGTTCGCGACCCTGGTCGACACCGTGCTCAGCGAGTGCGGCTTCCCGGCCGATCAGCTGGAGCTGGAGTTCCACGAATCCGCCATGCTGATCGTGCGCGACCACCGCGAGGTGCTGACCGACCTGCAGGAGCTGGGCGTGCACCTGGTCATCGACGACCTGGGCACGGGCATGTCCTCCATCTCGATGCTCAAGCAACTGGCCTTTCACCGCATCAAGATCGATGGCTCGCTCGTGCGCGAGGCCCCCGACGACCCGGCTGCCAGCCAGATCGTCAAGGCCATGGTCGACCTGGCCCAGGGCCTGGGCGTGGCCGTGACCGCCGAAGGCATCGAGACCCCGCAGCAGCACGACATGCTCAAGGCCTGGGGTTGTGCACAGGGGCAGGGCTACCTGTTTGGCTCGGCCCTGCCGGCCGAAAAGATCCCGGCGCTGCTGCGTCACGGTGTGGGCTACATCACGCCGCCAGGATCGGTGCACTGAGGCGGGCGGTTCAGACCGAGATGCCCACGGTGAGGGTGGCGGTGTAGCCATCGGTGGTGTTGCCACTCAAGCTGGCCAGTTCCAGCGTGTAGCCATCGCTGAACACGTTGTCGGTGGCGAAGGTGATGGCCGCCAGGTTGCTGACGCTGGCGCTGTAGCCGCTGACGCTGCTGTAAACCTCAGAACAGATGCTGCGGTCAAAGGCGATCTGTGAGGTCTTGAGCTTGTTGCTGTAGCTGGTGGCGGTGGTCAGGCTGCGGTAGACCTCGAAGTGCATGTGTGGCATGCGACCGCTGTAGCAACCCGGGAAGATGGTGGTGAAGCTCAGTTCTCCGTTGCTGTCGGTTTCCTGCACGCCTCGCAGGTAGTTTTCGCCCGTCACCCCGCTGGAGTACAGCGAGTACTTGCCATCTCGCGTGCAGTGCCAGAGGTAGACGGCGTAGCCGGCCAGACTGGCGCAGCTGTTGTTCACGTTGACCAGCTTGAGCGTGATGGTCAAGGGCAGGCCGGCAGCCGTGCCGCTGGCGCTGCCAACGCTGCTGCGGATGTCGCTGCGGACAATGCCACTGAGCGCCAAGGCGTTGGCCACGCTGCCATTGGCTGTGTTGGAGCCATCACCGGGATAGGGCCCGGCGGTTTCTTCGTTGATGACCGAACAGCTGCTGGTGGACGTGTTGGTGGTCGTTGTGGAGGTTGACGTGCTGTCGCTGGAGACCGTGCTGCTGCTGTTGCTGGTGCTGCTGCCGGCATCGCCGCCACCACCGCAGCCCACCAGAGGGAGGGCGCCATAGCCTGCCAGCGCACCCAGCCACAGCACGGCCTGGCGACGGGAGCGCTGCGCCTCGATCGCCTGCAGGTCGTGTTGCAGACCTTGGTCGTGGTCGTGCGGGGCAGGAGCCTGTGGGCGCCCGCCAAGGCGAAGGGGAGAGGGCATGGGCAGGTCTTTCCGTGCGTGGAGGGCGCTGGCTCTGCTTGATGTCAGAGAACCGGGCGCCATCGTGCGCAAGAGATGTTGCTGCTTGACAGGAGGCTCGTGTCGGAGGCGACACAAATGCGACCAGCCCACCAGCCCACCAGCCCCGCCCTCGTGCCTCAGGGCGTTTCCCGGTGCAGCACCCCCTTGAGCGCCACGCCCGTGTGCGTCTTGAGCGCCACGATCTGCTCGGGCGTGCCCTGGCCGGCGACCCTGCCGCCGCCACTGCCGCCCTCGGGGCCCATGTCGACCACCCAGTCGGCCTCGGCGATCACATCGAGGTCGTGCTCGATCACCACCACGCTGTGCCCGCCATCGACCAGGCGGTGCAGCACGCCGATGAGCTTGGCCACGTCGGCCAGGTGCAGGCCCACGGTGGGCTCATCGAGCACGTACAGCGTGTGCGGGGCTTTCTGGCCGCGGCGGGTGATGTCGTCGCGCACCTTGCTCAGTTCGGTGACCAGCTTGATGCGCTGCGCCTCACCGCCCGACAGCGTCGGCGAGGGCTGACCCAGGGTGAGGTAGCCCAGGCCCACGTCCTGCAACAGCTTCAGCGGGTGGGCGATGGCGGGCATGCTGGCGAAGAAGTCGACGGCGTCGTCCACCTCCATCTTCAACACGTCGCCGATGTGCTTGCCGCGCCAGGTGGCGGCCAGCGTCTCGGGGTTGAAGCGCATGCCGTTGCAGGTCTCGCAGTGCACCTTCACATCGGGCAGGAAAGCCATCTCGATGGTGCGGATGCCCTGGCCTTCGCAGGCCGGGCAGCGGCCCTCGCCGGTGTTGAAGCTGAAGCGGCCGGCGCCCCAGCCGCGGGCGCGGGCTTCCAGGGTGTCGGCAAAGAGCTTGCGGATGGTGTCCCAGAAGCCGATGTAGGTGGCCGGGCAGGAGCGCGGCGTCTTGCCGATCGGGGTCTGGTCGACCTCCAGCACGCGGTCGATCACGCCCCAGCCTTCGACGCCATCGCAGCCCACCCACAGGGGCGACTGCTCGGCGCGGTCACGCGGGGGGATGCTCACGGCCGTCTGCACATTGGCCAGCAGCACGTCACGCGCCAGCGTGGACTTGCCTGAGCCGGACACGCCGGTCACGGCCACGAGGCGCTGCAGTGGCACCTTCACGGTCACGTCCTGCAGGTTGTGCAGGCGCGCCTTCTTGACGGTGAGCTGGGGCGTCTCGGGCGTGATGGCGCGCGGTGTGCCGATGGGGTGCTGCATGGGCGAACGCAGGCAGCGGCCCGTGACCGAATCCGGCGCATCCATGATGGCCTGCACGCTGCCCTGGGCCACCACCGTGCCGCCGCGCACCCCGGCGCCTGGGCCGATGTCGATGACGTGTTCGGCGCGGCGGATGGTGTCCTCGTCGTGCTCCACCACCACCAGGGTGTTGCCCTCCTTGCCCAGCGTGTGCAGGGCGTCGAGCAGCATCTGGTTGTCGCGCGGGTGCAGGCCGATGGTGGGCTCGTCGAGGATGTAGCACACGCCCTGCAGGTTGCTACCAAGTTGCGCCGCCAGCCGGATGCGCTGGGCCTCGCCCCCCGAGAGCGTGGGCGCAGCGCGGTCCAGGCTGAGGTAGCCCAGGCCGACCTGCTCCATGAAGCTCAGGCGGGACTTGATCTCGCTGACGATGTCGCGGGCGATGGTGGCCTCACGGCCGTCGAGCTTGAGCTTCTCGCCCCACTTGCGCGCCTCTTTCACCGACAGCGCGGAGAGCTGCGCGATGGACTGCCCGCGCAGCGTCACGGCCCTTGCAATGGGGTTGAGGCGGGCGCCGTGGCAGCTGCCGCAGGCCTCGTCGCTGGCGTCTTCCACGTCGGGTTCGGCAAACGTTTGCTCGCGCCCCTTGTTGTCGTCGCTGACCGAATCGTCCATCACCTTGCGCTGCTCGCGCGTGAGGGCCAGGCCCGTGCCCACGCAGTCGTTGCACCAGCCGTGCTTGCTGTTGTAGCTGAAGAGGCGCGGGTCGAGCTCGGGGAAGCTGGTGCCGCAACGGGGGCAGGCGCGCTCGGTGCTGAACACCTTGACGCGGCCCATGTGCAGGGTCGATTTGCCCGTGGCCAGGGCCTCGGCCAGGCCATCCAGCCCGGCGATGAGGTGGACCACGCCCTTGCCATGTTCCAGCGCGCTGGCCAGCAGGCGGCGCAGCTCCGGCTCGTTCTCGGGCGTGACGACCACGTCGCCCACGGGCAGTTCGATGGTGTGCTCGCGGTAGCGGTCGATCTTGGGGCCACCGGCCGTGCCCCAGCCGGCGCTGGGCAGGAACTCCCCGTCCACCCGCAGGTGGGTGAAGCCCTTGCTGGAGGCCCACTTGGCCAGCTCGGTGTAGATGCCCTTGCGGTTCACCACCAGCGGCGCCATCAGGCCGATGTGCTGGCCGCGGTAATCGCGCACCCACTGCGCCGCGATGGCCTCGGGCGTTTGCGGCAGCACGGGGATGGGATGGCCTTCTGCATCGCGGCACTGGGTGCAGTGCTGGGTGCCCAGCTTGACGTAGAGCAGGCGCAGGAAGTGGTGCACCTCGGTGGTGGTGCCCACGGTCGATTTGCGGCCGCCACGGGACAGGCGCTGCTCGATCGCCACGGTAGGGGGGATGCCGTAGACCGCGTCCACCTCGGGCCGGCCCGCCGGTTGCACCAGCGAGCGCGCATAGGCATTGAGGGATTCGAGGTAGCGGCGCTGGCCCTCGTTGAAGAGGATGTCGAAGGCCAGGGTGGATTTGCCAGAGCCCGACACCCCGGTGATCACGTTGAACTTGCCCCGCGGGATGTGCACGCTGAGGCCCTGGAGGTTGTTTTCGTGGGCGTTGAGCACCTCGATGCTGTCGTGGCCTGGCGCGTGGGCGGCGGCCTCGCGGCGCTTGTCGCGGCGGGCCTTGATCAGGGCCTGCAGGCTGGGGCCGTCGTCTTGCGAGGGGCCGTTGTGGGCCACCGGGGTGAAGTCGGGGCTCACCTCGTAGCGGGCACCGCGTTCTGCCACCCCGATGGCCTCGGCGGCCAGGGCTGCGGCCTGAGCCTGGGCTTGGGCCTTGACGCTCAGCTTGCGCTTCGGTTTGGCGACCGGCGCAGCCTCGTCCGCCTCGGGGGCGGGCAGGGCAGGGGCCGGCACGCTCAGGCCCAGTGATTTTTCATAGTCCAGCAAGGCCAGGGCCGTGTGCGTGTGCCGGGTGCGAAGCTCATCGGTTGAGCCACAGAACACCAGCTGGCCGCCCGCGTCACCGCCTTCGGGGCCCAGCTCGATCAGCCAGTCGCAGGAGCGGATCACATCCAGGTTGTGCTCGATCAGGATGATGCTGTGGCCCGCGTCCAGCAGCTTGCCAAAGGCGCGCATCAGCTTGGCGATGTCGTCGAAGTGCAGGCCGGTGGTGGGCTCGTCGAACATGAAGAGCGTGCCCTTGCGCGCGTTGCGCTGGCCGCTCTTGCTGGCCTGCTGCGCCGTCTCGACCAGGTGGCCGGCCAGCTTCAGGCGCTGCGCCTCACCGCCCGAGAGCGTGGGCACAGGCTGGCCCAGCTTGACGTAGTCCAGGCCCACATCGGCCAGAGGCTGCAGGGCGCGCACCACGTCCACGTCCTGCGCAAAGAGGCGCACGGCCTCGGCCACGGTCAGCTCCAGCACGTCGGAGATGCTGAGCTTCTTGTTCAGGCGCTCGATCTGCACCTCGCGCACCTCGGCGCGGAAGCGCGTGCCATCGCAATCGGGGCAACGCAGGTAGACGTCGCTCAGGAACTGCATCTCCACGTGCTCGAAGCCCGAGCCGCCGCAGGTGGCGCAGCGCCCCGTGCCGGCGTTGAAGCTGAAGGTGCCGGCCGTGTAGCCGCGTTCCTTGGCCAGGGGCGTGACCGCGAAGATCGTGCGCACCGCATCGAAGGCGCCCACATAGCTGGCCGGGTTGGAGCGCGCCGTCTTGCCGATGGGCGACTGGTCGACGAAGTTGACCGCACTCAGCCAGTCTGCGCCGAGCAGCTCGTCGTGCTCGCCAGGCGAATCGGTGGCCTGGCCAAAGTGGCGCAGCAGGGCCGGGTGCAGGATGTCCTGGATCAGGGTCGACTTGCCCGAGCCACTCACGCCCGTCACGCCCACCAGGCGCTGCAGCGGGAAGCTCACTTCCAGGTTCTTCAGGTTGTGCTGGCGGGCGCCCTGCAGGATGAGCTTGGGCGTCTTGTCGGCCACCGGGCGACGCAGGCCCATGCCGATGGTGCGACGCGCGCCCAGGTAGGCGCCGGTCAGGGTCTCGGCGCGCTTGAGGTCATCGGGTGTGCCATCGAACACGATGCGGCCGCCCTGGTGGCCGGGGCCGGGGCCCATGTCGATCACGCGGTCGGCGGCCAGCATCACGGCGGGATCGTGCTCCACCACCACCAGGGTGTTGCCGGCGTCGACCAGGCGCTGCATGGCCACGTTGATGCGGTCCATGTCGCGCGGGTGCAGGCCGATGGAGGGCTCGTCCAGCACGAACAGGGTGTTCACCAGCGAGGTGCCCAGGGCCGTGGTCAGGTTGATGCGCTGCACCTCGCCGCCGCTCAACGTGCGGCTTTGCCGGTCCAGCGTGAGGTAGCCCAGGCCCACGTCGACCAGGTATTTCAGGCGCGTGCGGATTTCGTCGAGCAGCAGCTTGAGCGTGTCGTCATGCCCCTTGCTGGGCAGCGTCACGAATGAGAAAAAGCGCTGCAGCTGCGAGATCGGCAGCAGCATCACGTCGTGCAGGTTCAGGCCGGGCAGCGCCTCCAGGGTGGCACGGGGCAGCTGCGCGCCGCGCGGCATGGTGCGCCTGGCCGCGGGCAGCACGGCTTCGGCGTCTTCGCGCGAGCCCAGTCGCCACAGCAGCGATTCGAGTTGCAGGCGCGCGCCATCGCAACTCGGGCAGGTGGTGTAGCTGCGGTACTTCGACAAGAGCACGCGGATGTGCATCTTGTACGCCTTGCTCTCCAGGTACTCGAAGAAGCGCTTGATGCCGTACCACTGCTTCTGCCAGTTGCCCTTCCAGTCCGGGTCACCGTCCAGCACCCAGGCCTTGTGTTCCGGGCTCATCTGGCTCCAGGCGGTGTCTCGGGGGATGCCGGCGTCGCCCGCGTACTTCATCAGCTCGCGCTGGCAATCGGCCCAGGCGGGCGTCTGGATGGTCTTGATGGCGCCGCCACGCAGCGTCTTCTTGCCATCGGGGATGACCAGGCCCCAGTCCACCCCGATCACGCGGCCAAAACCCCGGCAGGCCGGGCAGGCCCCCGCGGCCGAGTTGAAGCTGAACATGCCCGGCGTGGGCGCGCTGTAGCGGCGGTGGCTCTCGGGGCAGTGCAGGCCGGCCGAGAAGCGCCACAGCTGTGGCTCAGCCGGTGAGCCATCGGCTGCCAGCTCGTCGGACTCAGGCAAGACGTAGACCGTGATGTGCCCGCTGCCACGCTTGAAGGCCACCTCCAGTGCCTCCATGATGCGGGGGCGGTCGAGGTCGGCACCCGTCGGGTCGGCCCCGATGCGGAAGCGGTCGGCCACCACGTCGAGCACCAGGCGCTCGTCCGAGGCCAGGTCCACGTGGGCGGCATCGGCGCCCTTTTTGCCGGTGGCCTTGCTGGTCTTTTTGGCTGCGGCCTTCTTGGCGGCCGGTTTCTTCTTCGGGGATGCGGCATCGGCCTCGCCCTCATCGGCGGCGCCCAGAGAGGCTTGCGTCGTCGTCAAGGCGGCCGAGGGCAGCAGGCTGGCCTTGACCACGCGCTGCGCCTGGATGCGAGAGAAGCCGCTGGCCGAGAGCCACTCTTCCATCTGTTCCGGGCTGGTGTGGGCGGGCAGCTCGGCGCCGAAGGTCACCACCACGCGTCGGCCACCGGGCAGGGCGGCGCAGCGCGCCAGCAGCTCGTCGAACACCGATTGCGGCGAGTCCTCGTGCACCAGCTGGCCGGTGTCCTGGTCGAACAGCTGGCCGGCGCGGGCAAAGAGCAGCTTGAGGTGGTCGTTCAGCTCCGTCATCGTGCCCACGGTCGAGCGCGAGGTGCGCACGGGGTTGCTCTGGTCGATGGCGATGGCCGGGGGCACGCCCTCCACGCGGTCCACGGCGGGGCGGTCCATGCGGTCGAGGAACTGTCGTGCGTAGGCGCTGAAGGTCTCCACATAGCGCCGTTGGCCCTCCGCATACAGGGTGTCGAACACCAGCGAAGACTTGCCCGAACCGCTGGGCCCGGTCACGACCGTCAGCTCACCCGTGTGGATGTCGAGGTCGAGGTTCTTGAGGTTGTGCTGGCGGGCGCCGCGGATGCGGATATCGGACATGGGTCACCTTGCGCTGAACGCGATGCGGTATCGCGGTGCCCCGGTGTTCAGAAGGATGCCTGACCAAGGGGCGCAAACATTGTAGGGACCGAACGGCCCGGCATGTCGCGATCTGCGCATTTGTCCTCAGGCTGTCGCCGGGCCATGACAGGGCTGTGTCCAAACCTTGTCACAAGGCCTTGCACCTGCCCGTTCAAGTTTGCGTCACAACGGCCGTAAAGGGGCTGTGGGCTCCATGCCCGGCGGCCCTTGGGTTGCCTCACCAGGCGTCAGGTGAACAAGCTTTGACGCGCGCTCCTATCTTTCTTGGCCGCGGGCTCACCCCCCGCGGTTTGACTTTCCACCGGGATCAGCGATGTCAACCTGGATCACCAACCTTCCTTTGCGCTTCAAGTTCCTGCTGCTGACCGCCGTGGCCCTGGTCATGGCTGGGGCGCCAGCCCTCATCGTCCTCAGCGAGAAGGTGACGTCCTTGCGCGGCCTCGAAGAAGAGCGCGGCGGCATGCCGCCCACCGAGGCTTCGCTGCACCTGATCAAGCTCATGCAGGAGCACCGAGGCCTGTCCACCGCCTTCCTCAGCGGCGATGCCAGCAAGCTCGCCGACATGAAGGACCGTGCAGCCAAGGTCCAGACGGCCTTGGCCGACACCCGTCAGGCCATCCTGGGGCTGGACAGCGAGCCCACGAACAAGACCATCCAGGGCGTGACCCAGGAGTGGGAGGCCCTGTCCAAGGACGTGGGCAGCGGCGTGCTGACCCCGCCGGTCAGCGTCAAGCGCCACACCGAGCTCATCGCCCGCACGCTCTTGCTGCTCGAGGACATCGCCGCCGTCAGCGGCCTGGCCCTGGACGCCGATGCCGAGAGCTACTTTCTCATCATGTCCACCATCCGTGACGTGCCCCGCCTGACCGAAAAGCTGGGCATTGCCCGGGCCCGTGGCACGGCCATGCTGGTGAAGAACAGCAGCACGCCGGAAGAGCGTCAGACCCTGAGCAACCTGCTCACGGCCGCCAAGACCCACGCGCAGGACGCCCAGCGCAACCTCGATCGTGCCCTGGACGCGGGCAGCCATGACGTCGCCTACCAGAAGGAGGCCGTCGCCAAGGCCGAAGCGGCCGTGCAACGCGGCGTCGAACTGGTGAGCAGCCTGGCCCTGAACGAGAACCTGCCCGACATGAAGGGCGCCGATTACTTCAAGGCCATGACCGAGGTGATCACCGCCCAGTTCGAATTGAACCAGAGCAGCCTGCGCCGCCTGGAAGAGCGCTTCGTCGCTCGCAAGGCTGCCGAGGTCCGTGCCCTGGGGCTGACGGCCACCGTGATCCTGCTGATGGGAGCCCTGGGGGCCTGGTTGTCCATCACCATCACCCGCAGCACCACCCGCACCGTGTCGGAGGCCGTGGCCGTGGCCGAGGCCCTGGCCCGTGGCGACCTGACCCAGCGCATCCGCAGCCACAGCCGCGACGAGATCGGCCGCATGGTCGATACCATGGGCGCTGCCATTGGCCACCTGCAGAACACCATCATCGAGATCAAGGCCGCCAGCGACTCTGTGGCCACGGCCTCCAGCCAGATCGCGCAGGGCAACCTCGACCTGAGTGCCCGCACCGAAAGCCAGGCTTCCTCGCTGCAGCAGACGGCCTCGTCCATGGAAGAGATGTCGGCCACGGTGAACCAGAACGCCGGCACCGCCCAGCAGGCCCATACCCTGGCCAACCAGGCCTCCGCCGAGGCGGCCCAGGGTGGCGAGGCCTTCGCCAAGGTCGTGGCCAAGATGGGCGAGATCAAGCAGACCAGCAGCAAGATCGCCGACATCAACGCCGTGATCGATGGCATCGCCTTCCAGACCAACATCCTGGCCCTGAACGCGGCGGTGGAAGCCGCTCGCGCCGGTGAGCAGGGCCGTGGCTTCGCGGTCGTGGCTTCCGAGGTCCGCACCCTCGCGCAGCGTTCTGCCAACGCGGCCAAGGAGATCAAGAGCCTGATCCACAGCAGCGTCGAGAGCGTGGAAGAGGGCTATGTCCTGGCCAGCGACAGCGGCGAGTCGATCGAGCGCCTGGTGGGCCAGGTGCAGAAGGTCACTGCGCTGATGTCGGAGATCGCGCTGTCGAGCGAACAGCAAAGCCTGGGCATCGCACAGGTCAACCAGGCCGTGACCCAGCTCGACCAGACCACGCAACAGAACGCGGCCCTGGTGGAGGAGTCGTCTGCCGCGGCGTCCAGCCTCAGTGACCAGGCCCGCCGCCTGCAGGATGCGGTGTCACGCTTCCACCTTTGAGCGCGGGGGGGGCAGGGCCCTCGCACATCATGGCAACATCGGGGGCATCCACCTTACGATGCGCCCCATGACCACCAAACGAATCCTCATCGCCCTGCTCGTGCTGCTGGGCCTGCCGGCCCTCTACCTCGTGGCCGTGCTCAACTGGAGCTACTCATCGGGCGAGCGCGCCGGCTGGGTGCAAAAGCTCTCGCACAAGGGCTGGGTCTGCAAGACCTGGGAGGGTGAACTGGCCCTCGTTTCGCAGCCCGGCGCGCCGGTCGAAAAGTTCCTGTTCACCGTGCACGACGATGCCGTGGCCGAGGCCATCAACACCCACATGGGCAAGCGCGTGGCCCTGCACTACGATGAAAAAGTGGGCCTGCCCACCAGCTGCTTTGGTGAAACGCGTTATTTCGTGACCGCCGTGAAGGTGGTGGACGACATCTCTCTGTCGCCCGGCGTGGTGGTGCACAAACCCGCGGCAGAGGCCGACGCCACGGCCTCCGCCGCCTCTGCACCCTGAGGCGCATCAGCGCATCAGCGCACCAGCAGCACCGGCACCTTGCTGCGGGCCAGCACCTGCGTGGCCACCGAGCCGGTCACCAGGTTCATCAGGTTGCCGTGGCCGTGCGAGCCCATGATCAGGAGGTCGTGCTTGCCCTTGTCGGCCACCTTGGCGATGACCTCGGCCGCAAAGCCCACCTTGCTCACGTAGTCGGTGGCCAGGTCGTGCTTGGCGGTGAACTTGCGGATGGGCTTGAAGACGGCTTCGGCCGTGTCCTCGTAATAGCCCTTGAGCTGCTCGGTCGGGAACATGCTGGCCGCGTGGGGCGGGATGCTGGGCACCACCGTCAGCACCGTGTACGTGTGGGAGCCCGACAGCCACTCTTCGTGGGTGGCCAGCCAGGCCAGCATGCGCTTGGTGTAGGGGCTGCCATCGACGGCGAGGAGGATCTTCATGAGGGCCTTTCGTTGAGAGGGTGGACGACGGCTTTCAGTGTCCTCCCCATCGTGGCCCTCGGGCTTGATGGCTGTCAAGCCGCCGGGCGGGCTGGCACCGTCACCACCATCTGGGGCTGAAAGGCTTCCTGCTCGCCCTTGCTCACATAGCCCAGCGGGTTGGCCACCACCCGGCAGGCAAAGGCGCGGCCTTCGCGCTCGCCACGCACCAGGAAGTCGTTGGCGCAGTGCAGGTGGCCGTGCAGCCAGACGTCGGCCAGGGGCAGCAGGTCGTCGAGTGCGTTGCAGAAGCCGGCGGTGCCCGGCGTGAGGCCGTAGCGCGGGTCGGCGCTCATCAGCGTGGGAGCAAAGTGGGTGATGGCCACGGTGGGCCCGTCGAAGGGCTGGGCCAGGGCCTCGCGCAACCAGGCCTGGCAGGCCAGGCCCATCTCCCGCATGCCATCGGCCAACAAAGGCTGGCCCTGCACGAGCGTGGTGTTCTTGCGCAGGTAGAAGTTGGCCGCGCGCAGGGCCTTGTCATGGGCCTGCATCTGGCGCGTGGTGCTGGACTCGTCGCGCGCCAGGGCGTCGAAGTCGCTCCACAGCGTGGTGCCCACGAAGCGCACGCCGTCGATCACGGTGGTCTCGCGCTCCAGCCAGGTGATGCCGAGTTCGGCGCACTGGGCTTGCAGCCGGGTGCGGGCCTCGGTGTACTCGAGGCCATCGAACTCGTGGTTGCCCGGCACATAGACCACGCGCGGCCAGGGCGCACCGTGGCGCGGCGAAAAGCGCGCCAGGCCGAAGTCGTCGCCCTTCAGGCGCGAGCCGGCCTGGTAGGAGCCGATGTCGCCGGCCAGCACCAGCACGTCCACCTCTGGCGCGGGGGCCAGGGTGAAGTCGGGGTGGCGCTCCAGGTGCAGGTCGGAGGCGAGCTGGATCCGCATCGGCCTGGGTTCAAGCTGCAAGCGCGTCGTGCAGGCGCATGGGTGCTTAACCGAGCCGGGGCTCAGTTGGCGCCGTGGCAGTTCTTGTACTTCTTGCCGCTGCCGCAGTGGCAGGGGTCGTTGCGGCCGATCTTGGGCGTGTCGCGCACCACGGTCTCCACCTTGTGGCGCTCGGCGATGCCGATCTGGGCCAGGTCGACCACGTCGAACACCAGGGCCTCGATGGCCTCGTCGATGTTGCGCAGCGGGTGCTCTTCGTCCAGGGCCTTGGTCATGGCCTGCTGGGTTTCGTCCTGCTCGGGCAGATGGCGCCAGATGGAGTCGAGCAGGTCGGGCACGCCGGCCAGGGCGGCTTCTTCCAGTTGCGGGAAGTTGGCCAGGGCCCATTCGAAGCCGGCGCACCAGTAGCCCAGGCCTTCCATGGCGTCCTTGCCTTCGAGCACCTTGCCGTCGTCGTCTTCGATCAGCGGCACGATGGGGTCAAACCAGCCTTCTTCCAGGATGCCGCGCAGGATCTCGTCCTTGCGGCGCGTGATCAGGCTGATCAGCTTGTCGTGCTGGGCCTGCGTCCAGCCTTCGATCTCGCCCTCGGGCATGCCTTCGGTGCCGAAGATGGGAGGCAGCCACTGCTCGGGTTCGAGCATCACGGGCTGCACCAGCACGCCGGCGAGGTAGCCGTCGAGGATGACGGCGTCCACGGTCTCGTACGGTGCGGGCACGGCCCCCAACAGCAGGTCGATCTCGTTGATCTCGGCGTCACTCAGGGCGGGTTTTTTGGTCATATCGGGCAATCAGGGCGCATCAAACCTCTATTGTGCCGGGTTGGGGGCTCCGGGAATGCTTTATGCGTACAGCGCCAGCGTCTTTTGACCGCGCACCAAGCGCAGAAAGGGGTTGCACCATGCTGGACACCGTCACCACCAAGTTCTCCCACGTCAAGCCCGACGACACCGCCTGGCGCGGTGAGGGCCTGCGCGATTTCTTCCTCTACAAGGACCTGGGCGTGGCCGAAGCCACGAACGGCAAGGTGATTGCGCACCTTGTGAAGGCCAACAGTGCCCCAGAAAAAGGCACGGGCTGGCACCGTCATGAGGCCGATTTCCAGATCGTCATCATGACCAAGGGCTGGGCCCGCTTCATGTACGAGGACAAGGAAACCCTGGTCAAGGCGGGCGACTGCGTCCACCAGCGCCCGGGCGTGCGCCACTACCTGTTCGATTACTCGCCCGACATGGAGTACCTCGAGATCGTCAGCCCGGCCGACTTCAAGACGGTGGACGTCGAGCCCGTCTGCGCCATCCCCGACCCCACTCCCTGGAAGTGAGTGAGCGCTCGCCTCTGTGCTGCGCACAGCCGCCACAAAAAAGCCTGCGATGACGCAGGCTTTTTTGTGGGTGCGCGGTCGGGCTGCGGCGGCTCAGAACTCCACGTCGAGCTCGTCGATGTCCAGCGGTTCCAGCTTGGCGGCCTTGGTCCATTCGACCATCTCGGGCTGTGACAGCATCAGGTCACGGTAGGCGGCGCAGACGGGGTCGAGCTTGACGTCGTAGGTGGCAAAACGGGTGCAGACCGGGGCGTACATGGCGTCGGCGATGGTGCGCTGGCTGCCAAACAGGAAGGGCCCGCCGTAGGTCTCGAGGCACTCGCGCCAGATGCTGGTGATGCGGTCGATGTCGGCCTGGGCGCGCGACCACACCTTGAACTTCGGGAAGTGGCCGCGCAGGTTCATGGGCAGGGCCGAGCGCAGGGCGGCAAAGCCCGAATGCATTTCGCCGCTGATGGCGCGGCAGTGCGCGCGGGCCTTGGCGTCGGCCGGCAGCATCTGGGCCTGGGGGCAGGCTTCGTTCAGGTACTCGGCGATGGCCAGTGTGTCCCACACGCGGATGCCGTTGTGCTCGAGGCTGGGCACCAGGATGGAGGACGACAGCAGGAGGATCTCGGCGCGGGCCGAGGGGTCGTCGGGTGGCAGCACGTGTTCGGCAAAGGGCAGGCCCGAGAAGCGCGCCAGCAACCAGCCCCGCAAGGACCACGACGAGTAGTTCTTGCTGGTGATGGTGAGGGTGCTGAGCGCCTCGGTCGACTTCAGGGTCGG
>NZ_JAIZVX010000047.1 GCF_021768455.1 Aquabacterium sp. | reverse complement strand
GTCGGCGTCGATGAGCAGCAGGCCTGTGCCCTGCACGCGCCAGCCGCCGCGAAGCACCACATGGGTCCACAGGGCGACGGTGTCGACGTCCGCCTCGTCGCCGACGGTGGCGTACTTCAGCTTGAACAGGCGCAGACCCAGGCGGCCGGCGGCCACCACGTCGATGCGCACGCGCACGCCCTCTTTGCTGTGCAGGCAGGCGCCGATGAGGGCGCGCCCGGCTTCCTGTGCCTGGGGGCCGAGCAGCCAGCCCTGGGCGAGCTCGGCCTGGGTGCGGGCGATGGCCGCGTCCCACTCGGCGTCGGTGTGGGGTGTGGGGATGAGCCGGGCTTCGGGGTAGCTGGCACGCAAGGCCTGTTCGGCGCCCGGGCCCTGGTCGAGCAGGAGCGCATCGGCTTCGTCGGGCAGGGCCTGACAGTGTGTGGCGTGGGCCCTGGCCTGCGGATGCTGGTGCAGCCAATGGGCGCGGGGGCAGGCGCGCCAGCGTTGCAGGTCGTCTTGGCTGAGCAGGTCGGTGCTGGGCATGGTGTGGGCTGGCGTAAGGGGGTGTGGGCGCGTTTGTGCCGAGTCCTTCAAAGCCGACACGCTCGGGCCACATTCAGGCCCTGGAGCCTTGGTTAGCAAGGGCCTTGCCGGGCTGTCATGCATCTTGCAAGGTCGTCACCATGACGCTGCACTTCTACATGACGCCGGGCTCCTGCTCCACCGGCATCCACATCCTGCTGGAGCAACTGGCGTTGCCCTTTCAGGTCACGGTGCTGAACCTGCCGGCCGGTGAGCACCGGCAGCCGGCCTATCTGGCCGTGAACCCCAAGGGCACGATCCCGACGCTGGTGATGACGGATGGGCGGGCGCTGACCTCGTTCCAGTCCATAGCCTGGTGGCTGGCCCGAGCCCACCCCAAGGCCCGTCTTTTGCCCGAAGACCCGGTGGCCGCGGCACAGTGCGTGGCGGTGATGGATCACGTGGTGAGCCAGGTGCATGGACAGGGCTACACGCGGATCTTCACGACCGAGGCCTACCTGCCTGAAGGCCTGACCGATGCCGAGCGGGCCACATGGCAGGTGGCCATCGAAGCGCAAGGGCGTGCGCTGGTGACGCAGGGCCTGGAGTTGATCGAGGCGGGCCTGCCCGAGACCGATTGGGTGGGCGGGGCGTTCTTTTCGATTGCGGATGCGGCCCTGTTCTACGTGAGCTTCTGGGCCGACAAGATCGGCCTGCCCTTGCCGCCACGGTGTGCGGCGCTGTACCAGCGCACCCGTGCGCGGCCGGTGGTCAGGCAGGTGTTGGCGGAGGAGGGTTACCGTTGAGTGTGGCGGTCCACATCGCGTGCGCCCAGTGCTGCCGGTGGGAGGCCTGCGGCGTGGCGCGCCCACATGGCGGTGAACAGGGCCTCGATGTCGCGCGTGTAGCCGGCCACATCGAACAGGGGGGCCTGCAGGCGTGAGGCGGCGAGTTTGTCTCGCAAGGTCTGCAGCCGTTCCGGGGTTTCGACCAGGGAGAGGGCCAGTTCGGCGTAGTCGCCCAGGCTGTGGGTGACCAGTTCCGGCAGGCCCACGGCGTGCAGCAGGCTGCCCGCCACGCGGGAGGCAAAGGTGTCGCCCGCCCAGGTCAGCACGGGCACACCGGCCCAGAGTGCGTCGCTGGCGGTGGTGTGGGCGTTGTAGGGCGCGGTGTCGAGCACCAGATCGGCCTGCTGAAGGCGGGCCAGGTGGGCCTCTTGCGGGGCATCGGGTGCAAAGACCAGGCGGTGGGGGGCGATGCCGCGCTGCAGGGCCTCCTGGCGCAGGTTGCCTTCGGTCTGCGGGTTGGCCAGCAACCACAGCACGCTCTGCGGCGCGGCCTCCAGCAGCAGGCACCAGATGCCGAAGACCTCAGGGGTGAACTTGTAGCTCTGGTTGAAGCAGCACAGCACCAGCCCGTCTTCCGGCAGGCCCAGCGTCGCACGGCTGGGGGCGGGCAGGTGGGTGTGCTGGCGCCCGTGTGGCTGGTAGCTGTGAGGCAGGCAGGCCAGGGCTTCGCTGTAATCGGCGGCGCTGAGTTCGGGGGTGATGAAGCGGTCGCTGATGAGGTAGTCGCACACCTGTCCGCCCAGTGTGCCGGGATAGCCCAGGAAATTGACCTGCAAGGGGGCCGGGCGGTGGGTCAGCACCATGGTGCGGGTGCGGGCGGTGTAGCCCTTGAGGTCGACGAGGATGTCGATGCCATCGGCATGGATGCGTTGCGCGGCCTCGGCATCGCTGAGGGACTGGATGTCGGTGAAGTGGTCGAAGCGGGCACTCAGGCGCTGGCGCATGCCGCGGCCGTCGTCGGCGCCATAGCTGTAGGCGTGGAGCTCGAACTGCGTGGGGTCGTGGGCCTCCAGCATCTCGATCATCAGCAGGGCGGTGGCGTGCTGGTGGAAGTCGCACGACAGGTAGGCCAGGCGGATGCGAGGTCGCTCGCCGGGTGACAGCGCCTTGTCCGAACGTCGGCTTTCGACCTGTGGTGCGTCGACGAAGCCCGCCTGCACGGCGGCATCGACCTCGGCGTTGGCCTCGATGCGATCGGCCATCCAGCGTGTGGCGGCTGCCTGTTGCTGGGCGGGCGTGATGCCGGGCAGCGACAACAGGTGAAATGGGGGCAGGGCCGGCGCATCGGCGGAGAGCAGGGCGGCAGCCGCATGCTCGGCCCATTGGGAGAAGCCGTCCCATTCGCACCAGGCTCGGCTGCGGGCGTAGTGCTTGAGGGGGTCTGGGCGCATGGGCCATCATGCCGCGACATGGCGCTGGGCGGGGAAATCGCAGCGATTCCGAGCGAGGGGCTCAGGCTAAGGCGCGTGCGATGACAGCGAGGAAGGGGGGCGATAGGCTGGATGGGCTGACGCTGCTTTTTGTTCGCCGCCTCTTGTCTTTTGAAGGACCCAGATCATGGCCCGCACCCTGCACGCCTACCTTGCCCCCGATCGCATGCCGGATTGCCCCACCTTGCAAGCCGCCATCCGGGCGCAAGGCTTCAAGCTGGTGCTGGACGATGCCTATGCGCCTTTCGCACACCAAGGCTATCTGCCCTGCACCCTGGAGGGCGAAGACGCGGGCGTCTACCTCACTTGGGAACGCGAGGCCGCCTTGCCCGATGTGGCCTCGGCCCTGCGAGCCGAGCAAGGGGCCCGCACAGACCTCATGCGCCTCAAGTGGGGTGGCGACGCCCGAGAGGAGATGAGCGCCATGGTGATCGCCGCGGTGCTGGTGCTGGCCTTCGATGCCCTGGTGCTGGAGCCGGATCAGGGTGTGCCGCAGGCTGGCGATGCGCTGCTCAAGCGGGCCCGGCGCCTGCAGGCCGAGAACTTCTGATCAGGGGGCTGCGGCCCCGGGTTCAGTCGTCTTCCAGCATGGGGCGCACCTCGTCGACGAAGTCGGCCAGGATGTGCTTGTGGGTGTCGAACTGCGCGCTGGTGGGCAAGATGGCAATGCGGGTGGCGCCGTAGCGGTCTGCCATGGCTCGGAACTGTGCCGCCACCTCGGTGTGCTGCCCCACCAGCGATTCGGCCAGCAGGGCCTCGACATCGCGGGCCAATGAGCGCTTCGGGTCGGCGCCCCAGCCCTGGGCCTGCGCACGTGGCACGAACGATTCGAAGTAGGGGCGCGCGATGGCCAGGGCCTCTTCGCGTGTGGCGGCCGTGCAGGCAAAGCGGGCCAGCACCAGCTCGGGTTCGCGGCCACCGCTGGCGCGGGTGTAGCGCTCCACCGCGCTGCGCACGCGCGCAGGGGTGTGCGTGGCGGCGGCCATCAGGCCCCAGCCTTGTGTGGCGGCGCGCTCGATGCCGGCATCGTCGTCACAGGCCACCCACACGGGCACCTGGGCCTGGGCCGGTCGTGGTACCAGGCTCAGGCCATCGTCGGCCACGGTGCCGGGCAGGGGCGCACCACCCAGCAGGCTCATCACCTGATCCAGTGTGCGGTGCAGGCCTTCGCGGGCCTGGGCAGGGCTCAGGCCACGGGCGGCCAGTGTCTTGCTGAATGCGCTGCCACTGGCCACCCCGAATTGAAAACGCCCCTTGGACATGAGGTCCAGCGTGGCCACGTCTTCGGCCAGCTGCAGGGCATCGCGCATGGCGGGCAGCAGGGCCATCGAGCCGATGCGCGACTTGCTGGTCACGGCCGCCAGCTGTCCCAGCAAGGCGATGGCGCCGCCATGGGGCCAGTGACCATCGAAGTGCTGTTCACCCAGCCAGATGTCGTCGTAGCCCATTCGCTCGGCTTCGCGTACCAGCACGAACTGGCGCACCAGGGCCCGACCGGCCTCGGCCGTAGGGTTCTCGCTGAGGCAGAGGTAACCGAGGGCGGGCACGGGCTTGGGCATGAGGGGCTCCTGTTGACGAGTGGGGGGGCTAGACGCTGGCTTCTTGCGGGTCGAGGGCGCGGAACATGGCGCAGCGTGCGAACACGGCGAGGGTGGGTTCGAGCTGCTTGTGCTGGCAGAACTTGGCCACCAGCTTGGCCAGGCCCTTGATGTCTCGCCCACTGGCGTCCGGGTAGCGCTGGGCCAGTTGCGAGACCATTTCGGTGTCCAGCTTCAGGCCGAACTGTTCGGCCATCACGCCCCAGATGCGGGTGCGCGCGGCCAGGTCGGGGGCGTGGTAACGGATCAGGGCGATGCAGCGCGAGACGATGGCTTCGTCGATGTCGTCGATCCGGTTGGTCGTGAGGAAGAGCAGGCCGTCGAAGTACTCCAGCACGCGCAGGAACACGCCCACCACGGCATTGGCCTGGATGTCGTCGCTGCGTTTGCGGATGTAGACATCGGCCTCGTCGATCAGCATGACGGCCCCCCAGCGCTGTGCGCGGGTCAGGGCTTCCTTCAGGGCCGACTCCATGGCGGCCACGCTCAGGCCCAGCTGGCCGGAGTGCACACGGTAGAGCGGTCGCCCCGTGACCTCGGCGTAGACCTCGGCCGTGAGCGTCTTGCCCACGCCCGGTGGCCCGGCGCACAACACGGTGGTGCCGCCACCTTTGCCGGCCACCACATCGTCCTGCAGCACGTCCATCTCGGCGGTGAGGATGTCGATCAGCTCGGTCTGTTCGGCAGGCAGCACCAGCTTGTCTTTCAGGCCCGGCTGGTAGACGTACGGCGCGATGTCGTCGGCGTGCACCCAGAGGTGCTGGTGCAGCTCGAGGTGGAAGAGGAAGAGGTAGGCGTGCACGGGCAGCGCCTTGAACAGGTGGGCCGGCAGGCTCTCGTTGAGGGCCTTGACCTCGTCTTCGAAGTCGTAGTCGCTGCTTTTGCCGGCTTTGCGCAGGTAGGGCGCCAGGATGTCGCCGGGGGACTCCAGGCCGGTGCCACGCGGGGGCAGGATGCCTTCGTCGTTGACCAGGCGAGCCTGGCTGCCGCTGGCGTTGAGGATGACCTGGTCCTTGCGCGTCCAGTCCACATCCCGGTGCGTGGCGGTGGGGTCCTCGGCCAGGAAGGCCGTGCCGGATCCGGCGAACTGCGTGCCGTAGCGGCCGCGCCATTCGAAGTAGCGCCCGGCCGAGGCGTCGTAGGCGGCCAGCAGTTCGGGGGTTTCGCGCAGAAAGCCCTTGGCCGCCAGGATCTCGGCAATGCTCTGCTTGGGCAGGTCGCCTTCGGTGATGCGCAGGGTCTGCGAGATCAGGTTGGCGCGGGCGTTGGCCTTGAGCTCGACCATGACCTTGCCCAGCTCTTCAGATGAGCCCACCACGTAGTCGATGCGCGTGGGCACCCAGGCCAGGGGCTTGCCATCGGCGTTGGCGGCAAATAGCCAGCCGCGCGAGGTGCCATCGGCGAGGTAGCGCACCAGGGCGGGCAGCACCCCTTCCAGCGAATCGCCTTGCTGAAAGCGAGGCTGCTCGCAACGCAAGGCAGCCACCAGGCCCCGCAACTGCGCGGCCCGGCCAGCGAGGGCCTGCCCCGCATCCTCGTACAGCCGTGCCAGGAATTCGAGCGCCTCGACCGGCAAGGTGCGCGATCGCAACTCGATGCGGTGGCCGAACTTGAGCTTGTCGTTCAGGCCGTTCAGTTCTGGGAACTCGCTGGCCAGGGCCAGCACGTCGGGGCGGTCGAGGTGGAGCTTCATGCTTGGGGCTCCAGCGTCGCTTCGCGCTCGGGCAGCTTGCCCAGCAGTCGGGCGTTCACGGCCATGGCAAAGGCCTGCCAGGTCGCGGCGATGTCAAGCCGGATGGTCTGCAGGTAGTCGCGGCTGGGCCGGTGCTCGAAGGGAAAGTTCGACAGCGCACAGGAGGTGTTGTTGAACTTCACGACCTCGGCCAGCAGTTCCTCGATCATGCCCTTGAAGGGCGCCAGCACCCTGGGCGTGAGGCCGTGTCGCCCTTGCTCGACCGGCAGGTGGCTGGTGGACAGGGGCAGGGTGCCGAGCTGGTCCAGGGCGTCTTCATAGAGGGATTCGAGCGTGCCCAGCACCGCCTTTTGGGTCAGCTGGGCGTCGTCCTGGCGGCTCAGGGCCTGGTGCAGGCGCTCGCGGTAGCGTTGCAGGGCATGGCCGCGCTCGGCCTGCACCCAGGCGGCGAAACGTTCGAGGTGCTGGGCGTTCTGCAGGTCGATGCGGGATTCGTTGGCGGCCTCGCGGGGGCGGGCCGCGGCAGCGCTGGCGCTGAGCACCTGCTTGCGCAGGCGGCCCGCGGCGCTCAGGGCGCCTTCCATGTAGCCGCCGCCCTGGCGGGCCGTTTCGCTGCCCCCGAACCAAAGGCGACCGTCCCAGTGGCCATCGGTCAGCAGCGGGTCGCCGTACTGTGGGTGGCCCATGGGGCCTTGTCCTTCTTCGGCGATGTCCAGCGGGGTGCAGGTTTCGGCCTCGGTGGCCCAGTCCTGCCAATGGTGGCCCATCTGCATGGCCGGGTCCATGGCCTCGGCGCCAAACAGTTGCACGATCTGGCTTTCCAGCAGGATGTCGCGGCCGCGGGCGAACTGTTCGCGTTGCGAGGCACCCAGGGCGGCGAAGCCGGCCAGGGCCGCCCCCGGGTACCGCAGCGGTCCTTCCGTGGGGCCGCAGGCGTCGAACACCTCGGCCAGCATGGCCTGCTGGTGGCTCACCCAGGCATTGCCGGTGTGGCCCTTGTCCTGCCAGAAGGCCCGGCGGTAGGCGAAGGCGGCCTTGGCGGCCGTCGCCATCCAGGTTGGCGTGCTGCGCATGGCCTGCAGCACGGCCTCGGGCAGTTCGGGGCTGAAGCGCACCGTTTGCGCCAGCACCCGAGGTGGCAGGGCCAGCACCACCCGGCGTGCCAGCACAAGGTGGGTCTGCTCGCCCTGTTGCAGCTGCAGGGCGACGTGGTCGCCATGGTCGGTCAGGGCGACCAGGCTGTGGCCCAGACAGAGGCGGGCCGCGGGCAGCGGATGGGCCAGCGAGGCCACGATGGCACCTGCGCCGCCCACCACGCGGCGCGCGCCACCATGCACGGCGCCGGGTGTGGCCGGCCAGGAGGCATCGGGGGCGGGCGAGAGCTGGGGCGTGAGCGCCACGGCCTCGGGGGCTCGGTTCGGATCGGACAGGTGCAACACGCGGCCGTCGTCGACCTGTTCGATGCTGTGCAGGCCCAGGTCCTTCACCAGCCTGGTGATGGCGGGCTGGTTGTGCGGCCAGAACCAGGTGGCGCCCAGGTCGAGCGGCGTGCCGTCTTCCGCATGGGCGGTGTGCAGTCGCCCACCCAGCCGCGGCCGGGCCTCAAACAGTTGCCACGCCAGGCCGCCGGCTGCCTGGACGCTGTGCGCCAAAGCCAGACCACACAAGCCCCCACCCACAATGGCCACATCCAGCATGTTCGACTCCCGCAAGGCAACCCACTGACCGAAGGCGGTGGGCCGACGCGGGCGCGCCAGCCTCACCTCGTGTTCGCGGGCGCTGCGTTGTGGCAGGTCAGGGACTCGACTCGTCAGACCACGCAGGCCCTGCACACGCTTCTGCGAGTCTTGTGCCAGCCGGTGTATTGAGGCAAATCAAGGACTTGGCGCTTGTGCCTCGGTGTCAACCCTGTCGCGATGGCGACAAATGCGACAAGAGCAGGAGGAAGCCTGCAGGGCCGGGGTGGCGCTCAGACGATGGTGCGCGGTGCGCTGGCCTCTTGCGTGGGGGCCGGTGGGGCGCTGCCCCGGTTGGACAGCACCGTGCCCAGCACGATCACCGCCGTGCTGGCCAGCATCACCGGGCTGACCCGCTCGCCCAGGAACAGCGCGCCCCAGAGCATGCCGAAGATGGGGATGAGGAAGGTGACCGAGAGCGAGCGCGTGGGCCCGATGCGCTCAACCAGGCGGTAAAACAGCAGGTAGGCCAGGGCCGTGCAGGGCAGGGCGAACGCAGCCAGCGCCAGCCACACCGAGTGCGGCACCGCGCCCCACACACCCAGGGTGCCCAGGGGCGCTGCGGTGTCGGGCACCTGCAGGGGGCCCAGCCAGAAGGCGGGCCCCAGCAGCATCAGGCCCGACATGGCCAGCGTGCCGGCGCTCACGGCCACGGGTGGCAGGCCACGCAGGTGGTGTTTGTTGAAGTGCACGGCAATGGCATACATCAGCGTGGCGCCCAGGGCCATGCCCATGGCACCGAGGCTGCCTGCGCCCAGGTTGCCCTTGTCGGCGGCCAGCAAGGCCACGCCCACAAAGCCCATCAGCAGTCCGGCCACGCGCTGGCGCCCCAGGGCCTCACCCGACCAGTACCAGCCCACCAGCGCCCCCCACAGCGGCGTGGTGGCGTTGAGGATGGACAACAACCCGGCGGGCAGGCTGCGTGCCGCCTGGCTCAGCCCCAGGAAGGGCAGCACGGTGGAGAGCAACGCCGCGATGGCCAGCGCGCCCCACTGCCCCTTCAGGGCCTGGCCTTGCCGGTGCCAGATCACCAGGGGGATCAGGGTCAGTGCCGCCCCGGCCGTGCGAAAGCCCGCCAGGGGCACCGGCCCGAGGATGGGCGAGGCGTGCCGCAGAAAAAGGAAGGAGCCGCCCCACAGGGCCGCCAGGAAGAACATGGTGAGGGTGTCGCGCAAGGGCATGGTGCGCCATCCTAAGGCCCGGGCGAGTCCCGGCCTTGTTCGGGGGCGACACCTTGATTCGTGGGGGCGACGTGACGGCTTGGCGCAGCTTTTGCGGTTCTGTCACCAGCCAGTCCCTAAAATGGGGCATTCGTTTCGCATCATTCAAGTCAGCAAAGGATCACCATGCAAGTCACCGCTTCCATCTTCAAGGCCTACGACATCCGGGGCATCGTGCCCTCGACCTTGAACGAAGCCGTGGCCGAGCACCTGGGCCGTGCCTTCGGCACCGAGGCCCTGAAGCTGGGCGAAAAGGCCGTGGCCATCGGTCGTGACGGTCGTCTCTCGGGCCCTTCGCTGGTCGCCGCCCTGATCAAGGGCCTGCGCTCCACGGGCATCAACGTGATCGACATCGGTGCGGTCACCACCCCCATGCTGTACTACGTGGCCGCCACCCGCGGTGAACTGGGCTGCCACAGCGGCATCCAGGTGACCGGCAGCCACAACCCCAAGGACTACAACGGCTTCAAGATGGTGCTGGCCGGCCGCGCCATCTACGGCGACGACATCCAGGGTCTGCGCCAGCGCATCGAAACCGAAGATTACGCCCAGGGCGAAGGCGAACTGACCGAGCTCAATGTGCTGCCCGAGTACACCCAGCGCATCGTGGGCGACGTGAAGCTGGCCCGCCCCATGAAGGTCGTGGTCGACTCCGGCAACGGCATCCCCGGTGCTTCGGCCCCTGGCATCCTGCGCGCCCTGGGTTGCGAAGTGATCGAGCTGTACTCCGAGGTCGATGGCGATTTCCCCAACCACCACCCTGATCCCTCCAAGCCGGAGAACCTGCAGGACCTGATCAAGGCCGTGAAGGAGCACGGTGCCGAGCTGGGCCTGGCCTTTGACGGCGACGGCGACCGCCTGGGTGTCGTCACCCGCGAAGGCCACAACATCTTCCCGGACCGCCAGATCATGCTGTTCGCGCAGGACATCCTCTCTCGCGTGCCGGGTGCGCCCATCATTTTCGACGTGAAGTGCAGCCAGCGCCTGGCCGTGGCCATCCGTGCCGCCGGCGGCGTGCCCGTGATGTACAAGACCGGCCATTCCCTGGTCAAGGCCAAGCTCAAGGAAATGAACTCGCCTTTTGCTGGCGAAATGAGCGGCCACATCTTCTTCGGCGAGCGCTGGTATGGCTTCGACGACGCGACCTACACCGCCGGTCGCCTGCTGGAGATCGTCAGCAAGGTGTCCGACCCGAGCGCCGTGCTCAACGCCCTGCCCACCAGCTTCAGCACGCCCGAACTGAACGTGGCCTGCGCCGAAGGCGAGCACCATGCCGTCATCGAGAAGCTGCGCCAGACGGCCACGTTTGACGGCGCCGAGCTGACCACCATCGACGGCCTGCGTGCCGACTATCCCGATGGTTTCGGCCTGATGCGTGCGTCCAACACCACCCCGGTGCTGGTGCTGCGCTTCGAAGGCCAGACGCCCGAGGCGCTGGAGCGCATCCAGACGCACTTCATGTCGCAGCTGCTGGCCGTCAAGCCGGACGCGCACGTGGGTGCCTCGGCCCACTGATGGCGCTGGTTCTGGTGCGACAGGCCCCACGGCTGTGGGGCCTTCTGTTTTGAGCGGCCCGGTGAAGGGCTGGCTGGCAAGGCAGGCTTACGGCCTTGTCCTGCGCCTGGCGACGCCAGCTTACCTTTGGCGCGTGTGGTCGCGTGGCCGTGACGAGCCCGATTACCGCCTGGCTTGGCCGCAGCGCCTGGGCTTGTATGGTGCGCCCCACCGTCAGGCCATCGACCTGAATGCCGCGAAAGACGGAGCGGTGCGGCCCTTGTTGTGGCTGCATGCCGTCTCGCTGGGTGAAACCAAGGCCGCTGCGCCCCTGGTCCAGGCCCTGCGCGCCGCGCAGCCGGGCATGCGCCTGCTGCTCACCCACACCACGGCCACGGGGCGCGAAGCCGGCCGAGCCTTGCTGCAGCCCGGCGACATCCATACCTGGCTCCCCTATGACACCCCGGGTGCGGTGCGCCGTTTTTTGCGTGTGCACCGGCCTGTGGGCGGGGTGCTGATGGAGACCGAGGTCTGGCCTGTGCTGCTGCACGCATGCCGCAAGGCGGGTGTGCCCGTGGTGCTGGCCAACGCCCGCCTGAGCGACAAGAGCCTCAGGCAAGGGCAGCGTCTGGCCGCTTTGCTGCAGCCGGCGGCGCGGGCGCTGTCGCTCACCCTGGCGCAGACGGAGGACGACGCCCGTCGCCTTCGCCTGATGGGCGCCGAGCCGGTTGAGGTGGCGGGCAATGTGAAGTTCGACATGAGCCCCGACCCCGCCGCGATCGCCCTCGGTCGGCAGTGGGGCGCTGCAGACGCACGGCCCCTGGTGCTGGCGGCCAGCACGCGCGAGGGCGAGGAGCCTGGCTTGCTGGCGGCCTGGGTGGCGGCCAGTGCGGCCCAGCCAGGGCAGGATGCGCAGGCATCGCGTTCGGCTCGCCCGCGACTCTTCATCGTGCCGCGCCACCCCCAGCGTTTTGACGAGGTGGCCGCCATGGTCGCGCAGGCGGGCCTGAGCCTGTCGCGTCGCAGTGCGTGGCCGGGTGGCCAGCCCGATGCCGCGGCGCTGCAGGCCGACGTCTGGCTGGGTGACAGCATGGGCGAAATGCCGGCCTACTATGCGGCGGCCCGCGTCGCCCTGCTGGGCGGCAGTTTCGCGCCCCTCGGTGGACAGAACCTGATCGAGGCGGCGGCCTGCGGCTGCCCCATCGTCATGGGCCCTTCCACCTTCAATTTTGACGAGGCCGCCCGCCTGAGCGAGGCGGCGGGTGCGGCCACCCGCGTGCCGGACTGGGCGGCGGGTGTGCAGTGCGCGCGCGCAGCCTGCGAGGCCTCGGCGCAAGCGACCCAGGCCGCACAGCGGCGCGCCCAGGCCTTTGCCCAGGCACACCAGGGCGCAGCCCGGCGCATGGCCGAGGCGATCTGGGCGGTCATCGGCGCGGCGGGCCGCCATGGCGGCCGCTGACCTGCGCCCCAGGCGGGTGGCTCAGGCGGCCAGGTCCTGCCACTCCGGGTGGCGGCGCAGGTAGACCTGCACATAGCTGCACAGCGGCACCACCTTCAGCTGCTCGCTGCGCGCCCAGGTGAGCGCCGCTTTCACCAGCTGTGCTGCGATGCCACGTCCCTCCAGCGCAGCCGGCACGCCGGTGTGCGTCATCCGCACCGTGCGGCCATCGAGCAGGTAGTCGACCTCGCAGCGCAGCCCCTCCACATGGGCCTCGAAGCGGCCGATCTCGGGGCGATGGACGATGTTCAGCGGGGTGGTGTCGGCGTTCATGGTGTGGGTTTTTCTTTCATGGCGAGGTTCACAACAGGCCCAGACCGCCGAGCAGGGCGCCGGTGCCCACCAGCCAGATCAGCGGCACCTTGGTGCGCCACACCAGCAGGGCGACGATGACGCTGAGCACCAGCGCCCGCGGTGCCTGCCACGACGGTGACAGCAGCCAGCCGGTGGCCAGCAGCAGCCCCACGGTCACGGGCATCATGCCGGCCTGGAAAGCCTGCACCCCACGGCGCTCGCGGTGGGTTTCCACCCAGCGTGACACCGACAGGGCCAGCGTGGTCGAGGGCAGCATCACGCCAAAGAGGCTGCTGAGCGCACCGCCCAGGCCGGCGCTGTACCAGCCCATCAGGGCCACGAACATCACATTGGGGCCAGGCGACGCCTGGGCCAGGGCCACGGCCGCCGTGAAGTCGGCCTCGCTCAGCAGGTGGGTTTCGTTGACCAGGCGGTGGTGCATTTCAGGCAACAGAGACACCGCCCCGCCAATGCACATCAGCGAGAGCTTGATGAACTCCCAGAACAGGGTCAGCCAGGCCTCGGGGGCCCACATCAGCGGCGTCATGCCGTGGGCCCCGGCTTGCCCAGGAGGTACCACGCCAGGCCGCAGGCCGTGCCGCCCAGTCCTGCCAGCACCCACAGCAGGGGCCAGTGCAGCACTGTCATCAACAGGAAGGCGGCGGCGACCAGGGGCACGACCACGCCAAGGCCGAGCACATGCTCGCGCAAGGGGGCGGCCAGCTTGAGCACCGTGCCCACGATCTGGCCTGCGGCCACGGCGGCGATCCCGCCCAGTGCCCCGCGCAAGGCCTGTTGGGCTGCGCCTTCGCCCACGGTCACGCTCAGCAGCCAGGCCACGCCGATCACCAGCACCAGCGGTGCGGTCACCATGCCGGCGAGCGCCACCAGCGCCCCGCGCCAGCCAAAAAAGCGGTCGCCCACCATGAGCGAGAGGTTGCACACATTGGGGCCGGGCAGGATCTGGGCATTGCCCAGCATCTGCACGAAATCGGCCGGGCTGACCCAGCGGCGTTTTTCGCACAGCTCGCGCTGCGTCACCGCCAGCACGCCGCCAAAGCCTTGCAGGGCCAGCAGGGAGAAGGCGGTGAACAGCTCGGTTTTCGAGGCGGGTCTGGCCAGAGGCTGGGTTGCGGGCAGGGCGTCGGTGGGGGCGGCAGGGGCGTCAGGCTGATCAGGCATACACGGTGACCACCTGGTAGCCCAGGGCGGCCAGCTGGCCTCCGGGTGTCCACAGGCTGGTGCGTTCGTTCACATAGCCTTCGCCGGTGGCGAGGGCCTCTTTGTCCATGCGCCAGAAGCCGTCGGCCACGGGCTCGTTCAAGGGGCGCAGTTCCAGGGCCCAGGACACCGACGAGGCGGGGGCAAAGCCGCGGAGCTGGGCCAGGGCCGGGGTTGGGCCCGCATCGGTGAGCAGGATGGCCTGCAGTTCGCTGTCGACCCCGCTGACGTTTTTCAGGCGCACGTGGGTCACGCTGTGCCATTCGGCTGCGCCGGTGAAGGGCAGGCCGCCTTCGGCAAAGCGGAAGTCGACGTGCTGGGTGAAATCCGGTGTCAGCCCGGGGATGAAGGGCATCTGCAGGCTGTCTGCGGGCCCTTTGGCCACAGGCGGTTGCCGGGGCGTCAGCACGGGCAGGCTGGAATCCCGCCCGCTGCCGAACACGCCCAGCAGCACGCCGGTGACCTGGGTGTCGCCCTGGGCATCGGTTTGGGTGAGGCGGGCCTGCACCTGGCGCACGTTCTTGCCTTGGCGCAGCAGGGTCACCTCGATGTCGAGCAGGCCTGGCACGACCGGGCCCACGAAGTTGGTCTGCAGGGCGCGCAGGGGCCAGTCGCCACCGCAGACGTCGCGCATGGCCTGGGTAGCCAGTGCCGAGAGTGCGCCGCCAAAGCTGGTGCGGCCCTGACCCCAGTCGGGCGTGATGGCAAAGCGCACGGTGCTGCCCTCGGCCTGGCGGCCGGCGAGCACGTCGCCCAGCGGCACGGCCTGGGCAGAGGAGGGGGCTTCGGAGGGGAACAAGGGGTTCATCGGGGCGTCCAGGAAGGCTGAAGCCCTGATTATTGAACGGTCGTGCTATTTTCGCCGATGAGTTCGCCTGCAAGGGTGTCGGGCGAGGCGTCGGGCAGGGCCGAGTCTGCCGAGCGTGGCGACGCGGCCGACGGTGTCGGCATCACCGGGCTCAGGTCCTCCAGCAGCTTCGTCAGGCCCTGGGCCTGCAGCGGCCGGCTGTAGAGGTAGCCCTGAGCCAGGTCGCAGCCCCGGCTGGTGAGGAAGGCCTCCTGGTCGGGCATTTCCACGCCCTCGGCCACGACCGTCAGCCGCAGCCCACGCGCCATGGCGATCATGGTGCTGACCAGCTGGCCGTCGTTGTCGTTGCCGGGCAGGTCCTGGATGAAGCTGCGGTCGATCTTGAGCTGGTGCACCGGGAAGCGCTTCAGGTAGGCCAGCGAGGAGTAGCCGGTGCCGAAGTCGTCGATCGAGAGCGTCACGCCCAGGCCATGCAGCTGATGCAGGAACTGCTCGGCGCCGCTGCCGGTCTCCATCAGGCCGCTCTCGGTGATTTCCAGCTCCAGGCGGTTGGCGGGCAGGCCGGTTTCGGCCAGGATGCGCGAGACCCGTTCCACCACGCCGCCGCGGCGGATCTCGCTGGGCGAGAGGTTGACCGAGAGGCGCCCGAAGTCGAGCCCCGCATCCAGCCAGGCGCGGCCCTGGCGGCAGGCTTCGGTGAGCACCCATTCGCTGAGCGCCACGATCATGCCGGTGTCTTCCATGACCGGGATGAACTGCTGCGGGCTCACCGGCGGCATGAAGCTCTCGCTGCCGGCCGGGTTGCGCAGGCGCACCAGGGCCTCGACGGCGGTGATGTGGCGGTCGCTCAGGCGCACCATGGGCTGGTAATGCAGCTCGAATTCGCCATGTTCCACCGCGCGGCGCAGGCGGGTTTCCAGCTGCAGGCGCGTGGTCGCGTCGGAGGTGAAGGCCGCGGTGTAGAAGTTGAAGCTGTTGCGGCCACGACGCTTGGACTCGTACATGGCCGTGTCGGCGTTGCGGATCAGCTCGCCGGCGTCCAGGCCATCGTCGGGGAACATGCTGATGCCGATGGAGGCGCGCACGTAGACCTGTTCCCCGCCATCGAGCGTGAAGGGGCGGTTCAGGGTGTCGAGGATGGCGGCGGCCACGTGGGCGGCCTGCTGCGGGTGGCGCAGGTGTTCCAGCACGAGGATGAACTCGTCGCCCCCCAGGCGGCCCAGGGTGTCTTCCTGGCGCACGCGCTCGCGCAGGCGGGTGGCGACCTGCCTGAGCAGGCTGTCGCCAGCAGCGTGGCCCAGTCCGTCGTTGACGGTCTTGAAGTTGTCGAGGTCGATGAAGACCACGCCCACCAGGGTGCGGTGGCGCTGGGCCAGGTTCACGGCGTGCGCCAGACGCTGGTGGATCATGGCCCGGTTGGGCAGCTCGGTCAGGGTGTCGTAGTGCGCCATGCGGGCCAGGCGCTCTTCGGTCTGCTTGAGCTGGGTGATGTCGGTGAAGACGCTCACGAAATGCGTTGGGCGACCGCGTTGGCTGCGCACGGCACTCACGGAGAGCTGGGTCATGAACAGGTCGCCACCCTTGCGCTGGAACCAGACTTCGCCTTGCCAGCTGCCTTGCTGGGAGAGCCCGTTGCGGACATCTGCGAGGGTGTCGGACGGCGCCTCGGGCAGCAGGAATTCGGGCGTGAGGCCGATCACCTCGGCCTCGCTGTAGCCCGTGATGCGCGAAAAGGCCGGGTTGACCGAGACCAGCCGCCGTTCGCGGTCCAGCACCATCATGCCGTCCTGCGTGCTCTCCAACGCCGCGGCATGCAGGCGGATGCGTTCTTCGGCCAGGTCGCGCAGCGACTCGCGGTGCAGGTTGGTCAGCGCGAAGGACAGGTCTTTGGAGACGTCGTTGAACAGCTCGACCAGGTCGGCCGCCTGGTCGTTCACCCGGCGGCCCAACAGGATCAGGTGGCCCAGCAGGGTCTCGTTCTCGAACAGGGGAACGGTCACGCAGCCTGGCAGCCCTTCGGCAATGGCCTGGTCGGCCCAGTCGGGGCGGCGGCCCAGCCCGCCGAGCTGGCTGCTGCAGTAGGTGTGGCCCAGGCGCAAGGCGGCTTCCAGCGGGGTGTCGGTGCCGACGTCGGCGGGCAGGCTGAAATCGAGGGAGGCGCGCCTCGGTGGCACCTCGCCGGCCACGGTCGTGCAACGCAGGCTCAGGGGATCGACCTCGTCGCGCATGACCACCCACGCCTTCTTGAACTGCCCGTG
The DNA here is from genome assembly GCF_021768455.1 of Aquabacterium sp. GTDB lineage: Bacteria > Pseudomonadota > Gammaproteobacteria > Burkholderiales > Burkholderiaceae_C > Aquabacterium. The sequence goes on along the minus strand of NZ_JAIZVX010000047.1, from coordinate 9,818 downwards.
TTCCAGCGCCACCTCGCAGACCTGGGTGAGCAGGGCGGCCGCGTCGGTCGAGTGCACGATGGCCTGGTTGACGTGGCTGAGGAAGTCGTAAAGCCGGGTCTTGTGGCGCAGGGTCTTTTCGGTCTGGCGGTGGGCGCTGATGTCCCAGATCATCCAGACGACCTCCTCGGTCTGGCCCACGGGGGCGCAGCGGCTGTCGAAGTGGCGGGGTGCGCCACCAATGCGCACCGAGAAGCTCATCGACTGCGTCTGCCGACTGAGCAGCGCACGCTGCAGCACATCGGTGAAGCGGGTGGCCATGTCGGCCGGGAAGAGCACCGCCAGCGACTGGCCGAGCAGCGACTCCGGCGGGCGCCCCAGCAGCGGCAGGTTGCTGCCGTAGACGGCCAGGAAGCGGCCCTGCTCGTCCATGCGGAAGGCCAGGTCGGGCAGCACTTCGGCGAAGGCGCGCAACTCGGCATCGCGGTCCTGAAGGGCTTCGGCGGCCTGCTCCCGGCGGCGGTAGGCGCCCCGGATCAGGCCCAGCAGCAGGAGCGTCATGCCGCCGACCAGGGCCACGTTGACCTTGTCCAGTCGGTGCTGGGCGAGGGTTTCGTTCTGCAGTTCCTGGGTCCAGGCGAGCGAGGCCTCGGCGGCGGCCTGGTTGACGTCGGCCACCACCTGGCGCACCCAGGCGGGGTCGTGCCGGCCCGGGGTCTTCAGCCGCTCCTGCACCGCGGTCTGGGTGCGCGCCAGGGCAGTGACCAGCGCGCCCAGGGCCGGGCGCATCGACTCGGGTGCGCTGTCGCGCAGGCTGCGTGCGCTGTCTTGTGCCTGTTGCAGCGGCGCCATGATCAGATCGTCGCTCGGGCCCTCGGGCTCGGTCAGGCGCTGCTCGGCCAGCCACACGCTTTCGCGGGCCAGGCTCTGGCTGCCGGGCAGGAGGGTGTCGAAGGCGTGGGCGCGCTGCTGCAGGTCGTGCCAGCCCATGTGCGACCAGGTGATCATGCCCATGCTCACGGCCGCCAGCGTGGCCACCGAGACGGCAAGGGGCCTGAACCGCCCCAATGCAGGGGTGTGCGGGCCTGTGGCCGCTGGCTTGGCGAGGAGGGATGGAACGACCGTGCTCACAAGAAGGCTGGTTCTGGACAGCTTGGATGCCTTGGGGAGAGGGGCGGGCTGCCTGACAGCTTAGGTGAAAAACGCCGTCTTGGGCGATGATTCCATGCTCCGGGTCAACCCGCTACCCCCTCTGGCAGTGGTGCGCGGGCCATCTGTTTCATGTTGTCACGTTCTCGCCGCAGTCCTCATGAGTGAAACCATTTCGTACCAGCCGGCCACCGAGGCCCGTTTGCAGGCCCTTGCCGTGCGTGGCCAGACCCTGCGCCTGCGCGTCTGGGGCGATGTGTCGCGGGCCTCGGCACATGCGCCGCTGACCATCCTGGCTCATGGCTGGATGGACGTGGGCGCCTCCTTCCAGTTCCTCGTCGATGCCCTGAGGCAGCAGCCCGGCTGGTCCGAACGGCCCATCGTGGCCCTGGACTGGCGTGGTTTTGGCGACACCTACCTGGCGACCGGCCCCCAGTCCGACTACGCCTACGTGGACTACCTGGCCGACCTCGACGCCCTGATCGCCCAGCTTTCCCCCGCGCATCCCATCGACCTGGTGGGCCACAGCATGGGCGGCAACATCGTGATGTTGTATGCCGGATTGCGGCCCGAGCGCATCCGCCGCCTGGTCAACCTCGAAGGCTTCGGCATGCCCGCCAACACGCCGGATGAAGCCCCCGATCGCCTGGCCGCATGGCTGGACGCCCTGCAGGCCCCTGCCGCGCTGAAGGACTACCCCAGCGCCGAGGCCGTCGCCGCCCGCCTGCGCCAGACCAACCCCTTGCTGCGCGAGCCTTTTGCCCTTTGGCTGGCCCGCCAGTGGGCCCATGAACAGGATGGCCGCTGGGTGATCAAGGCCGATCCGGCCCACAAGCGCGCCGGACCGCACATCTACCGCGTCGAAGAGGTGCTGGCCTGCTGGGCCCGCATCGCCGCTCCCGTGCTGTTTGTCGAGGGCGACCAGACCCCGGCCTACCGCTTTTTCAAGGGCAGCTACACCCCGGCCGAGTTCGCCGGGCGGCTGGCGCGGGTGCCCAGCGTGCGCCGCGAGGTCATCGCCCAGGCTGCGCACATGCTCCACCACGACCAGCCCGAGGCCCTCGCTGCCCTGCTGGCCGATTTTTTGATGCCCGACCCCGCGCCACAGTGACGCCGCAGTGCAGCAGAGCGTGAGAAAATGAAACGTTATGCCGCGCCGCGCGCAGCCCACCCCATTTCAAGAAGAAGACACCATGGACATCGAAATCGTCAACGCCCTGGGCACCCAGATCGCCGACCTGACTCAGCGCACCGCTGAGCTTCGGAGGTATCTTTGACTGGGATGAAAAATCCCGCCGCCTGAGCGAAGTCAACGCCGAACTCGAAGATCCCGCCGTCTGGAACGACCCCAAGCGCGCCCAGGAACTGGGCAAAGAGAAGAAGTCGCTGGAAAACGTGGTCGTGACCATCGCCGAGCTCGAATCCGGCCTGTCTGACAACGCCGAGCTGTACGAGATGTCCAAGGCAGATGGCGACTTCGATGGCATTGCCGCCATCCAGGCCGACGTGGAAGCGCAGGCCGCCCGCGTGGGCGAGCTCGAGTTCCGCCGCATGTTCAACAACCCGGCCGACCCGCTGCCTGCCTTCGTCGACATCCAGGCAGGCGCCGGTGGCACCGAGGCCTGCGACTGGGCCAGCATGCTGCTGCGCCAGTACATCCGCTACGCCGAGCGCAAGGGCTTCACCGCCACGGTTGAAGACATCACCGACGGCGACACCGCAGGCATCAAGAGCGCCACCATCAAGGTGGAAGGCGAATACGCCTTCGGCCTGCTGCGCACCGAAACCGGCGTGCACCGCCTGGTTCGCAAGTCGCCGTTCGACTCCTCCGGTGGTCGCCACACGTCGTTCGCGTCCGTGTTCGTCTACCCCGAGATCGACGACTCCATCGAGATCGAGATCAACCCGGCCGACGTGCGCACCGACACCTTCCGCGCTTCGGGTGCGGGCGGTCAGCACATCAACAAGACCGACTCGGCCGTGCGCCTGACCCACATCCCCACGGGCATCGTGGTGCAGTGCCAGGACGGTCGCTCGCAACACAGCAACCGCGACGTGGCCTGGAAACGCCTGCGCTCGCGCCTGTACGACCACGAGCTGCGCAAGCGCCAGGAAGAACAACAGAAGCTCGAAGACAGCAAGACGGACGTGGGCTGGGGCCACCAGATCCGCTCCTATGTGCTGGACAACAGCCGCATCAAGGACCTGCGCACCAACGTCGAAATCTCCGCCACCCAGAAGGTGCTGGACGGCGACCTCGACGCGTTCATCGAGGCCAGCCTCAAACAGGGCATCTGACCCGCCTCGAACCCTCTACCTGCCTGAAGGACTGTCATGCGTGAAGGCAATGCTTTGCTGATCCGCCGCGAGGACTACGCGGCCCCGGCTTTCTGGATCAAGACGGTCGACCTGACCTTCGATCTCGACCCGGCCAAGACCCTGGTCATCAACAAGATGACCGTGTCGCCCAACCCGGAGCAGCCGGGCGCCCCCCTGCGCCTGGACGGCGAAGACATCAACCTGCTGCGCGTGCTGGTGGACGGTGAACCCGTCTCCTTCCGCACCGATGCCGGCCAGTTGGTGCTGGAAAACCTGCCGCAGGTGCCTTTCCACCTCGAGATCCGCACCACCTGTGCGCCCGAGAAGAACACCCAGCTCTCGGGCCTCTACACCAGCAGTGGCGGCTTCTTCACGCAGTGCGAGGCCCTGGGCTTTCGCCGCATCACCTACTTCCTCGATCGCCCTGACGTCATGGCCACCTACAAGGTGACCCTGAAGGCCGACCAGCGCAAATACCCCGCGCTGCTCTCCAACGGCAACCTGATCGAAGAGGGCAAGCTCGACGGCGGCAAGCACTACGCCGTCTGGGAAGACCCGCACCCCAAGCCCTGCTACCTGTTCGCCCTGGTCGCCGCTGACCTGGTGCGCCGCGAGCAGCGCATCCGCACCCGTGCCGGCAAGGACCACCTGCTGCAGATCTATGTGCGCGCCGGTGACCTGGACAAGACCGAGCACGCGATGAATTCGCTGATCGCGTCCATCGCGTGGGACGAGGCCAAGTTCGGCCTCAGCCTGGACCTCGAGCGCTTCATGATCGTCGCCGTGAGCGACTTCAACATGGGCGCCATGGAGAACAAGGGCCTGAACATCTTCAACACGAAGTTCGTGCTGGCCAGCCCCGCCACCGCCACCGATGTCGACTTCGGCAACGTGGAAAGCGTGGTCGCCCACGAGTACTTCCACAACTGGACGGGCAACCGCGTCACCTGCCGCGACTGGTTCCAGCTCTCGCTCAAGGAAGGCCTCACCGTTTTCCGCGACCAGCAGTTCAGCCAGGACATGGCCGGCAGCAAGAGCGCCCGGGCCGTGAAGCGCATCGAAGACGTGCGCACCCTGCGCCAGATGCAGTTCCCGGAAGACGCCGGCCCCATGGCCCACCCGGTGCGCCCTGACAGCTACATGGCCATCGACAACTTCTACACGGCCACCGTGTATGAAAAGGGGGCCGAAGTGGTGCGCATGATGCACACCCTGGTGGGCGAGGCGGGTTTTGCCGCCGGCATGAAGCTCTACTTCGATCGCCACGACGGCCAGGCCGTGACCTGCGACGACTTCGCCCAGGCCATTGCCGATGCCAACCCGCAGTCCGACCTCTTCGCCAAGCTCTACCAGTTCAAGAACTGGTACGCCCAGGCGGGCACGCCCCGCGTCACCGCCCAGGGACAGTACGACGCCGCGGCCCAGACCTACACCCTCACGCTGAGCCAGCACAGCTTGCCCACGCCGGGCCAGCCGAGCAAGTACGCCTACGTGATCCCCGTGGCCATGGGCCTGGTGGGCATGGACGGCCGCCACATCAACCTGCACCTCGAAGGCCAGCTCAACCCGCTGGGCCACGACACCGTGCTGGTGCTGACCGAGTACACGCAGACCTTCACCTTCGTGCACGTGCCGGTCGAGCCCGTGCCCTCGCTGCTGCGCGGCTTCTCGGCCCCGGTGGTGCTGGAAGCCGAGTTGAGCGACGACGCGCTCTTCACCCTGCTCAGCCACGACCTCGACCCCTTCAACCGCTGGGAAGCTGCCCAGAAGCTGGCCCTGCGCCGCCTGATCCATGCGGTGCAAGGCAATGGTCACGTTGAGCTGGACGCCCACTTCGTGCAGGCCCTGCGCGGCGTGCTGCGCCACCCCGAACTCGACGCCGCCTTCAAGGAGCTGGTGCTGACCCTGCCGAGCGAGGCCTATGTGGCCGAGCAGCTGGACGTGGTCGACCCCCAGCGCATCCACACCGCCCGCGAAAGCCTCAAGCTGCAACTGGCGCAGGCGCTGCACGAAGACTGGGTCTGGGCTTACGAGGCCCACCACGACAACGGCGCCTACTCGCCGGACGCCGTGAGCACCGGCCGCCGTGCCCTGGCCAACCTCGCCCTGAGCATGCTGGTGCTGGACGCCGCCACCCGCCACAACCCGGTCTGGACCGGCAAGGCCCTGCAGCGCTTCAAGGACGCCACCAACATGACCGACCGCCTGGGTGCCCTGCAGGCCCTGGTCAACGGCCATGCCGACCTGGCCCAGCAGGCGCTGGACCGTTTCCATGCCCTGTTCAAGAACGAGGCCCTGGTCATCGACAAGTGGTTCAGCCTGCAGGCCCTGGCCCCCGAGAAGGACGGCAAGGTTTTTGCACGCGCCAAGCAGCTCATGCTGCACCCCGACTTCACCCTGCGCACCCCCAACCGGGCCCGCAGCCTGCTCATGGCCCTGTGCCAGATGAACCCGGCCGCTTTCCATCGCACCGATGCGGCGGGCTACGTGTTCTGGGCCGACCGCGTCATCGAGATCGACGGCATCAACCCGCAGCTGGCCGCCCGCCTGGCCCGGGCGCTGGATCACTGGCGCCGCCTGGCCGAGCCCTACCGCACAGCGGCCCGCGAGGCCATCAGCCGTGTGGCATCGCGCCAGGAGCTCTCTGACGACGTGCGCGAAATCGTCACGCGCGCGCTGCAGGATTGAGCCCGCCCCGTTCCGCCAATTCGCATCAACTCCCCTCCCATCATGTCCAAACCCATCAGCCTCACGCAGTACCTGATCGAACAGCAACGCGGTGACGCCCAGCTGCCGCCGCAACTTCGCCTGCTCATCGAAGTCGTGGCCCGTGCGTGCAAGCGCATCGCCATCAGCGTCAACAAGGGCGCCCTCGGTGACGTGCTCGGCACCGCCGGCAGCGAAAACGTGCAGGGCGAAGTCCAGAAGAAGCTCGACATCATCGCCAACGAGGTGCTGATCGAGGCCAACGAGTGGGGCGGTCACCTCGCCGGCATGGCCTCCGAAGAGATGGACGACATGCACGCCGTGCCCCTGCATTACCCCCAGGGCGAATACCTGCTGCTGTTCGACCCGCTCGACGGCTCCAGCAACATCGATGTCAACGTCAGCATCGGCACCATCTTCTCGGTGCTGCGCCACAAGGGCGGCGAGGTCACCAACGACAGCTTCCTGCAGCCAGGCACCGACCAGGTCTGCGCCGGCTACTGCGTCTACGGCCCCCAGACCACCCTGGTGCTGACCGTGGGGCAGGGCGTTGTGATGTTCACCCTGGACCGCGAACAGGGCTCTTTCGTGCTGACGCAGGACAAGGTCCAGATCCCCGAAGACACGAAGGAATTCGCCATCAACATGTCGAACATGCGCCACTGGGCCGAGCCCGTGAAGCGCTACATCGGCGAGTGCCTGGAAGGCAAGGAAGGCGTGCGCGGCAAGGACTTCAACATGCGCTGGATCGCCTCCATGGTGGCCGACGTGCACCGCATCCTGACCCGCGGCGGCGTGTTCATGTACCCCTGGGACAAGCGTGAGCCGGGCAAGCCGGGCAAGTTGCGTCTGATGTACGAAGCCAACCCCATGAGCTTCCTGGTGGAGCAGGCCGGCGGCGCCGCGACCAATGGCCTGCAGCGCATCCTCGACCTGAAGCCCTCCGGCCTGCACGAGCGCGTGAGCGTGGTGCTGGGTTCGAAGAACGAGGTCGAGCGCGTGACGGCTTATCACCACGAAGCCAAGTGATCTGACGCGATCTGTTTGAAGCAGGCCCGAAATCCCGTGCTAGAATTTTGGGCTTGAAAGCCGGTGTAGCTCAGTCGGTAGAGCAGCTCATTCGTAATGAGAAGGTCGAGGGTTCGATTCCTTTCTCCGGCACCATTAGATTTCCCCAAGTCCTTGATTCGTAAGGACTTTCGGGGTTGAGGGCAGGGTGATCCGTGGTAGAACTGTGGTAGTTCTGTCCATGCGCATCACCCTCGGCCCCTTGTCTGTGAAGATCAAGTACGTTTTCAGTCGCGGCACAACAACGTTTTATCAACGTGCAGTGCCCACCGACCTCCGCTCCCGTTATCCCGGCCCCAACATCAAGGTGAACCTTGGCACCACGGACCCCATCAAGGTGGCCCGCATGGTGGACAAGCTGAACCGCAAGTACGAAGCGGAATGGGCTGGCCTACGGGCTGCGCCTGAGTCCTCCCCTGATGCCCTGAAGGCCCACGCTAGGGACTTCCTCAAGGCCTGGGGGCTTGAGCCTGGATCACCTGACAACCATCCGCAGGCCATTGAACTGCTGCACAGCTTCATCGATGGCAAGCGGGCGTCGTATGCCGCTGGTGATGAAGAGGTGTACCGCAGTGCCGGGGATGATGAGTTTCTGACCCCCACTGAGTTGATGGCCGGAAGGCTCTTGCATGGGGCCCAACACGACACCATCACGGATGCCCTGGAGGTCTACCTGGAGACCAACCCACGCAAGGGCAATGAGAAGTTTGAGACCTACGCCCGCCGTGCATTCGCATCCCTGGTCGCCGTCTGTGGTGACAAGGACGTGAAGGCATTCACTCGGGCGGACGCTCGCTTGTTCGTCTCTAAGACACTGGAGGGCGGGAACAAGACCACGACGGTCAAGCGCCGTGTGAACTCGTTCCGGGCTGTCTGGAGTGCCTATGCACATGAGAAGGCTCACGGCCTGCACAATCCTTGGGAGCGTCTGACCATCCAAGGCGCGGGGCAAGACGCGGAGCAACGGCAACCTTTCACCCCGGCCCAGTTGAAGGCACTGTGGTTGGCCTGCCGTGAGCGTGACGACGACATGCGCTGGGTGGTCGCTATGCTGTTGGACACGGGGGCTCGCCTAGCCGAGGTGGTCGGGCTGGCGCTGTCTGACATCCAGTTGAACGACCCCGTACCCCACATCCACATCCAACCTCACCCCTGGCGCTCTGTGAAAACAGACATTGCCCGCACGGTGCCCATTCAGGGTGCCGCGCTGTGGGCCGCAAAGCGTGTGATGGCGACGGCCAAGGAAGGGCAGGTGTTTGCCTTCCCCAGATATACCGACTCCACGGGGTGCCGTGCCACGGCTGCTTCAGGTGCCTTGGTGAAGTGGCTTAAGGGGCAGGGGATCGACAGGGTGATACACGAACTGCGGCACACAATGAAAGACCGCCTCCGTGATGTTGAGTGCCCCAAGTGGATCAACGATGGCATCTGCGGACACGCCTCCAGTGACCAAGGCGATGGCTATGGCAATGCGCAGTTCCTGGCCGTGAAGTCGAAGTGGCTCGCCATGGTGGCGATGAGGGAGCCCGAAGCATGAAGCCCTGAAGTCAAAGGCGGCGGCATGTCTGTTATCAATGTCCTCAGACTTAGACATGGTGTGTACTTCGTCGGAATCCAGATTTTTGATGTGGTGGGCAGCGTAGCCTTCCAGGCCCAGCGACTTACACACATCCTTGGCGACAAACCAAGGTTCCCCGTTGCGGTCAATCACACGCAATTCCAGGCCAGGGGCGCTGGCTTGATCGACCACAAGGGAATGGGGCTCATGGTCTGAGCCAATGAAGACCCAGCCACTTAAGGTGCCCCGGAAGGTGTGCAACTGGCCTTCCCTGAGATGGCCTTGGGGTGGCTCAGTTGGTGGCCTTCCGATGTCGCTGGGTGCATCGTTCATCAGGGTGCCTTACCTTGGTTCATCCCAGATGGCGATGCACCCTCAGACATCCCTGAGCCCTGGTGTCGTACCCATTGCGGGGCTTGGTGTTGATGTGACGAAAGGTTCACCTTCCGGCTCGTCGTGCTGGTGTATCCCTATATCTGTGACGTTAACGCGGATCTCAGAACGGTATGTCCCCCAGTTCGATGACATCGGGCACGGAGGAGGCCAGCGCGGCGCAGCGTCTTCCTGCCTCAAGCCGGGCCTCTTCGACCCGCAGGTACGAGTTCAGACTCACCCTCGGCAAAGGGGCGGGCACGTAACACTGGACTTCCTGCTTTCGGCCTTGCCCAAGAAACACCATCCGTCTCTCTGTGATTCCTGCGTGTTTCATCTGGTCAATGATCGTGCGCATGGTTCTTTCGCTACCCGCTTCGGAGCGGATGTTCATTTCCAAGGTGTGGCCGGTACGCTCGGCATGGGCTTGGTTCCCAAGCACGATTCGCAGGGAGGAGAGGTACCCCGTGTTCGGTCGCTGTGCTCCGAGGTGTTCCCGGGCAAAGTCGCGTAGAAGGTCGTCCGGTATTGATGCGCTGATGTCGGCCCGCATTCGTCTGCCCGCGTTGCCGTTGAAGTTGCTTGTATGTGGCGTCATGGGTGTGGTGATTTGGAAAAGAAGAAGCCCCCGGACCTTGCGATCACGGGGGCGTGGGTTCTCTAAGAG
>NZ_JAIZVX010000274.1 GCF_021768455.1 Aquabacterium sp. | reverse complement strand
TCAGATCGGGGCGGTGGCCTTCGCGGGTGTGGACGACGAAACCGCCGGCCTGGCGCCAGCCTCGGCAATGATGTCAGCCTCCTGCAAGCCATCGTGCCCACCGTGCAGACCGTGCTGCAGGCCTGGCGCCAGGCCGGCGGTTTCGTCGTCCACACCCGCGAAGGCCACCGCCCCGATCTGAGCGATTGCCCTCCAGCCAAGCGCCTGCGGGGTGCTCCCAGCTTGCGCATCGGTGATGTCGGCCCCATGGGCCGCATCCTGATTCAGGGCGAGCCCGGGCACGCCATCATTCCCGAGCTGGCCCCGATCGAGGGCGAACTCGTGATCGACAAGCCCGGCAAAGGCGCCTTCCATGACACCCCGTTGGCCGAGGCGCTGCAAGCGCGGGGCATCACGCACCTGGTGTTCATGGGCGTGACCACCGAGGTCTGCGTACAGACCACGATGCGCGAAGCCAATGACCGTGGCTACGATGCCCTGCTCGTCGAAGACGGCACGGAAAGCTACTTCCCTGCTTTCAAGGCGGCGGCGATCGAGATGATCCGCGCCCAGGGGGGCATCGTTGGCTGGACCGCTCCGAGTTTCGCCCTGCTCGCGGCGCTCAAGCAGGCCTGACGCAACCCCTGAAACACCTGAACCTGCCCTTTCCCTTTCCCCTTTCCCTAGCGAGACCCGCACCATCGCCATGACCTTGAACGACCCCGTTGTCGCCGTTTCCCCTGTGCCCAACACGATCACAGGCTTGCAGGCGGCCTACCGCAGTGGCCGCCTGCAGCCCGCCCAGGTCATTGCCCGCCTGCTGGCCGGCTGGGAGGCCCTGCCCGCCGAGGCCGATCCCGCCTGGATCACCCGCGCCAGCCGCCCCTTCCTGCAGGCCCAGCTCGATGCCCTGCAAGGTCAATCGCCCGACACCCTGCCGCTCTACGGCATCCCCTTCGCCGTCAAGGACAACATCGACGTGGCCGGCCTGCCCACCACGGCCGCCTGCCCCGCTTACGCCTACCTGCCCGAAGCCTCGGCCGAGTTCGTCAAGCGCCTGATGGCCGCTGGCGCCATCGTGGTCGGCAAGACCAACCTCGACCAGTTCGCCACCGGCCTGGTCGGCACGCGCTCGCCCTATGGCATCCCGCAGTCCACCTTCAGTGCCGAGCACGTGAGCGGCGGCTCCAGCTCCGGCTCGGCCGTCGTGGTGGCGCGTGGCGAGGTGCCCTTCGCCCTGGGCACCGACACCGCGGGCTCGGGCCGCGTGCCGGCCGGCTTCAACAACCTGGTCGGCCTCAAGCCCACGCCTGGCCTGGTGCCCATGCGCGGCGTGGTGCCTGCCTGCAAGACGCTCGATGTCATCAGCGTGTTCGCACTCACGGCGCCCGATGCCGCCCAGGTGCTGCGCGTGGTGGAAGGCCTGCAGCCTGGCGAGGCCGCCTTCAACGTGGTGCAGCCCCAGCCGCCCCGCCTGCCCAAGCCCCTGCGCGTGGGCATCCCCAGCCACCCCGAGTTTTTCGGCAACGCGGATTACGAAGCCTGCTTCGCCCAGGCCCAGGCGCAATGGGCCGATCTGACCGATGTGGATGGCAGTCCGTGGCCGGTCAGCCTGGTCAAGGTCGACATGCAGCCCTTCTTGGACGTGGCCGCCATGCTCTACCAGGGGCCCTGGGTGGCCGAGCGCTACGCCGCGGTCGAGGCCTTCATCGAGGCCCAGCCCGATGCCATGGACCCTGTGGTGCGCGGCATCGTCTCGCAGGCCCGCCAGTTCGATGCCGCGGCCGCCTTCAAGGGCCTCTACCGACTCAAGGCCCTGGCCGCCCATGGCGTGAGCGTCAAGGTGCTGACTGGCGATAACGAACTGGTCACCGCAAAGATCTGCCGCGAAGTCGGCCTGGAGCAACAGGGCCTGCTGATGGGGAACGACATCGAAGCGATGAACGACGCCGAACTAGCCGTGGCGGTGGAAACCACCAACGTGTTCGCCAAGCTCACGCCGGCTCACAAGGAGCGCATCGTGCGCCTGCTCAAGGC
>NZ_JAIZVX010000175.1 GCF_021768455.1 Aquabacterium sp. | reverse complement strand
CGGCCACCACGGCCACGGCGGCGGCCGTCACCACGCTCTTCGCGAGGGGCGTCGCCGCGCTCGGTGTGGCGTTCTGCGGCAGGGGCTGCGGCGGGTTCGCGGGCCTCGTCGTCGCGCGGTGCGGCGGCCTCCTGGCCGTCCGTGTCGTGGTGAGCGGCGGCGGTGGGGGAGGCCGGTGCGTTGCGCAGGGCGTCACCGCCCGCTTCACCACCTTGGGCGGGTTCGTCCGTGCGCGCCACGGCGCCACCGCTGCTGCGGTACACGAAGGCGCTCGATTTTTCGTCGCGGCCAAACTCCAGCAGGCCGCGTGCGCGCGCCTCTTCCAGCAGGTTGCCGAAGGTGCGGAAGCCGTAGTAGTTCTCGTTGAAGCCGGGGTTGCGGCGCTTGATGGCTTCCTTCAGCACCGAGGCCCAGATGCGGCCACCCTCGTCGCGGTCGGTGACCAGCGCTTCGTAGGTCTCGGCGGCCATCTCCACGGCCTTGGTGCGGCGGGCATCGAGCTCTTCGCGGCGGCGGGCCTCTTCTTCGGGCGTGCGGCGGGCCTGTTGCGGCTCGCGGTTGTCACGCGTGTCGCGGCGGGCGGCCTGGCGCTGGCTTTCGCGCACCAGGTCGTCGTAGAAGATGAACTCGTCGCAGTTGGCGATCAGCAGGTCCGAGGTCGACTGCTTCACGCCCACACCGATCACGTACTTGGCGTTTTCGCGCAGCTTCGAGACCAGGGGCGAAAAGTCCGAGTCGCCCGAGATGATCACGAAGGTGTTGACGTGGCTCTTGGTGTAGCAGAGGTCGAGCGCGTCCACCACCAGGCGGATGTCGGCCGAGTTCTTGCCCGACTGGCGCACGTGGGGGATTTCGATCAGCTCGAAGTTGGCCTCGTGCATGGCGGCCTTGAAGCCCTTGTAGCGCTCCCAGTCGCAATAGGCCTTCTTGACGACGATGCTGCCCTTGAGCAGCAGGCGCTCGAGCACGCGTTTGATGTCGAACTTCTCGTAGTTGGCGTCGCGCACGCCGAGGGCGACGTTTTCAAAGTCGCAAAACAGCGCCATGCTGATGTGTTCGGGGGAGGATGCCATGTGGCTTGTGTCCTTGGTATGGAGGGCGAGGCGGGCAGGGTGATCGCGTTGGATCACATCAGGCCGGCGTCAAACAGATAGCGGCTGGGGCGAGCAGGGTCGCACAGCAGCGTGAGGTGGTGGCGGGCACGGGTCATGCCCACGTAAAGCAGGTTGCGGTTGTCGGCCGAAGGGCCACCGAGGGCGAATTCGCCTTTGTTCAGACCCGGCATGATGACATGGTCGAACTCCAGGCCTTTGGCGGCCTCGATGCTGGAGAGCACGACGCGGTCCTTGCCCGTCATGCCGTGCTGGCGCACCTCGCGTGCGTTCATGGCGCGGAAGAACGAGGCCACGTTGTCAAAGGTGCCCGCCGAGCGCACCAGGCCGGCGATGTTGGCCGCCACCTGTTCGATGTCGGGCGTGAGCACCATCACGCGGGCGGCCAGCTTGGCGGGTTGCAGGGCGGCGGTGAAATGGCCCAGCAGCATGTCGGTGGCATCGGCCTGCAGCACCGCGATGGCATCGAGCATCAGTTTGCGCGCCACGGGGCTGGCCAGGCGCAGCACCTGGTTTTCGACGAAGAAGGGGGCCAGCTGCGGCTGGGCCACCACCTCGGCCAGCGAGGCTTTTTCGTCTTCCAGCACCGCGCCGCTGAACAGCAGCAGGGCGCGCAGCACCTGCTCGCGCGTGCTGGCCTGTTCGATGCCGGCAAAGCCCTGCTGGGCGTAGGCGATGAGGCCACGCACGAACAGCACCTCCGGGCGCATCAGGTAGGGCTGGAAGCCACTGCAGCGGTAGTCCACCCCGTGGTCGAGCAGGTGGTTTTCGAGGTCGACCGACTGGTGCGGCTGGCGCAGCAGGACGGCGATCTCGGACGCGGTCGACTTCGGGGCCAGGCCCTGGCGTTCGCGGATCACCTTGGCGATGTGCCAGTGCACTTCCTTCTCGCTCTCGCAGCGCACCAGTTGCACCACGGTCTGGCGTGTGGCGGTGGCCTGGCAGGGCTTGTGCGTCAACTGGCTCACGGATTGAGCCAGCGATGGGCCAAAGCGGTAGCTGGTGCTCAAGGGCATGCGCAAGGCGGGGCCGATCTCGCGGAGGAAGGTCTCGCCCATGAAGGCGGCCTCGGCGCCGGCCACGGCGTGAATCACCTGGTCCCGGTCGCCCACGCCCACGAAGCCTGCGCTGTTGTGCTGCAGCACGCCCTTGAGCACGGTGAACATGGCGCGGTTGGTGTCGTGCATTTCGTCGACCAGCACCAGGTTCAGGCCCATGGCCAGCGGGTGAGGGAGGTCGACGAACGCGTCTTCGTCCAGCAGCTGGTGGGCCAGGTCGTAGGTGGCGTCGTTGGGCGCACGGAAGGCATGGTGGTCCGGGTGGCCACCACGGCGGATGTGCTCATAGGCCCAGAAAGCGCGCAAGCTGAAGTAGCCGTGGCCCAGTTCATCGGCCAGCTCGGGCGTGAGCGTGCGGTCCTGGGCTTCGAGGGCCAGCTGCATCGTGCCCTTGAGGCGTGCAAAGCTGGCCAGCAGGCCTTCGACCATGGCCTCGCCGCTGCCGTCCACGGCCAGCTCGTCGGCGTGGCGTTCGTCGGGGTTGGCCTGCATGCGCTCGATGGCGGCCAGCACATGGGGCTTGAGCTGCTCGGGCGTGGTCTGGCGGGGCACCGCCACGTCTTCGATCACGGTCAGGCGCTCGGCACAGAAGTCGTCGAAGGTCTGGATGCGCAGGCGGCGAACCACCCCCGCGGCCACGCCGATGCGCGCCAGCGCCTGCTTGAGCGCCAGCACGGCGGCCTCGGTGTAGGTCAGGGCCAGGATGCGCTCGGGTTCGGCGCCGCGCAGCAGGGCCTGGGCCAGACGCAAGGCCAGGGTCGTGGTCTTGGCCGCGCCCGCATTGGCCTCGATCAGGATGGCGCGGCGGCGGGCCAGCTGGATGGCCTGTTGCTCAGCCGTGGGCACGATGCCCTTGGGCACGAAGACCGGCTGTTCGCGGGCGGGGGCGGGCGTCTCACGCATCTCTGAGGTGGTGGGCTGGAAGCGGGCGGGGCCAGGCTGGGCGCTCAGTCGGCGAGCTCGTCGTCGCCATCGTCGGCGTGGTCCAGCAGTTCGGTGGCGGCACGGCCCTTGCGCTTGGCCTGGCGGGCGAGCTTTTTCGCCTGGCGCTCGGCTTCCAGCGCTTCGCCGGCCGCCCACCATTGTTCGAACTCGGCCGGGGTCTCCAGCGTGATGCGGCCCAGCACGCCGCTGCGGAAGTCGTTCAGCAGGATCTCGGCCGCCTTCTGCATGTTCACGCGCCCGCCGCTCACCACCGCACCGCGTTTGCGGCCAATGTCGGCCAGCAGCACGTCGTCGTGCAGGGTGGGGATGGCGGCCACGTCGTCCAGGCGAAATCGCGCTGCCAGCTGCGCGGCGTATGGGCCTTGCAGGCGCTTGGCCAGCTCCAGGGCCACCTCTTCTTCGTCGTAGGCGTTGCGGCCCACGGCGCCACTGGCGGCCAGCAGGTAGCCGCTCTGTTCCACCGTGATCTTGGGCCAGAGCATGCCGGGGGTGTCGAAGAGGTAGAAGTCGTTGGCCAGGTTGATGCGCTGCTCGATGCGGGTGATGCCGGCCTCGTCGCCCGTCTTGGCGGCCTTCTTGCCGACCAGGGTGTTGAGCAGGGTCGACTTGCCGACGTTGGGGATGCCGCAGATCAGCACGCGCAGGGGCTTGGCCATGCCGCCGCGGTTGGGCGCCAGTTCGCGGCAGGCCTTGATCAGGCGCTGGGCGGGGGCCTTGTCCGAGGCATCCAGGCCCAAGGCCTGCGTGTCGGCCTGGGCGCGGTACCAGGCCAGCCAGGCTTCGGTGCGTTCGGTGTCGGCCAGGTCCTGCTTGTTCAGCACCTTGAGTTTGGGGCGGGAGCCGGTGATCTCGGCCAGCATGGGGTTGGCGCTGGAGCCGGGCAGGCGTGCGTCGAGCAGCTCGATGACCACATCGATGTCCTTGATCCGCTCAAGGATGGCCTTTTTGGTCACGTTCATGTGACCTGGGAACCATTGGATGCTCATCGACGCCTTCTCTCCTTCAAAGGCGGCATTGTCGCTTGTCAGACACCGGATGGCGCAGATGCGCTGTAATGCGTCCGTGGCCAGCGCTCGCTGAGGGCGAGTGCCGGGCCACCCCCGCTGAAACCATGCCCTCCACCCAGAAGGACCACCCCATGAGCCTCTCCATGCACAGCGCCCTGGTGCCGCCCGCCACCCGCACCCTGCAGAACCTCGCCACCATCCTGGGCAAGGCCCAGGCCCATTGCCAGGAAAAGGGCCTGGACGCGCAGGCCTTCCTGCAGGCCCGCCTGTTCCCCGACATGTTCCCCCTGGTGCGCCAGGTGCAGATCGCCTGCGACATGGTCAAGGGCGGCGCAGCCCGCCTGGCCGGTCAGACCATCCCGTCCTTCCCGGACGACGAGGCCAGCTTCGCCGAACTGCAGGCCCGCATCGAGCGCACCATCGCCTTCCTCAACAGCTTCGAGGCCCCGCAGATCGATGGCAGCGAGGGCCGAGACATCGTCATCCCCCTGAAGGACCGCGAGGTGCGCCTCAAGGGGCAGGCCTACCTGACGGAATGGGTGCTGCCCAACTTCTATTTCCACGTGACCACCACCTACGGCCTCTTGCGCCACAACGGCGTGGCCCTGGGCAAGCGCGACTTCCTGGGCGGCTGAGCCCCTTGGGGCGTTGGCCAGCCGTGTCTCAGACGCGGGCCTGATCGCCCTGGGCGAGCGCATCGAGCAGGCGCTCGATCTCGCGCGAGTCGTTCACGGTCTTCATCTGCTGGTAGGCCTGTTCGGCCTCCGGGTGGCGCTTGCGCAGGTAGTTCAGCCACTGCTTGACGCGACCAGCCCGTGCCCGGGGCTCTACCTTGGTGCAGACGATGCCCCAGAACACCCGCAACAGCGGCCTGAGTTCGTCCCAGCCGGCGGGTGTGCGGCCGCTCGCGTTCCCATCGGCCGCCAGCACGGCGAGGGCCAGGCCCGGGTCGGCGACCATGCCGCGGCCCAGCATGAGGTCGTGGCAGCCCGATGCCTCGCGGCAGCGCTGGGCGTCGGCCACCGTCCAGATCTCGCCATTGGCCACCAGCGGGATCTGCACCGCGGCGCGGATGTCGGCGATGCGTTCCCAGTAGGCGGGCGGTTTGTAGCCGTGGGCCTTGGTGCGGGCGTGCACCACCAGTTCGGTGGCGCCACCGGCCTGCAGGGCCAGGGCGCAGTCCACGGCCCGGGCGTCGTCCAGAAAGCCCAGGCGCATCTTGGCCGACACCGGCATCTCCGGTGGCACGGCACGGCGCACCGCGGCCACGATGCGGTGCAGCAGCTCCGGGTCCTGCAGCAGCGCGGCCCCACCGCCATGGCGGTTCACCACCTTGGCCGGACAGCCAAAATTCAGGTCGACGCCCGTGGTGCCCATCTCGCCCACGCGGCCGGCGTTGTCGGCCAGGCAGGCCGGGTCCGAGCCCAGCAGCTGCGGGCGCACCGGCACCCCGGCGGGCGTGCGTCCGGCGTTGGCCAGCTCGGGCACCACGCGCAGGAAGACCCGCTCCGGCAGCAGGGCATCGGTCACGTGGATGAATTCGGACACGCAGCGGTCCACCCCGCCCACGCGGGTCAGCACGTCCCGCAGGGCGAAATCCAGCAGGCCTTCCATGGGCGCGAGCAGGATGGTCATGGCGTGAAGGGGCGTCAGCGAGGCAGGCGGTTCAACAGGGCGCACAGTGTAAGGACAAGGCCGGGCCTCGTCGTTCAAAAAGGCCCTCAAGCTGGCGCCTGGGCGGTCGATAAGCAGGAAAACCCTGAAGCCGATATGAACCAGATGCCAGCTGCCACAGAGCTCGACCGCACCGACAGTGTCCTGCGCGAGCTCGACGGCGCCCGCCGCAGCGGGCCCCTGCAGCACATCGTCATCCCGCCTTGCCCGGAACTGCTGGCTCGCCTGCAGGCCGTGATGGCCGAGCGCGAGCCCGATCTCAACGAGGTCGCCCGCATTGCCACCAGCGACGTGGCCATGTCGGCCGCGCTGCTCAAGCAGGCCAACAGCCCCCTGTTTGCCGCCGGCCAGCCTTCGCAGACCATTGGCCAGGCCATGAACCGCCTGGGCCTGGACGAGACCGCCCGCATCATGACGGGCTTCCTGGCCCAGCGTGCCATCAAGGTGCCCAACAGCCCCTACCTGCAGCGCTTCTGGGAACGCTCGGCCAAGCGGGCTGCGGCCATGACTTTCCTCGCCGCCCGCATGCCCGGTGTCTCCGCCGACCTGGCCCACACCTACGGCCTTTTCTGCCACGTCGGCATCGCCGTCATGGCGCAGAGCGTCAAGGGCTACCTGGGCACCATGGTCGAGGCCGGCGCCCGGATCGACCGCAGCTTCGTCGCCACCGAAAACGCCAACCACCGCACCGACCACGCCGTGGTGGGGGGGCTGGTGGCCCGCTTGTGGCGCCTCGCCCCGCCAGTGGTGGCCGGGGTGCGCCTGCACCACGACCTCGACACCCTCAAGGAGCGCGGCTCCGAGTCCGAGGTCAACACCCTGATCGCCATGGGCCTGGTGGCCGAGTTCTTCATGCGCCGCCATGAAGGCCTGGACGCCGACATCGACTGGCTGCGCCATGGCCGCCACGCCCTCGAATGGCTGCACCTTGACGAGGGCGAACTCGCCGCCTGGGAAGACGAGCTGCGCGAGACCCTCGACGCGCTCTGACCTGCCGCCCCGAACCTCCCTTCCTGCCCGCCTGTCCCCGGTCTGCCACGGGCGCTCGACTACCATCGGCGCAGTCTGAGACCTCACAAGACAAAGCAAAGGGAGCCCGACCATGGCCGTGTCCAGCCTTCTGGTCCTGATCGACGACATCACCGTCGTCCTGGACGACGTCGCCTTGATGACCAAGGTGGCCGCCAAAAAGACCGCCGGCGTGCTCGGCGACGACCTCGCCCTCAACGCCCAGCAGGTCGCGGGCATCCGCGCCGAGCGAGAACTGCCGGTTGTCTGGGCCGTGGCCAAGGGTTCGCTGCGCAACAAGGTGATCCTGGTGCCCGGTGCCCTGGCCATCAGCGCCTTGGCGCCCTGGGCCGTGACGCCCTTGCTGATGCTGGGCGGCGCCTTCCTGTGCTTCGAAGGCTTCGAAAAGCTGGCCCACCCGCTGCTGCACCCTCCCGAAGAAGACGCGGCCCACCACCGCGAACTCGTGCAAGCCATCGCCGACGAGCAGGTCGACATGGTCGCCTTCGAGCGAGAGAAGATCCGCGGCGCGGTGCGCACCGACTTCATCCTCTCGGCCGAGATCGTGGCCATCACCCTGGGCACCGTGGCCAGCGCGCCCCTGGCCCAGCAGCTGACGGTGCTCAGCGGCGTGGCCGTGCTGGTGACGGTGGGCGTCTACGGTCTGGTGGGCGCCATCGTCAAGCTCGACGACGTGGGCCTCTACCTCAGCCAGCTGCCTGCCACCCACGGCCTGGGGCGGCTGAGGCGTCGGCTGGGCCTCGGCTTGCTGTCAGCGGCGCCGAGGCTCATGCGCACGCTCTCCGTGCTGGGCACGGCGGCCATGTTCACGGTGGGGGGCGGCATCCTGCTGCATGGCCTG
>NZ_JAIZVX010000046.1 GCF_021768455.1 Aquabacterium sp. | reverse complement strand
GCGCGGCGGCGATCACGGCGTCGCTGGCGGCCACCACGGCGGGCGGCACCGAGGCCGCATCCCCGCTGGCCGGCGCGGCCTCGGGCTCGGCCTCCACAGGCCAGAAGGCCGGGATGCCCATTTCGCGCAGCATGGCGCGTTGGTTCTCAGTCCAGCGCATCGGGGGCCTCGGTGAGTGGGGGCAGCGCCACCTCTCGGCGCATGACCAGGGCGTCTTCACGCCCTTCGGGAGCCGGATAGTAGCCCTTGCGCACCCCCACCTGCACAAAGCCTTCGCGCTCATAGAGGGTGCGGGCCGGCGCGTTGCTGGGGCGCACCTCCAGCCAGACCAGGGCGGCGCGGCGCTGGGTGCTGCGCGCGTACAGCACCGACAGCAGCTGGCGGGCCATGCCCTGACCGTGCCAGGCCTGGTCGACGGCGATGTTGAGCAGGTGGACCTCGTCCACCCCGTCCATGGCGACGATGACGGCGCAGACGCGGCCGGTGTCGGCGTCACAGCGCACGCGGGCCCAGTAGCCGGCGCGCAGGCTGGAGCGGTAGTTGTCGTCGCTCCAGGCATGGCTGGGATGCAGGCAGGCCTGGCGCTCCATGGCGATGACGGCCGCGATGTCGGCGTCGGTCATGGGCCGGTCGATGAAGCGGGTGTCGGGGGCGCGCATGGTCGGGCGTCTCAGGCGGCTGCGGCCTTGGCGGCAGCGCGCTCGGCCGTGGTCTGGGCGACCTTGTCGCGCACATAACGGGGCAGGGCCAGGGCGGCATCCACGGCCAGCCCCTGGGCCCAGGCCTGTTGGGCCAGCGCAGCCAGGGCGGCGCCACGCGGTTGGGCCCGGGGCCACCGCCCCACACCGGCCTCAGGGGCCAGCAGGGGCGCCAGTTCTGCGGGGTAGGCCAGCAGGGCGTTGCCGGCCAGGCGCAGGCCGGGGGCGACGCGGGGCGCGCCCTCAGGGGCTTCAGGGGCAGAGATGGCCCAGCGGCGGGCAGGCTCGTCCAGCGGCCAGAGTTGGGGGGTGGCTTCGGCCAGCCAGCTGCGGCCGTCCCAACGGAAGGCGCCGACGTAGAGCTCGCCCATGCGGGCGTCCTGCAGCACCCAGAGCAGGTCACCGGGCAACCAGGCCTCGGGCGATTGCTGGCGGGCGTCTTCGGCCACGGCCATCAGGGTGTCGAGCGGGATGACGGGGCGCTCCAGCCCCAGGGCCAGGCCCTGGGTGATGGCGCAGGCGGTGCGCAGGCCGGTGAAGGCGCCAGGGCCGCTGCCAAAGGCGATGGCGTCCAGATCGGCCCAGACCAGGCCGGCCTCGCTCAACAGCGCCCCCAGGGCGGGCAGCAGGGTGGACGAGGCCTGGGCACCGCCGGGCAGCTCGCGCGCACGGACCTGCTCGCCCACAGAGAGGGCGGCGTGGATGCGTTCGGTGGCGGTGTCGAGCGAGAGCAGGACGGGGGCAGACGTGGACATGGGCGGGAGTGTAGCGAAGGGCCCGGCCCGGCTGCCCGGCGAGCGGCTCTCTATGATGGCGACATGGACAAAAACAGGATGCTGCGGCCCCCCTGGCTGGGCGCGCTGACGCTGGGCCTGCTGGGCGCCCCCTTCGTTGCCCGGGCGGCCGAGCCGTCGCCACCGGGCGCCCTGCCCCCTCCCCTGGCCGCAGCGCTGAAGGCCAGCGGCCTGCCGGCCTCGGCCGTGTCGCTGCTGGTGCTGCCGGCAGAGGACGGCCCACCGCGCCTGGCCCACGAGGCCGACACCGTGCGCCAGCCGGCCTCGGTGGCCAAGCTGTTCACCACCGGCGCCGCGCTGCAGCGCCTGGGGCCGGCCTACACCTGGCACACCGATGTCGCCCTGGGCGGCCCCCTGTCGGCCGATGGCGTGCTGGCCGGCCCGCTGCACCTGCGTGGCGGTGGCGACCCCGGCCTGGTGCTGGAACAGATCGGCCTGATGATGGCCCGCTGGCGGGAAGCCGGGCTGAAGGAGATCCAGGGCGACCTGCTGATCGACCGCAGCGCCTTCAACGTGCCTCCGCACGACCCGACCACCTTCGACGGCCAGGGCCTCAAGCCCTACAACGCCGGCCCGGACGCCTTGCTGCTCAACCACCAGGCCATCGTGCTGCGCCTGCGCCCAGACAGCGCGCGCCCAGGCTGGGCAAAGGTCAGCCTGTCGCCCCCGCTGGATGGCGTCACGCTGGACGCCGAGGTCGTGCTGCAAGGCGAGGCCTGCGGCGACTGGCGCGGCCGCCTGGCCCTGCGCACCGAGACCGGCCCCACGTTGAATGGGCCCAGCCACCCTGCCCCATGGACCCTGACGCTGCGGGGCGCCTACGCCCCGGCCTGTGGCGAACGCGACTGGCCGCTGCTGTGGCCCGGCGGCGGGACCGACCTGGCCGAGCGCCTGCTGCCCCGTCTGTGGCGCGACGCCGGCGGGACGCTGCACGGCCGGGTGCGCGCCGGCGACTGGCCGGCCACGGCACCGGTCTGGGCCAGCTGGGTCTCACCGGCCCTGGGGCCGCAGGTGCGCGACATCAACAAGTTCAGCAACAACGTGATGGCGCGCCAGCTCTTCCTCACCCTGGCCCAACCCGCCATGGCACCCGGACAGCCCCCTGCGACGCTGGCGCAGGCCCGCGAGCTGTTGGGCCAGCATGTGCGCGAGGCCACCCGCGACGCCCAAGGGCGCTCGCCCTGCGACGGACCCGCCCTGGTGCTGGACAACGGGTCCGGCCTCTCGCGCCTGGAGCGCAGCAGCGCCGCCTGCCTGGGCCGCTGGCTGCAGGCGGTCTGGCGCAGCCCGGTGATGCCGGAGCTGCTGGCCTCCCTGCCCGTGAGCGGTGTGGACGGCACGGCGCGGCGCCTGGGCAGCGTGGCCGGCCGCGCCCACCTCAAGACGGGTTCGCTCGATGGTGTGGCCAGCATCGCCGGCGTGGCCGATGGGGATTCGGGCCGGCGCTGGGTCGTGGTCGGCCTGATCAACCACCCCCAGGCCGACGCCGCACGCCCCCTCCTGGAGGCGCTGGTCGCCTGGGCCCTGCACGACGCACCCTCCCCGAACGAGGGTGATCCCGTGAAAAGCGCGCAGGAAACTCGGTAGAAACCCTGACAAATCCAGGCAAACGGCGCAAAATAGAGGCCATGCGCCCCAGGAGCGGGCGCGCCACGCCCCTCCCAGAGAGACCGCCCGTGACCGACCTGCCCCTCACCCCGGCCATCGACCCCCAAACCATCGAATGGATCGGCACCTTCGCCGCCGCCCTCACGACCGGATCCTTCCTGCCGCAGGCTTGGCTGACTTTCCGCACCCGCGACGTCAGCGGGATCTCGCTGAGCATGTACTCGGCTTTCACCTCGGGCGTGGCGCTGTGGCTGCTCTACGGCCTGTCCATCGGCTCCTGGCCGGTGACCATCGCCAACGCCATCACCCTGACCCTGGCCATGTCCATCCTGGGGATGAAGCTGGTCTACCGTGAGCGCCCGGCCCGCACACCGCATGGCCGTCAGGCCACCGCCCTGCAGGCCTGAGCCGCCGGCCACACCGCCCCTCTTCCCGCCTGCAAAGCAAAAGGCCTGGAACGCGTTGGCGTCCAGGCCTTTGTCGTGTCTGCCTGACAAGGCATGACAGGAAAGGGCGGCCGGGAGGGCGGCCCGAAGGCCCCCTCCCCGCGGCCGGTCAGAACGGCTGGGCGGCGATGCGGGTCATGACCAGGTTGTACAGGCGGGTGTGACCGGCCGGTGCGAAGTGGGTGTAGTCGGCCCACAGGAAGGCGGAGCCGCCGGTGGAACTGGCCATGCCGGAGGTGTTGCCGCTGACGTAGCTGCTGTTGCACAGCGGTGCGGTGAGCGAGGCCAGGGCCGTGGTGCAGGCCGGGGTGGTCACGTTGGTCAGGCTGTAGGTCGACGAGCCATAGGTGACCAGGGTCTGGGTCAGGTCGTCGGCGCGGACCAGGCCCAGCTGGCGGCCGTCGAACTTGCGCTCGGCCTCGTTGGTCATGCCTTCGTTGAAGGCGTAGGCCAGGGCATCGAGCACGCCCTGGTCGGTGTCGCCACCGTTGCCCGAGGTCGTGCTCGTGCCGGCCAGGCCCAGAGGGCTCAGGCGCAGTTTGGGGATGCGCAAGAGCACGATGCGGGCACCGGTGTTGCCCACGGCCACAAGGGCGTTGTCGACCAGGCTGGCGCCCAGGGCCGTCAGGTTGCTCTTGAGCGTGCTGGCATCGGCGCCGGCCAGGTAGTCGGCATAGGCCTTGAGCACATCGGGCTGACCGGCCAGGACCAGCACCATGGTGTTCTTGTCCATGTTGCCCAGGTTGGCGTTGATGGTCTGGATCACCTTGGCCACGCCGGCGTTCGTTGCGGCGGTGGCGGCATTGGTCGCATTGATGGCGCCCGAGGCGTCGGTGGCCACGGTGCCCGGGTCGTTGGCCAGGAAGAAGGCCTTGCGGCTGGCACCGCTGATGGGGCACTGCTCGCCATCAAAGCCGTAATAGGCCGCCACCGACTGCACCCAGATCGGGTAGTTCTGGCAGTAATAGACCATTTCGGACGGCGTGTCGGTCACGGTGGTGCCGTCGGACTTCAGGGCTGCGCCACTGCTGTTGATGCTGACCGAATTGACCGTGTAGGACTGGCCCGTGCTGTTGAGGTAGCTGGTGTCGTCACCGAAGCTCAGGATCTTGGTCGGCACGAACTTCTTGGACTGGGTGCCGCCACCGCAGCCCGTGACCGCCACCGACGTCGCCAGCGCCACGGCACAGGCCGCGGCCACCACGCCCGCACGGCGCAGCTTGGAAGAAGACAGGAAGGCGAAGGAACGGGACATGGACTCTCCAGAAACGGGGCGCTTGATCAGCCCGCAAGAATAACCGGGTTCACCCGAGGCCGGATGTAGACACGTAAAGAAGGGCGAACGGGCCCCAGGGATCAGGCGGCCGCGGCGCGGCTGAGGCGGTCGCGCACCCCGTCCCAGGCCGGGTCCTCGGGCGGGGTCTCGACCCAGATGAGCTCGACGCCCATGGCATCGAGCTCGCGCAGGTCGGCAAACAGGTCGTGGGCCGCGGTGGGCGCATCGCCCGGCATGGAGCGGTGCACCACGCCTTTGCTCGGCGGGCGGCGGGCCCAGAGGCTGCGGCTGTAGACGGCGATCTTGGGCGCCTTGGCCGGCTCGCGCAGGGCGGCGGCCAGCAGTTCGGGCTCGAGCACCTGCAGGCCGGCCTCGATCTGCTCGTCGGGCATCAGGCGCAGTTTGGCGCGGGGAGCGTAGTGCGAGAGCAGCGTGCCCGAGGCCTTGGGCGCGGCCGGATCGGGGGCCTCAGGGCGGGACCAGGCCACCGGGCCACCCACCACGGCCTCGATCTCGGCCAGGGTGAGGCGACCGGGGCGCAACAGCACGGGCTGCTCGCGGCTGCAGTCGACGATGGTGGACTCGATGCCGACGTCGCAGGCGCCACCTTCGAGCACCCAGACCTCGTCCAGGCCCTCACCTTGGCCCTGGAACTCCTCGACCACATGGGCCGAGAGCGTGGGGCTGATGCGGCCGAACCGGTTGGCACTGGGCGCGGCCACACCGAGCACGCCCCGCTGGGCGCAGGCACGGAGCAGGGCCAGGGCCACCGGGTGATCCGGGCAACGCAGGCCGATGGTGTCGTGCCCACCGGCCGCGGCCGTGGCCATGGCCGGGGCACGCGGCACGATGACGGTCAGCGGCCCGGGCCAGAAGG
The DNA here is from genome assembly GCF_021768455.1 of Aquabacterium sp. Taxonomy (GTDB): domain Bacteria; phylum Pseudomonadota; class Gammaproteobacteria; order Burkholderiales; family Burkholderiaceae_C; genus Aquabacterium. The sequence continues at coordinate 20,805 of NZ_JAIZVX010000046.1, read as the reverse complement.
CCGCCACCAGGCGCTGGGCGGCCGGCGGGAAGGCCGTGGCGAAGCCCAGCGCGGCCTCGGTGTGGGGCACGTGCACGATCAGGGGATGGTCGCTGGGGCGCCCCTTGGCCGCGAAGATGCGGGCCACGGCGGCGTCGTCATCGGCGCGGGCACCGAGGCCATAGACCGTCTCGGTGGGCAGGGCGAGCAGGCCACCATCCACCAGGCGCTGGGCGGCCTGTTCGATGGCGTCGGGCTGGGAGGCAGGGTCGAACAGGCGCATGCGGGCGGGCTCAGGGTCGAGGGCGAAGGCGGAAGCGAGCGCGCAACCGTGCGCTCAGAAAGGCGCAATGCCGAGGATGGCCGCGGCCTTCAGGGCCACCTCGCGGGCGGCCTCGGGCGTGGCGCCGGTGACGGTCAGGTGTCCCATCTTGCGGGCGCGGCGGGCCTCGGTCTTGCCATACAGGTGCAGGTGGGTGCCGCTCAGGGCCAGCACGGCCGCCCAGTCGGGCTCGACCTGCTCGGCCACGCCATCGGGGAACCAGAGGTCCCCCAGCAGGTTGAGCATCAGGCAGGGGCTGTGCAGCACGGGCGCGACCAGGGGCAGGCCGGTCATGGCGCGCACCTGCAGCTCGAACTGCGAGACATCGCAGGCGTCGATCGTGTGGTGACCGGAGTTGTGCGGGCGCGGGGCCATCTCGTTGGCCACGATGCGGCCATCGGTCAGCACGAAGAACTCGATGCAGAGCACGCCCACGTAGTTCAGCGAGGCGGCGATCTGGTGGGCTGAGGCATAGGCCTGCTGCGACACGGCATCGGTCACATTGGGCGCGGGCACGGTGGTCACGGCCAGGATGCCGTCGCGGTGCAGGTTCTGTTGCAGCGGGAAGTGCACGACCTGGCCGTCGCGGCCACGGGCCACGATGACGCTGACCTCGTAGGCCAGGGGCAGCATCTTCTCGAGCACGCAGCCGACGCGGCCGAGCTCGTCCCAGGCGGCGATGAGCTCGGCGCGGGTCTTGACGCGGACCTGCCCCTTGCCGTCGTAACCGAGCCGGGCGGTTTTCAGGATGCCGGGCAGCAGGTCATCGCCCACGGCGGCCAGCTGCTCGGGCGTGTCGATCAGGGCGTGGGGGGCGCAGTCGACGCCACAGGCGACGAAGTGGGCCTTTTCACGGGCGCGGTCCTGGCAGACGGACACGGCCTCGCCCGAAGGTGCCACCGGGCGGCTTTGTGCCAGCTGCGTCAGGGCCGCAGCTGGCACGTTCTCGAACTCGGTGGTGACGGCATCGGCCACGCGAGCGAGCTCGGCCAGGCCGGCGGCATCGAGGTAAGGCGTCTGGATGTGGGCGTGGGACACGAGACCGGCGGGGCTGGTGGCGTCGGCATCGAGCACCGCCGTGCGGTAGCCCATGCTCTGAGCGGCGTGCACGAACATGCGGCCCAGCTGGCCGCCGCCCATGACGCCCAGGGTGGCGCCGGGAAGGATCACGTCTTTCTGGACGCTCATGCCTTGCCACCTTCCGAAACGGGCAGGGTCAGATCCTGGGTCATGGCGCGGGCCACCTCGGTCTGGCGGGCGCGGAAGGCGTCGAGCCGGGCGCGCAGGGCGGGGTCTTGCCCGGCCAGCATGGCCACGGCAAACAGGGCCGCGTTGCCGGCGCCGGCCGTGCCGATGGCAAAGGTGGCCACCGGGATGCCCTTGGGCATCTGCACGATGGAGTGCAGGGAGTCGACGCCCTGCAGGTGGCGCGAGGGCACCGGCACGCCCAGCACGGGCACCGTGGTCTTGGCCGCCAGCATGCCCGGCAGGTGGGCCGCCCCGCCGGCACCGGCGATGATGGCGACGAGACCGCGGTCGGCTGCGGCTTCCGCATAACGGAACATGTCGTCGGGCATGCGGTGGGCCGAGACCACCTGCGCCTCGAAAGGCACGCCGAACTCGGTCAGAATGTCGGCGGCATGGCGCATGACGTCCCAGTCACTGCTGGACCCCATCACGACACCCACTTTCACCTGGCTTGCGCCTTTCGCATCCGACACGGTTGGCTCCTCAATCGTCAAAGGGTGAATTTTAGGCGCTGCCCCACCTGACCCGGCACAACATGATCGACATCACGCTCGAAAACTTCGAATCCGACCTGATTGGTGGCTCCATGCAGGTGCCCATCCTGCTGGACATCTGGGCCGAGTGGTGCGGCCCCTGCAAGCAGCTGGGCCCCGTGCTGGAGCGCCTGGAAGAGGAATACGCAGGCCGCTTCATCCTGGCCAAGGTCAATGCCGACGAGCAGCAGGAGATCGCAGGCCAGCTTTCGCAGATGTTCGGCGTGCGCTCCATCCCGTTTTGCGTGATGTTCGTGGGCGGCCAGCCGGTGGACGGCTTCGTGGGCGCCCTGCCCGCCGAAAAGATCCGCGAATTCCTGGACAAGCACGTGCCCGGCGAAGGCCAGATCGCGGCCGCCGAAGAGGTGGAACAGGCCGAAGCCCTGCTGGAAGCCGGCGAGCCGGCCTCGGCCGAAGCGCTGTTGCGCGACGCCCTCGAGAAAGACCCGTCCAACGACGAGGCCCGCTACGAGCTGCTGCAACTGCTGCTGGAAGAAGGCGCCCTGGAGGAGGCCAAGGCCGTGTTCCTGCCGATTGCCGGCCGCGCCACCGGCCCCCTGCCCGAGCCCCGCGTGCTGGCCTTCAGCCGTTACCTGGCCGCCTGCATCGCCGCCCGCCAGGCCCGCGCGCCGCAGGAACTCGACGCCGCCATCCAGGCCAACAAACGCGACTTCGCCGCCCGCTTCGAGCTGGCCCAGATCTTCTGGGCCGCCGGCCAGCCCACCCAGGCCATGGAGGAGCTGCTGGAGATCATCATGCGCGACAAGGCCTGGAACGAGGAACTGCCGCGCAAGACCTACGTCGCCATCCTCGAGGTGATGAGCAAGCCCCTGCCCAAGCCGGCCCCGGCCAAGCCCGCTGCCCCACGCGCGCCGGGTGCCGCGCCCGAAGCCCCCAAGCTGGAGATCGCCGGCAAGGTGGAGGTGGCCCCGGCCAACCCGGTGATCGACAGCTACCGCCGCAAGCTCAGCATGGCGCTGAACTGAGGCCCGCGCGGCCTTCAGCCGGTTTGAACCGGGCGCGTAAAGCGGGGTAAACCGCAGGGGCGGCGCCTTGCCGGCGGCGGGGGCCATCCACCAGAATGGGTTCATGCCCGACGCCCCACCCATCCACACCGAACGCATCCACCTGCCTTCACCCTCGCCCGGGGCGCCCGCCCCCTGGTTGAACTGCCGCGTGGCCGGGCCCATGGGGGCGCCCTTGCTGCTGTTCCTGCACGGCTTCCCGGAGGCCGCCTTCGTGTGGGACGGGCTCATGGCCCGCTTCGCAGACCGCTACCGCTGCGTGGCGCCCAATCTGCGCGGCTACCCCGGCTCCTATGCCCCCATGGACGTGGCCGCCTACCGCGCCAACGTGATCCTGGGCGACCTGACCGGGCTGATCGAATCACAGGGCGGCCAGGCCGCCGCGGTCATCGCCCACGACTGGGGCGGGGCCCTGGCCTGGGGTCTGGCGGCCACGGCCCCGCAGGCGCTGGAGAGGCTGGTGATCCTCAACGCCCCCCACCCGGGCGCCTTCCTCAAGGCCCTGCGCGACGACCCGGCCCAGCAGGCCGCCAGCGCCTACATGAACACCTTGCGCACGCCCGGCATCGAGGCCCAGCTCGCCGCCGACGACTTCGCGCAGATGTGGCCCTTCTTCGAGCGCTTCGGTGGCGCCCGCTGGCTCACGCCCGCCCTGCGCGAGCGCTACCGCGAGGCCTGGAGCACCCCGCCCGAAGCCGTGCCCGGCGTGGCCACGGCCCGCCACCCGCTCACCGGGCCGCTGAACTACTACCGGGCCTCGCCCCTGCACCCGCCCACCTCGCCCGAAGACGCCCTCCACACCCTGAGCCTGCCCGAGGCGCTGCTCACCGTGCGCGTGCCCACCACCGTGGTCTGGGGGGAGGCCGACACGGCCCTGCCGCCCAGCCTGCTGGAGGGCCTGGACCAGCACGTGCACACGCTCACGGTCAAGCGCCTGCCCCAGGCCACGCACTGGCTGGTGCACGAGGCGCCGGAAGCCGTGGCCGAGGCCATCGAGGCGGCACTGGCCCAGGGCAACTGATGCCCGCTCGCCATGGCACCATGCGGCATCCCACCGCCCGCCCAACGCCATGCCCACACCCCTGATCAGCGCCCCCGAACTCCTCGCCCTGCTGCGCTCGCCCGATGCCGGCGACCTGCTCCTGCTGGACTGCCGCTTCAACCTGGCCGACACCGGCGCCGGCCAGGCCGCCTTCGCCCAAGGCCACCTGCCAGGGGCGGTCTACGCCCATCTCGACACCGACCTTTCCGGCCCGAAAACCGGCGCCAACGGCCGACACCCCCTGCCCAGCCCCGAGGCCTTCTCGGCCACCCTGGGCCGCTGGGGCCTTCAGCCCCACACCCGCGTGGTGGCCTACGACGCGGCCGGCGGCATGTTCGCCGCCCGGCTGTGGTGGATGCTGAGCACCTGGTGGGGCCATGCCGAGGTGCAGGTGCTCGACGGCGGATGGCCCGCCTGGCAGGCCGCAGGGGGCCCTGTGGACACGGCAGAGGCCCCGCGCCCACTCCGCGTCGTGCCCCCGGTGCCGCTGCCCGAGAGCCTGGTGCGCGCAGACGAACTGCTGGCCCACCTGGGCCAGACCGACACCCCTCTGCTGATCGACGCCCGCGCGGCCGACCGCTTCCGCGGCGAAAACGAAACTCTGGACCCGGTGGGCGGCCACATCCCCGGGGCACAAAACCGCTTCTTCCAGCTCAACCTGGCGGCCGATGGCCGCTTCAAGGCGCCGGCCGCGCTGCAGGCGGAATTCGAGGCCCTGCTGGGTGGGCGCCCGGCCCATGAGGCCGTGCACAGCTGTGGCTCGGGCGTGACGGCCTGCCACAACCTGCTGGCCATGGCCGTGGCCGGTCTGCCCGGGGCTCGGCTGTACGCCGGCTCCTGGAGCGAGTGGTGCGCCGCCCCTGAACGGCCCGTGGCCCGGGGCTGAGGCCCCAGCGGTCGCCCAGGGCAGACGAACGGCCCGGCCGTGCGCGGGCAGGCGGCGCCCTGCCTGCCGCAATCCCGCATGCGGCGGCCCTCGGCGTGGCATCCGTCACGCGGCAGGGGCACAGGCGAAGGACTGTCTGCCCACCCGCACGCCATCATTTGGAGGCCGAAAGCCGCTGTTTACCGCCCATTGCCCAGGCGGTCGTTCCGATACAAACCCAGGTATTGCCATCGGGGCCGCGACTTGGCCGGCTCCCGCTGTTCCTGAAAGGTTTGTCCCATGCATGCGCGCCTCCGCCACCAGGGCTTCACGCTGATCGAACTCATGGTCGCTGTGGCCGTGGTCGCCATCCTGGCCTCGGTGGCCCTGCCCGCCTACACCGACTACGTGCGCCGCGGCACCCTGTCGGATGCCTTCAGCGGCCTGTCCACCGCCCAGGTGAAGATGGAACAGTACTTCCAGGACAACCGCAGCTACGTCAGCAGCGGCACCACCTGCGGCACCAGCATCACGGCCACGAGCTATTTCAGCTTCGCCTGCACCGGCACGGCCAGCACCTACACCTTCACCGCCACGGGCGTGACGGGCAAGGCCTCGGCCGGCCACGTCTACACGATCACCCAGGACGGCAGCAAGGCCACCACCTCCTTCAAGGGCAGCACCGTGACCGGCAAGAGCTGCTGGCTCACCAAGTCGACCTCGGAGTGCTGAGGACGCCTGCATGCGCCGCCCACATGGCCTGACCCTGATTGAAGTGGTGGTGACCATTGCCATCATGGGCCTGCTGCTGGCCGCCTCCATGCCCAGCGTGGGCGTGTGGCTGGCCAACCAGCGCATCCGCAACACGGCCAGCTCGATCGCCACCGGTATGCAGTACGCCCAGGCCGAGGCCGTGCGCCGCAACCGCCCCGTGAGCTTCTGGCTGGTCAGCACCACCAGCACCAGCAGCATGGACAACGGCTGCGCGCTCTCGGCCAGCAGCGGCTCCTGGGTCGTGACCCTGGGCAGCACCAGCCCGGCGGGCAAGTGCGCACCGGGCAGCTCGACCAAACAGCTCAAGGCCGCCCTGGCCGGCGACGGCGGCGGCAACGTGACGCTCAGCGCCGTCAATGGCAGCAGCGCGGCCAACCAGATCACCTTCAACGGCTTCGGGCAGATCACCAACACCACCCCCATCCTGCAGGTCAACGTGAGCGGCAGCAGCGGCACGCTGGCGCTGCGGGTGGCCGTCAACAGCGGCGGGCAGGTCAAGGTCTGCGACCCGGCCATCACCACCGTCACCGACACGCGGTACTGCTCATGAACCGCCACCACCTTGCCCGCCTCCAGGGTCTCTGCCGCCCCACCTCCCCGCGCCTGCGCGGCCGGGGCTTCATGCTGATCGAGGTGCTGATCAGCGTGGTGATCTTCTCCATCGGCATCCTGGGCCTGGTCGGCCTGCAGGCCAAGATGACCACCGCCCAGACCGAGGCCAAGGCCCGCGCAGACGCCAGCTACCTGGCCAGCGAGCTGGTGGGCCTGATGTGGGCCGACATCGCCAACCTGGCGCAATACCAGTACAGCGCCACGACCTCCAGCGGCAACTGCACGGGCCACACCGCCTGCAACACCTGGCTCAACAAGATGAAGACGGCCCTGCCTTCGGGCAATGCCACGCTCACGCCCACCACCAGCACGGGCGACGTGAGCATCACCCTGACCTGGCAGCTGCCCGGCGGCAGCACCCACACCTACCAGACGGTGACCACCGTGAAGGGGGCCTCGTGAGGTCGCCAAGGGGGCCACTGCGCCGCACACAGGCTCAAGGCATGAGCCTGATCGAGCTCATGATCGGCGTGGCCCTGGGCCTGGTGACGGTGCTGGTGATGAGCCAGGTCTTCCTGGCCGCCGAAGGCAACAAGCGCACCACGGCCAGCGGCAGCGACGCCCAGGTCAATGGCACGCTGGCGCTCTATGCCATCCAGCGCGATGCACAGATGGCGGGCTACGGCCTCACCGCCCGGCCTGCGGCCCTGGGGTGCACGGTCAAGGCGCAATACGGCAGCGGGGCCTCGCCGGGTGCAACCACGCTCACGCTGGTGCCCGCCCTGATCAGCTTCGGCAGTGGCGCCACGCCCGACACCCTCACGCTGTGGCAGAGCAACAAGGTCACCTACGCCGTGCCCATGAAGGTCACGGCAGACCACACCCAGACCGGCGGCGCCTTCCAGGTGACCACCAGCTATGGCGCCACCGCTGGCGACCTCTTCGTGGCGGTACCCGCTACCTGGAGCAGCACGGCCTGGTGCTCGATGCTGGCCATCGCAGCCGACAGCAGCACCACCTTCACCACCACCCAGGTGCCGCACCTGGCCAGCCTGGGCGGCTGGAACGCCACCTCTTCGGCCATGCTGCCCACGGCGGGTTATGCCTCGGGCAGCCACCTGGTCAACCTGGGCACGGGGCTGCCGCGCACCTATGCGGTCAACGCCAACAAGGCGCTGCAGGCCACCGACCTGCTGGCCAGCAATGGCACGACCAGCACCATGACCATCGCGCCGCAGATCGTGCAGCTCAAGGCGCTTTACGGCAAGGACACCGACCTCAACGGCACCATCGACGTGTTCGATGCGACCACGCCCACCACCAATGCCGGCTGGCTGCAGGTGGTCGCGCTGCGCGTGGCGGTGGTGGCACAGAGCGCGCAGTACGAGGCCGTCAATGGCGTGGCCAGCACCATCACCTCCGCCAACGGCGTGGAGTGGGTGGTCGACGGCATCACCACCGGCGCCGTGGCCTGCAGCTTCAGCAGCACCCAGAAGTGCATCCGCATCAACGTGAGCGGGGCCGGCACCGGCTGGCAGAGCTACCGCTACAAGGTCTTCGACACCATCATCCCCCTTCGCAACATGCTGTGGACCCGGTGATGCGACACGACACCCTCCCTTCCCCCCGATGGCATCGGCAATCCGGCGCCTCGCTGATCTTTGCGCTGATCACCCTGGTCTCGCTTTCTCTGGCTGCGCTGGCCCTGGTTCGATCGGTCAACAGCGGCACCATGATCCTGGGCAATGTGGGCTTCAAGCAGGACGCCACGGCCTCGGCCGAACAGGCCACGCGCCAGGCCATTGCCTGGCTGAGCGCCGCCACGACCCTCAGCAGCGACAACAGCGCCCAGGGCTATTACGCCACCACCGCGGCCACGCTCGATGCCACCGGCTTTCAGTCGACGGCCACCACCCGCACCCTGGTCAACTGGGACGGCCAGGGCTGCACCACCTACGCCGACAGTGGCACCTTCGCATCCTGCACGCTGACCCCCAAGGCCGTGGCCGACATCAATGGCAGCGGGGCCAGCTACGTGATCCTGCGCCTGTGTGCCGACACGGCCGCCACCACCTGCAGTCGCCCGCTGGATGCCGCCAGCAGCAGCGATGGCAGCAAGAGCGGCCTGGACTATGCCAACCCCGGTGCGCCCGAGGCCAACACCGCCATCTACTACCGCATCGTGGTGCGCATCACCGGTCCGCGCGACACCGCGTCCTTCACCGAAACCATCGTGCAACTGTGAAGCCGAGCCCACCGTGAACAAGCCCCTGATCCACCGATGCAAACAGGCCCTGGTGGCCACGCTGAGCCTCATGGCGCTGTGCCTGCCATCGACCCAGGCCGCCCTGACCAGCCTGAACGACGAGCCTCTGGCCACGCAGGCGGGCACCTCGACGGCGCCGCCCAACCTGATGTTCGTGATCGACGACTCGGGCAGCATGGACTGGGACTACATGCCCGGCGCGGCACAGGCCGGCGACCTCACGCTGAGCCCGGTGAGCGACTCGACCACCTACGGCTACCGCTCGGCCCAATGCAATGGCCTGGCCTACGACCCCACGCAGACCTACGACCCGCCGCCGAAATGGGATGGCTCGCTCTACCCCGCTGCCAGCTACACAGCCGTGTGGGACGACGGCTTCAACCCCACGGCTCCGGGTGGCACCGGGGGCCGTGGCGGTGGCAGCGGCAACACCGCCACCGCCAGCAGCGCCTCGCTGACCTACAGCAGCGGCAGCAAATCGATCAAGCTCGACAGCGGAGACAACGCCAACCTCTCGGTGGGCAGCACCATCGTCGTGCGGGACACCAGCAACTACAGCCGCTGGATGCTGGGCACCGTCACCAACGTGAGCAGCACCACCGAGTGCACAGCCTACTTCCTGTGGTACTGCATCCGCGAGCAAACCACCTACACCTACACCTTCACCGTCAGCTTCTACACCGGCAAGGACGGCGCCAGCAACAGCACCTGGGAGGTGTTCGCCCCCAGCACCAGCAACCTGGGCACCGTGACCTACTACACCTACAGCGGCAGCCAGACCAAGATGGGCTGGACCTACATCGCATCGGGCCTCACCCAGGGCAACCCCGACCTGACGACCACCTATGCCAAAGAATGCCTGAGCCACCCGAACCTGCTCTCGGGTGAACCCGGTGACAGCAAATTCACCGCGGTGAGCATCACCACCACGGGCAGTTCGGCCGCAGCCATCGCGGCCCGGCAGAACTACGCCAACTGGTACCAGTACTACCGCGAGCGCCTGCTGCTGATGAAGACGGCCACGGGCAAATCGCTGCTGACCATCCCAAGCACCTACCGGGTCGGCATCACCAAGATCAGCCACGCTTTCGACACCACGGTGAACAGCGACTACTTCCTGCAGGTCGCGCCCTTCACCGAAGACGTGACCGCCACCACCCAGGGCCAGAAGTACAACTTCTACGCCCACCTCTATGGCAACAACTACTACGGCTCGGGCGGCACCCCCTTGCGGCAGAGCCTGGGCCAGATGGGCCTGTATTACGCGAACAAGCTCGGTGGCCAGACCGACCCCATGACCGCGGCCTGCCAGCGCAACTACACGGTGATGACCACCGACGGTTACTGGAACGACGCCAGCGCGCCCGCAGGCCTGGCCAAGACCGGCACGGGCAGCATCATCGGGAACACCGACGGCAGCCCCGAAGTGCGCCCCATGCTCGATGGCCTGAGCACCGCCGGCACCCTGGCCGACGTGGCCGAGTACTTCTACGTCACCGACCTGCGCGACGCCACGCTCTGGGGCAATTGCCCCACCGGCACCGACGTCTGCACCAACGACAGCACGGCCACCACCGACATCGGCACCGTGGGCCGCCAGAACATGATCACCTACACCCTGGGCCTGGGCGTGGGTGGCACCCTGAACTACAGCAAGGACTACAGCAGCCAGACCACGGGCGACTACGCCGCCATCAAGGCCGGCACCAAGAACTGGCCCGCCCCCCTGCTGGAAAACGCCACCCGGGTGGACGACCTCTGGCACGCCGCCGTCAACGGCCGGGGCCTGTATTACGGGGCGCAAAACGCCACCGAGCTGGCCACGGCGCTGGAAAGCACCGTGGGCAAGCTGGTGCAGACCGAGGGCTCCGGTTCGGCCGCGGCGGTGAGCGCCTTCCAGCTCTCCAGCACCGACGCCAACTACGTCTACGCGGGCAGCTACATCAGCGGGCGCTGGGTGGGCGAGCTTTCGGCCTACGCCATCGCCAGCGATGGCACGGTCGCGACCACCACCACCTGGACAGCCCAGGCCCAGCTCGACACCCTGGCCAACCGCAACGCCCGCACGGCGCCCGCCACCGGCGTCACCTCGGCGCAGTGCCTCTCGCAGTACAGCAACTGCAACGACGACCGGGTGATCTACTTCATGCACCCGAGCACCAAGGCGCTCAAGGCCTTCACCTACAGCGAGCTGCAATCGGCCGGGCTGGACAGCGACGGCAAGTTCACCACCTCCTGCAGCCGCAGCACGGATCCGCTCTCGCAATGCACGGCACTGAGCAGCGCCCAGAAAACGCTGGCCAACACCGGCAAGAACCTGGTGAACTACCTGCGCGGCGACATCAGCTACGAGGCCAGCAACGGCAGCAACCCGCTGTACCGCCTGCGCTATGCCGCGCTGGGCGACATCGCCAACGGCACGCCGGCCTACGCCGGCAAGCCCCCCTTCAGCTACAGCGACAGCGGCTACAGCGATTTCGTCAGCACCCAGAGCAGCCGCACCAAGGTGGTCTACGTGGCCGCCAACGACGGCATGCTGCACGCCTTCAACGCCCTCACCGGCAAAGAGCTGTGGGCCTTTGTGCCCAACGCGGTCATGCCCAACCTCTACAAGCTGGCCGACAAGAACTACAGCCACCTGTACACGGTCGATGGCAGCCCCGTGATCGCCGACATCAAGGTCAGCGGCAGCTGGAAAACCATCCTGGTGGGCGGCCTCAACAAGGGCGGCAAGGCCTACTACGCGCTCGACGTGACCGACCCGGCCACCCCCATCCCGCTGTGGGAGTACACCCACACCAACCTGGGCTACACCTATGGCAACCCGGTGGTGACCAAGAACAGCTCGGGCGACTGGGTGGTGGCCTTTGGCTCGGGCTACAACAACAGCGGCATCGGCTACCTCTATGTGCTGGACGCCTACACCGGCGTGGCCAAGACCGGCTCGCCCATCTCCACCGCCACCGGTTCGTCGACCACGCCCAGCGGGCTGGCGCCCATCAACGCCTGGGTCGACTCCACCAAGGACAACACCGCCCAGCGCATCTACGGCGGCGACCTGCTGGGCAACGTCTGGCGCTTCAACATCAACGCCGGCACCATGGCGCCGGTGGCCACGCTCACGGTCTCGTCGACCACACCCCAGCCCATCACCGTCAAGCCGCAACTGGGCTCGGTCACCTATGGTGGCACCACCTACCCGGTGGTCATGGTGGGCACCGGTCGCTACCTGCACAGCACCGATGTGAGCGACAAGTCGCTGCAGACCGTCTACGCCATCAAGGACAAGCTCGACACCACAGGCTGGGGCGACATCCGCGCCGGGGGCAAGCTGGTGAGCAAATCGGTCACCACCTCGGGCAGCGGCACCTCGCTCACGCGCACGGCCACGAGCAGCACCCAGGTCGACTGGGCCAACAAGGCCGGCTGGATGCTGGACCTGCGCCCCAGCAGCACCGGCACGCTGGAAGGCGAACGCGTCAACACCAACATGGCCATCGCCTATTCCACGCTGGTGGTCGCGACCAACATCCCGAGCTCGACCGCCTCCTGCCGGGCCACCGGTGGTACCTCCTGGCTCTACTACCTGAGCCTGGCCGACGGCTACACCGAGATCGCCCCCATGTACCAGGGCAACACCATGATCAGCGGGGTCTCGGTGGTGTACGACAGCACCGGCAAGGCCATCGTGCTGACCAAGACCACCGATGGCGACACGGTCCGGCAGACCAACTCGCCCGCCTCACCCACCGCCAGCACCGGCGGCCTCAAGCGCGTGTCCTGGCGCGAACTGGTGAACTGAGAAGCGGCCTGATCGCCATCGGGCCGCGAAGTGCGGTCGCCCTCTGCCGACGAACGGCAAGGGCCCGCCAGACGGCTGGCGGACCGCACCCGTAAGCAAAGGTAAGCCGCCCGGATTGCGTGGGCTTTCACACGGTTTTCCAGGCTTCCGGCACAGAGGCCGGCAACCAGAATCCCCGCTGCACGCACATGATTTCTCCATGGACACAGACCTTCACATGGCCGACACCTTGCGCCCACAGCCGGGCACGCAGGCCCGCGGCTTCACGCTGATCGAGCTGATGATTGCCGTGGCCATCGTCGCCATCCTGGCCAGCGTGGCCCTGCCGGCCTACACGGCCTACATCCGGCGCGGCCAGATGCAGGAGGCCTTCAGCGCCCTGTCCGACTACGGGCTCAAGCTGGAACAGTACTACCTCGACAACAAGAACTACGGCGCCACCGGGGCCACCACCTGCGCCACCGCGGCCACGGCCAACAGCTGGAACGGCTTTGCGCCCAACGGCGCTCGCTACTTCACCTTCAGCTGCGCGCTCACCAGCAACACCAACAACCAGGGCTTCACCCTCACGGCCACGGGCAGCGGCGGTGCGGTCAACGGGGCCTACATCTACACCCTCGACAGCGCCGGCAACAAGGCCACCACCAAGTTCGCCGGCAGCACCGTGACCCTGAGCTGCTGGGCCAGCAAGGGCCCCAACTGCGATTGAGGCAACGCATGACCCACCCGCACACGTCCCCTGCGTCTCCGGTCCGCGGCTTCACGCTGATCGAGCTGGCCGTGGTCATGGCCATCGCCGGCCTGATGCTGGCCGCCGCCATGCCCGACGTGAGCGCCTGGCTGCGCAATACCCGCATCCGCAACCAGGCCGAGGCCATGCAGACCGGCCTGCAGCGCGCCCGCACCGAGGCCGTGCGCCGCAACACCCCCGTCACCTTCTGGCTGGTCGAGCTCAATGACGACAGCGTGATGGACGACCAGTGCGCCCTGTCCGACACCGGCACCTCCTGGGTCGTCAGCCTGGATGACCCCAGCGGGGCCTGCGGCGCGGCAGCCTCGTCCACGAGCGCCCCGCGCCTGATCGCTGCCCACAGCGCCGGCGACGGGGGCGGCGGCATCGCCATCGTCGCGACCCTGCCCGATGGCAGCACGGCCGCCCAGAGCGTGACCTTCGACGCCTTCGGGCGCGTCGGCAACGTCGCCAGCGACATCCAACGACTCGACATCAGCTACCCCAGCGGCAGCACGGCCAGCACCGACCGCGCCCTGCGGGTCGAGCTCACCCCGGCCGGCCAGGTGCGCATGTGCGACCCGGCCGTCACGGCGTCCGATGACCCGCGCCTGTGCGCCTTCTGAGGCCTTGCCATGCCCCACCCCACCCTGCCCCGTTCACGCCGCCAGCGCGGCTTCATGCTCATCGAGGTGCTGGTCAGCGCCGTGATCTTCGCCATCGGCGTGCTGGCCCTGATCGGCCTGCAAAGCAAGATGACACGGGCCCAGGCTGCGGCCAAGGACCGCACCGATGCCGCCTACCTGGCCACGGAACTGCAGGCCCTGATGTGGAGCGACCTGGGCAACCTGGCCTCGTACCACAACTGCCCCATCACCTATGCACCGTGCGCCGAGTGGCGCGACAAGCTGGCCTCGGTGCTGCCCGGCAGCGCAGGCCAGGCCCAGACCATCACGGTGAGCAACACCGGCGACGTGGCCATCGCCCTGGCCTGGCAGACGGCCCAGGGTGACGTGCACACCTACACCACCCAGACCACCATCCGCCCGGCCCGCTGACATGTGCGCCCCCCGTTCCCCCTCGCCGCAAGGCCAGCGTGGTTTCACGCTGGTGGAGATGATGGTCGGCCTGCTGCTGGCCATGCTGACCACCATCATCGTGGCGCAGGTCATGGTCAAGGCTGAAGGCAACCGCCGCGCCACCACCTCGGGCGCCGACGCCCAGGTCAACGGGGCCCTGGCCCTGTTCAGCCTGCAGCGCGACATCCAGAGTGCCGGCTACGGCCTGGCCGTCAACCCCAGTGCCCTGGGCTGCACCGTCAACTACGCCTACAACAACACCGTGGGCAGCTTCCCGCTCGCACCGGTGGTCATCACCCAGGGCGCCAGCGGCGCACCCGACACCATCCGCGTGCTCAGCAGCGCCAAGGGCGGGTTTTCGGTGCCGGTGGTCACGACCGCACCGCACGCCGTGGCCGACAACTACGCCACCGTGAAATCGGCTTTCGGGACCGGTGCCGCCGACCTGGTCGTGGCCGTGCCCAGCACCTACGGCACCGGCCTGCAGTGCGCGCTGATGCAGGTGGCGGAAGACGCCTCCTACACCGTGGGCGACACCATCATCCCCCACGTCACGGGCGGCCCCTGGAACCCCAGCAGCAGCGCCACCCGCGCGGCCATCATGCCGACCAATGGCTACGCCTCGGGCTCGACCATGGTCAACCTGGGCAGCATGGTCAACCGCATCTTCCGCATCAACAACGCCAGCCTGGTCTACAACGAACTCACGGCCACCAGCGGCACCGAAACCAATGCAAGCGCCAACGGGCTCTCACCCGAACGCGCCCTGTTTTCCGAGATCGTCAACCTGCAGGCCCTCTACGGCATCGACACCGATGGCGACCGCCTGGTCGACACCTACACCGATGCCACCCCGACCACCTTCACCGGCTGGCAGCAGGTGATGAGCGTGCGCCTGGTCGTCGTCGCGCGCAGCGCCAATGTGGAGCGCGAGGTCGTGACCGACACCCAGCCACAGTGGGACCTGGGCAGCAACGCCACCATCGTCGACACCACCGCCACCAGCGTGACCTGCCTCAACGCCAACAGCAGCAACTGCGTGCAACTCAAGGTCGATGGGGACGCCAACTGGCAGCACCACCGCTACCGCGTCTACGACACCGTCATCCCGCTTCGCAACCTGCTGTGGAACTCCTGAGGGCCTGCGCCATGCACCGCACCCGCAACGCCGCCCCCACCGCCGCCGCATCCGCCAAGTCCCATCAGGCGGGCCTGTCGCTGATCTTCGCGCTGCTGGCCCTGGTGGCCCTGTCGCTGGCCGGCGTCGCCCTGGTGCGTTCGGTGGGCACGGGCACCCTGGTGCTGGGCAACCTGGGCTTCAAGCAAAGCACCACGGCATCGGCCGAAACCGCCACCCAGACGGCCATCACCGCCCTGCAGGCCCTGGCCAGCACCGAGGCCGACACCCCGGCCTCCGGCTACTACGCCAGCGTGGACAACAACCTGCTCGACGCCACCGGCCAGCAGATCACCACCGGCAGCAACGCGCCCAACCGCCTGCTCATCGCCTGGGAAGCCAACTGCACCCACGTGACCACCAACCGCGCCCATTGCGACTACCAGCCCGTGACCGTGGCCAGCGACGCCAGCACCGGCACCACCACGCAGTACGCCATCTTCCGCATGTGCCGCAGCAACGGCGCCGTGAACACCCAGACCTGCGCCATGCCAACCACCACCAGCGGCAGCAGCTCCACCAAACGCGGCAAGCTCGATTACGCGGACTACGCGCGCTTCGGCAACGCCGCCAGCCCTTACTTCCGCGTCATCGTGCGCGTGGTCGGCGAACGCAACACGGTGAGCTTCACCGAAACGATCGTCCACTTTTGAAGCACCGTCAGAGGTGAACCATGAAGCACACACGCACCACCCTGCTCGGCACGCTGCTGGCCCCTTTGCTCGGACTCGGTCTCGGGCTGCTGCCCGGCCAGGCGAGCCGCGCTGCGGCCACCGACATCTCGCAGGTGCCCCTGATCACCTCCAAGACCCTGGCCAAACCCAACATCCTGTTCATCCTCGATGACTCGGGCTCGATGGACTGGGAGTTCATGCCGGACGACATGTCCAACAGCGGCACCTACGGCTACAAATCGGCCCAGTGCAATGGCGTGGCCTTCAACCCCAACCTCGACTACACCACGCCCAAGACGCACGACGGCCGCAGCTTCCCCAGCATGTCGCTGGACGCCTCCTGGCACAACGGCTTTGCGCCCACGCTCAAGCCCTCGTTCAGCAGCACCTATGCCACGACCAGCAGCAACAGCTTCAGCGTCAACGACTCGGGCGCCATCAGCTTCTCGGTCGGCTCTGTCAGCAACCTGAACGTCAACGACCAGATCAGCATCGTCTCGCGCAGCGACAACGCGGTGTGGATGACCGGCCAGATCACCCAGATCAGCGGCACCACCATCACGGTGATGCGGGGCTATGCCTCCACCTCCAGCACGGCCAGCTACAACAGCTGGGACGTGGCCCCCATCGCCCGCAGCACCACCAACCTCACGCTGGGCGACAGCGGCAGCATCACGCTCACGGTCACCCCCAGCAGCCACCTGGCCGTGGGCCAGCGCATCGGCATCCAGAGCCAGGCCAACGCCGCCGCGTGGATGACCGGCACCATCACCGCCAAGAGTGGCGACACCCTCACCGTCTCGCGCACCGCCGGCACCGACTTCCACAGCAGCACGGGCAGCGCGGCCAACTGGCACGTCAGCCAGCTGGTCACCAAATCCCTGGTGAACGCGACCTACTACCAGTACAGCAGCACCACACCGCAGCCTGCGCTGAACTGGCGCTACACCAGCACGGGCGTCGACAGCAGCACCGACTTCTACCAGCAGTGCATGAGCCAGGTCGGCAACTCGCCGGGCAACAGCGTGTTCACCCTGGTCACCGTGGGCAGCAGCTCGACCAGCGCCACGCGCTACGCCAACTGGTACGCCTTCTACCGCAAGCGCATCTACACGATGAAGACGGCGGCCAGCCAGGCCTTCTCCGGTCTGGACGACTACAAGCGCGTGGGCTTCAGCCGCATCAGCGACCCCACCGTGGGGGCGGCCAAGTTCCTCAACGTGGGCGATTTCGACAGCACCCAGAAGATCCAGTTCTTTGGCCACCTGTTCCGCACGCCGCCCAACAGCAACACACCGCTGCGCGGGGCGCTGTCCAAGGCCGGGCGCTACTACGCCAACAAGGTGTCGGGCCAGACCGCCGACCCGGTGCAGTACGCCTGCCAGCGCAACTACAGCGTGCTCTCCACCGACGGCTACTGGAACACCGGCTCGGAGATCACCAACCAGGGCGCCAGCGGCAACTACGGGGCCTACCAGCTCGACAACACCACCCTGGTCGGCAACACCGACAAGAGCGAAAAGCGCCCGATGTACGACGGCACCGCCGTGGTCCTCACCACCGTCACCGTCACCACGACCACCTCGCCGCGGCTGCAGATCGTCACCAGCACGCCCGTCAACCAGGTCTATGAACGCATCGCCTACACCGGCACAGGCACCAAAGGTGCCGGCAGTTGCAGCAAGACACAGTACCGCTACGTGGCCTACCGCCAGCAGCGCACCCAGGTCAGCTACACCAAGCAGACCCGCGTGGTCTCGGCCGTGACCACCAGCACCCGCACCGTGGTCACCAGCAATGGCACGGTCACCAGCGACAACACCGTCGAGCAGCGCACCATCTCGGCCACCGAAAGCGACAGCGGCGTCTCCGTCGACACCAGCAAGCCCATCGAGCCCGGCACCTACGCCAACGTGACAGGATCCGGCTACACCTACTGCGCCAGCAGCCTGCTGACCGCCAGCCAGCGCTACACCACCGAGGCGCCCTCCGGCAGCCCCTTCAACGGCTCGCCCACCGACACGCCCACCAACCTGGTCACGCCCACCGTGGACTACGGTGAGCCCACCGTGACCTCCCAAACCTACAGCGGTGGCCACACCAACACCCTTGCCGACGTGGCCCAGTACTACTACAGCGGCCCCCTGCGCAGCAGCACCCTGGGCAACTGCACCCTGAGCACCGGCGACGACGGCTGCGGCGCCGACGTGACCGCCTCCGGCCTGGACAGCAACACCCGCCAGCACATGACGACCTTCACCATCGGCATGGGCGTGAGCGGCACCCTGGCCTACGACGCCAACTACCAGACCCAGACCTCGGGCACCTACGTCAGCCTCACCAACGGCAGCATCATGTGGCCCGCGCCTGGCAACGGCGAAGAGGCCCCCAACATCGACGACCTCTGGCACGCCGCCATCAACGGCCGTGGCCGCTACTTCTCGGCCGCCGACCCCACCGCCCTGTCCAACGCCCTGAACGGCATCTTCCAGGACGTGGACAAGGCCAACGGCGCCGGCACCTCGGCCGCCACCAGCTCGCTGCGCCCCGTCTCCGGCACCGACCAGGTCTACCTGGCCTCCTACACCACGCAGGACTGGACCGGCGAGGTCGTCGCCCAGGACTTCACCTACGACAACCGCGGCAACGTCACCCTCAACAACGCCTGGTCGGCCAGCGCCGGCCTGAACACGCTCACCAGCACCACGGCCGCCACGCGCAAGGTCTACTACATGCGCAGCACCTCGCAGGAGGGCACCACCACGCACAGCCTGGTGAACTTCACCTACGCCAACCTCGACACCGACAACCTCGGCAGCCACGTCAGCGACTTCTGCAACCGCAGCCCTCAGCCCGCACAGTGCAGCGGCCTGAGCAGCACCGTGCCCCCGGGCCAGACGCTCTCGCCCCTGGGCCGCGCCAACCTGGGCACCAACCTGGTCAACTACCTGCGCGGCGACCCGTCGATGGAGATCAGCTCGGGCAACACCTACCCGCTCTACCGCAAGCGCGTCAGCCGCCTGGGCGACATCGTGGGCGGCTCCCCCGTCTTCGTGGGCGTGCCGGTGTTCGACTACGGCGACCTGGGTTATGCCGCCTACAAGACCGCCAACGTCTCGCGCAAGCCCATGCTCTACGTGGCCGCCAACGACGGCATGCTGCACGCCTTCTCGGCCCAGAAAAGCGTCGACGCAGGGACCGAACTCTGGTCCTTCGTGCCCAGCCAGGTCATCCCCAACCTCTACCGCCTGGCCGACAGCGACTACGCCCACCGCCACCAGTTCTACGTGGACGCGGCCCCCGTGGTCGCCGACGTCAAGCGTGCCGATGGCGTCTGGCGCACCATCCTGGTCGGCGGCCTGGGCGCAGGCGGCAAGGGCTACTACGCCCTCGACATCACCAACCCCGAATCCCCCGTCGCCCTGTGGGAGTTCACCGACGCCCACCTCGGCTACACCCACGGCACCCCCATCGTCACCAAGCGGGCCGATGGCACCTGGGTGGTCGTGTTCGGCTCGGGCGCCAACAACCACGAAAACGGCGGCGACGGCAACGGCCACCTCTACATGCTCAACGCCCTCACCGGCGCCAAGCTGCTCGACATCCCCACCTACACCACCGGCACCACCAAGGCCGGCAGCAGCGACACGCCCAGCGGCCTGGTCAAGCTCAATGCCTGGGTCACCGACCCCAGCAACAACACCGCCCTGCGCTTCTATGGCGGCGACCTGCTGGGCAACGTCTGGCGCTTCGACACCGATGGCCTGACCGAGCCCAAGAACGCCGCCCTGCGACTGGCCAAGCTGGAAACCACCAGCGGCAAGGCCCAGCCCGTGAGCACCCGCATCGAGCTGGCCGAGGTCAACTACGGCGGCAGCACCTACCCCGTGGTCCTGACCGCCTCCGGCCGCTACCTGGGCAGCAGCGACCTGAAGGACACCACCACCCAGTCCGTCTACGCCATCAAGGACCCGCTGACCGCCAGCGGCTGGGGCACCCTGCGCGGCAGCACCCAGATCGTGCAGCAGACGCTGACCGCATCGGGCAACACCGCCACCGTGAGCAACAGCCCGGTGGACTGGGGCAACAAGATCGGCTGGTACATGGACCTGCCCCAGAGCGGCGAGCGCGTCTCGGTCGACATGGCCCTGCAGTACAACACCCTGGCCGTGCTCACCGCCACCCCCTCGACCGCGACCTGCGCCGCCTCGGGCGAATCCTGGCTCTACTACTTCAACCTCAACTCCGGTGGCGCCGCCAGCGCCGATGGCAGCACCGCCGGCGAGAAGCAGGGCAACTTCCTGGGCATGGGCCTGACCTGGGTCGAGCTCAGCGACGGCAGCTCGCGCCTGCTGATCCCGGCCAGCAACGCCACCCTGCAGATCCGCACCCCCTCGGCCGGTGCGGGCGCCGCGGGCAGCGTGCCGCACCGCACCTCCTGGCGCGAACTGCAGAACTGATCACAGCGACCATGTTCAGCCTGTCGCCCGCCCTCCTCGCTTCGGCCACCTCGGCCCTGTGCCTGCACGGCCTGCTGCTGGGCAGCCTGGTGTGGCCCGATGGCGGGGGTGCGGGTGGCGGCGCAGCTGGTCGTGCAGGCCATGCGCAGACCCTGCAGGCAGGCCTGATGCACAGGGAGGCCATGCCTCTCCCCGCCATGCTGGTGCGTTGGCGTGCGCCCGAGGTGCCGATGGCATCGGGCATCGCGGCCGACAGCGAAGCCACCGAGCCCCAGGC
>NZ_JAIZVX010000273.1 GCF_021768455.1 Aquabacterium sp. | reverse complement strand
AGCGAGCCGCTGGACCGTATTCTCGGCCTGGAAATGGGCAATGCGCCACTGGCCGTCGTCGCCACGTTGCATCTGCAGGTTCAGCTGCGCGGCATTGAGGTGGGAGGCGCCGCTGGCGAAGGTGGAGGTCTGCAACATCACCCAGCTGGCGTCGGCTTGGCCATCGCCGGTGTGGGTGATGTGCTCCGAGCACAGGAAGTGCGCGTTCATGGCGAAGTGCGGCGGGCGCTGAGGTCCATCTTCACCAGGCAGGGAGCCGCGGTAGGCCCCCAGCATGTTGCCGATGGCCTCGCGGCCGGTGTGGGCCCCGAAGCGCTCGCCATAACGGGCGCCCTTGCCGGCCCAGACGGCTTCTGCGGTGAAGCAGTCGAGCAGCTGGTCCATGGGCGTGTGTGCGTCCAGGTGGTCGCACAGGTCCATGTAGCGGCGCACGCAGGCGCGGATGCTGGACTCGGCTTCCAGCCTGTCCAGGCGCTGCATCAGCTGGGCGAGCACGTCGGGCGGGGCGCTGTGCATGGTGGCTCGCTTCAGGCGGCAGCAGCCGGTGCGGGCGGCAGCAGGTGGGCGGGCACCACCAGCTCGCGGCCCATGCGGGCCTCGACCTTGGCGTACTTCCACAGCTTGTAGGGGCCTTCGCCCACCACCAGCGTGCGGAACAGGTTGCAGGCCGCGTGCACCGTGGCCTGGTCGGGCACATCGGCCAGCACGTAGCAGGTCCAGGGCCAGCTGGTGGACGGGCCGACCATCGATTGGTCGTCGTCCATGTTGCCCAGCACGGTCACGCCGGGCAGGGCGGCGATGCCGTTCATCATCGTGCCGAAGGCCAGCCAGACGTCCTTGGCTTCTTCGGGCGTGGCGTTGAAGAAGTT
Organism: Aquabacterium sp.; assembly: GCF_021768455.1. GTDB lineage: Bacteria > Pseudomonadota > Gammaproteobacteria > Burkholderiales > Burkholderiaceae_C > Aquabacterium. Next base: position 1,172 of record NZ_JAIZVX010000273.1, on the reverse strand, counting down.
CTGGTTGATGCCGATGCAAAAGAGGGTGCGGATGGCCATGTGGGGCTCCAGGAAAGATGAGGGGGGGTCAGAGGTAGCCAGGCAGCGGGGGCAGGCCAAACAACATGGCGCCGGCGTTCTGGTAGGTGATCTCGCCCATGAAGGCGTGCTGGGTCAGCACTTGCACGTCGCGCACCTGTTGCGAGATCGGGCAGCTGTTTTCCACACCGGTCATGCCGGTCTGCATCTGCACGGCGCGGCACACCTCGGCCGCGGTGCGGGCCGCGTGGGTGGACGACAGGCGCAGCAGGCTGGTCTGCTCGGGCGTGACCTCGTCGCCCTTGAGCAGGCTGTCCCAGGCGCTGTCGATGGCCTCGTAGAAGAAGGCGCGGGCGGCGCGCAGCTGGGCCTCGGCCTGGGCCACGGCGATCTGCACCTGGGGGCGGTCGGCCAGGCGCGGGGCGCCCGTCACCGAGATGCGGCCCGAGGCCATGCCGCGCAGCTCTTCGATGCTGGCGCGGGCCACGCCCAGGCCCACCACCGACAGCACCTGTGCGGCAAAGGAGAGACCGGGGTAGCGGAACATGGGCTCGTTGCGGGGCGAGCGGCTGCCGCGCACAAACGTCCAGTTGGCGGGCACGCGCACACGCTCGACCACCAGGTCGTGGCTGCCGGTGCCCTGCATGCCGCTGACGTCCCAGGTCATGTCGATGCGGGTCTGCTTCTGCGGCATCACGGCCATGCGGGGCAGGCCCGTCTTCTCGCCTTCCATCGGGGCGATGCCGACGCCCACGTAGTCGGCGCCCATGCAGCCGCTCGACCAGGACCAGCGGCCGCTCACCTCGTAGGCACCATCGACCAGCGGGGCCTTTTGCGGCGGGAAGATGCCGCCGGCAAACACGATGTCGGGCGAGTGGGCATAGATCTCGGCGAAGGCTTCGGGGGGCAGGGCCGCCAGGTAGGTCACGCCCATGCCGAAGCTGGCGACCCAGCCGGCCGAGCCGTCGGCCTGGGCGATGGTTTCGATCAGTTCGCAAAACGCGCGAGGGGACTTTTCATCGCCACCGAAGGCCTTGGGCACCAGGGCGCGGTAGACGCCGATCTGCTTGAAGCGCTCGATCACGTCGGGCGAGATGAAGCGCTGGGCCATGAACTCCTGGCGGCGGCGGCGGATGTCGCTGAGCAGCAGGTCG
>NZ_JAIZVX010000045.1 GCF_021768455.1 Aquabacterium sp. | reverse complement strand
TTTGGTGCCCAGGAGAGGACTCGAACCTCCACGGAGTTACCCGCTAGTACCTGAAACTAGTGCGTCTACCAATTCCGCCACCTGGGCATGTTCTTGATGTTTTGCTTCGTTGCCGTCGCTGCATCAAGACCTCTACTATAGCACTGTGTTTTTGGCTTTGTCCAGCTTTGTTGTGTTTTTCGCTAAAAATCTTCGCAGGCTCTTGGTTGTTGCATTGGCGCGACCCGCAAGGGTGCGATCAGGTCCAGCGGCGCGCAAGAAAGCCCGCGCAAGTGGTGTACGCTGACATCAAGCCACCGACACGATGAAGCTCAACCCCCGCACGTCATTTCTCATAAAGGCCTCGCGCGCCATGTGTGACGCAGGCAGGCTTTTGGGCGTGCTCAGCCTGGATGCGATTGACCAGTTTGCGTTGTTTCGTGCCGGAAATCGAAAAAGCCCCTTGATCGCTGATCAAGGGGCTTCTCTTTTGGTGCCCAGGAGAGGACTCGAACCTCCACGGAGTTACCCGCTAGTACCTGAAACTAGTGCGTCTACCAATTCCGCCACCTGGGCAGGTAGCTGTTTCCCGACTTCTGCGGTGCAAATCAAATTTGCGTTGCAGTCATCGGCGAAGAATTGAATTCTAGCATCAAAATAAGAGCTATGACAACACCCCCTCCACTTTTTGTGAACCTCATGAGCGAAATCGTCGGCACGGTGCAAGGCCACCGCGACGGTCATGGCTTTGTCCAGACCGATGACGGCGAGGTCAGCATCTACCTGTCGCCCCAGGAGATGCGCGCGGTCATGCACCGCGATCGGATCAAGGTCCGCGTTGTGCGCTTCGACCGCAAGGGTCGCCCCGAGGGGTTGGTGCTCGACATCGTCGAGCGCCGCAAGACGCCGATCATTGGCCGTCTCCTGAACGAGGGTGGCGCCTGGTTGGTCGCCCCTGAAGACCGCCGCTTTGGCCGCGACATCCTGATTCCCGCCAAGGGCACGGGCGGTGCAGAGCCTGGCCAGGTGGTGGCCGTTGAGCTGACCGAGGCGCCCTCCTTGACGGCTCAGCCCATGGGGCGCGTCACCGAGGTCCTGGGTGGCATCGACGATCCGGGCATGGAGATCGAAATCGCCGTGCGGAAGTACGAGGTGCCGCATCGCTTCAATGACGACGTGCTGGCCCAGGCCGCCAAGCTGCCTGAGAAGTTGCGCGCAGCCGACAAAAAGGGGCGCATCGACCTGAGCGACGTGCCCCTGGTCACCATCGACGGTGAGGACGCCCGTGACTTCGACGATGCCGTCTACTGCGAGCCCGCCAAGGTGGGGCGCAGCAAGGCCCCGAATGCATGGCGCCTGATCGTTGCCATTGCCGACGTCAGCCATTACGTGAAGCCGGGTGATCCGCTGGACCGCGATGCCTACGAGCGCGCCACATCGGTGTATTTCCCTCGGCGTGTGATTCCCATGCTGCCCGAGAAGCTCTCCAACGGCCTGTGCTCGCTGAACCCGGAGGTCGAGCGCCTCTCGATGGTGTGTGACATGCTCGTCACCCACGATGGTGAGGTGCACGCCTACCAGTTCTTCCCGGCTGTGATCAATTCTCATGCTCGCTTCACCTACACCGAGGTGGCGGCCATCCTGGGCAACACGCGTGGTCCCGAGGCGCAAAAGCGAGGTGAGCTGGTTCCGCATCTGATCCACTTGCACGAGGTCTACCGTGCGCTGCTCAAGGCGCGCTCCAGCCGGGGGGCCATCGATTTCGATACCACCGAAACCCAGATCGTGTGCGACGACAATGGCCGCATCGCCAAGATCGTCCCGAGGGTGCGCACCGAGGCCCACCGCCTGATTGAAGAGGCGATGCTCGCGGCCAACGTCTGCTCGGCCGATTTCATCATGCGGGCCAAGCACCCTTCCTTGTACCGTGTGCACGAGGGCCCGACCCCCGAGAAGCGCACCCTGCTCAAAAACTACCTCAAGGCGTTGGGTCTGGGGCTGAGCATCGGCGACGAACCCAAGCCAGGCGACTTCCAGGCCATTGCTCAGGCCACGAAGGACCGCCCGGATGCGGTGCAGATCCACACGATGTTGCTGCGCTCCATGCAGCAGGCCATCTACACGCCGGCCAACAGTGGTCACTTTGGGTTGGCCTATGAGGCCTACACCCACTTCACCAGCCCCATCCGCCGATATCCCGACCTCCTTGTCCACCGCGTGATCAAGGCCCTGCTGGGTCGTGATCGCTACGGGCTGAAGCTGCCGCCGGTGCAGTCGTCCGTCGGGCGCTTCAAGACCAAGCCGAAGAACGGCGCCAAGGGCTTGCCCGCAGCGCCGGTGAAGGTGGCGGCCCGCCTGAAGTTGCCGCCGGAAGAACAGGCGGCCTGGGAAACCGCTGGCATCCACTGCAGCGCCAACGAGCGTCGCGCCGACGAGGCGTCTCGCGATGTCGAGGCCTGGCTCAAGTGCATGTTCATGCGCGAGCGCCTGGGCGAGGAGTACGGCGGCACGGTGAGTGCGGCCACCTCTTTCGGTCTGTTCGTTCAGCTCGACGGTTTGTATGTCGAGGGGCTGATCCACATCACCGAATTGGGCGGAGAGTACTACCGGTTTGACGAGGCGCGTCAGGAATTGCGCGGCGAGCGCAGTGGCGTTCGCTATGGTGTGGGCACCCGGGTCAGGGTGCAGGTCAGCCGGGTCGATCTCGACACCCGCAAGATCGACTTCCGCATGGTGCGAGAGCCAGGCGAGGCCCGCCCGATCGGTGCGTCGGCCGGTACCGCTCGCAAGCGTTCGCGTGGCGCCGAGGTCGCAGACTGGGATGCCGAGGGCTCTGCCCAGGCGGCCCTGGCCGACATCAAGGAGGCCGACCGCGAGGTCAAGCGCGCGACCAAGGGCAAGTCGACTGGGCGGGGGCGAGCCAGGGACGGTGTGGCGGACGGCGGCGGCAAGCCCGCGCCGGTCCGTGCGCCCAAGGCCGCCGGCAAAAAAGCTGCCAGCCGCAAGAGTGCGCGCAGCAAGCGCTGAGTCACCTGTGCCGGAGGGGCAGGGTGCTTGAGAGCACCCTGTTTCCCGTGCTAGAATCCTTGAGTTTGCCCGAAATGGTTCGGGTGAGCACATTTTGAAGCAGTCGCGAAGTCGGCAATCCAAGGTGTTGCGGTGTGTGCCTGCCTGGCATGAAGTCCAGGGTTTCAGGTCTGCCGCGATCTCTGCCGCCTTCTAGATCCAACCTCTGGAGCAATACCATGTCCGTATCCATGCGCGAAATGCTGGAAGCCGGTGTCCACTTCGGTCACCAAACCCGCTTCTGGAACCCCAAGATGGCCCCGTACATCTTCGGCCATCGCAACAAGATTCACATCATCAACCTCGAGAAGACGCAACCCGCCTTCGAAGAGGCCCTGAAGTTCATCAAGCAGCTGTCGGCTCGCCGCGGCACCGTGCTGATGGTCGGTACCAAGCGTCAAGCCCGTGACACCGTGGCCATGGAAGCCGAACGCGCTGGCGTGCCTTTCGTGAACCAGCGCTGGCTCGGCGGCATGCTGACCAACTTCAAGACCGTCAAGGGTTCGCTGAAGAAGCTGAAGGATGCCCAAGCCCAGGTGGAAGCCGGTCTGGACAACCTGAAGAAGAAGGAAGGCCTGCTGTTCCAACGTGAGCTGGCCAAGCTCGAGAAGGACATCGGCGGCATCCAGGACATGGCCGTTCTGCCGGACGCCCTGTTCGTGATCGACGTCGGTTACCACAAGATCGCCATCGCCGAAGCCAAGAAGCTGGGCATTCCCGTGATCGGCGTGGTTGACACCAACCATTCGCCCGAGGGCATCGACTACGTGATCCCTGGCAACGACGACTCCTCCAAGGCTGTCGCTCTGTACGCCAAGGCCGTTGCCGACGCCATCCTGGAAGGCAAGGCCAATGCCGTGAACGAAATCGTGGCTCCCGCTGCCGGCGACGACGAATTCGTGGAAGTCAACGAAGCCGCCTGAGCCTCCTTGACCGCGTCGAAAGGGGCTGTGCATCAGCCCCTTTTTTTCAAGAAATTTTGATGTGACACGGCGATGACGCCGGGTCAGAACCAGACGGAGAAACATATGGCTGCTATTACCGCCAGCATGGTCGCAGAACTGCGCGCCAAGACCGACGCCCCGATGATGGAGTGCAAGAAGGCACTGACCGAAGCCGATGGCGATTTCGCCAAGGCCGAAGAAATCCTGCGCGTCAAGCTGGGCAGCAAGGCTTCGAAGGCCGCTTCGCGCGTGACCGCAGAGGGCATCGTGTCGGCCTTCATCGACGGCAACGTCGGTGGCCTGATCGAAATCAACTGTGAAACCGACTTCGTGTCGAAGAACGACGACTTCCTGGCTTTCGGCAAGACCCTTGCCGAACTGGTTGCCAAGCAAGGTCCGGCTGACGTGGCCGCCCTGTCTGCCCTGGAAGTCGCTGGCGCCACCGTGGAAGCCACCCGCGCTGCACTGATCGGCAAGATCGGTGAAAACATGACCATCCGTCGCTTCCAGCGTTTCTCGGGCGAGAACCAGCTGGCAGCCTACCTGCACGGTTCGCGCATTGGCGTGGTGGTCGAGTTCACTGGCAGCGAAGTCGCCGCCAAGGACGTGGCCATGCACATTGCCGCCATGAAGCCTGTGTCGCTGTCGTCCGACGACGTGCCGGCTGCCCTGATCGAAACCGAACGCAGCGTGGCCACCGCCAAGGCTGCCGAGTCGGGCAAGCCCGCCGACATCGCCGCCAAGATGATCGAAGGCGCCGTGCAGAAGTACCTGAAGGAAGTGTCCCTGTTCAACCAGGTCTTCGTGAAGGCTGCCGACGGCAAGCAAACCGTTGAGGCTTACCTGAAGTCGGCCAACACGGTCGTCAAGGGCTTCACGATGTTCACCGTGGGTGAAGGCATCGAGAAGAAGCAAGAAGACTTCGCAGCAGAAGTCGCGGCCACGCTGGCCGCTGCCAAGGGTCAATAAACCCGGCGAAACTCAAGGGGGCTTCGGCCCCCTTGTGCTGTCTCCCGCATGCGGGACCCATCTGGCTGCGGTGCCCAGGTCCGAACAGGGAACCTCTGCATCGCGGCGCTCTCCAAGCCGGAAGGCTCGGCGTCAACTGCAAGGTGCGTACACTCCAAGGTTGCCGTCAACACACACTCACACAAGGACGTCTGCATGGCCGCCTACAAGCGCATCCTCCTGAAACTTTCCGGTGAAGCCCTCATGGGTGACGATGCCTACGGCATCAACCGCGCGACCATCGTCCGCATGGTCAAGGAAGTCCAGGAGGTCACCGCCTTGGGCGTGCAGGTGGCCGTGGTCATCGGTGGCGGCAACATTTTCCGCGGCGTCGCGGGCGGCTCGGTCGGCATGGATCGCGCCACGGCCGACTACATGGGCATGCTGGCCACGGTGATGAACTCCTTGGCCCTGGCCGACACGATGCGCCAGGAGGGCATGACGGCCCGCGTGATGTCGGCCATCAGCATCGACCAGGTGGTCGAGCCCTATGTGCGCCCCAAGGCCCTGCAGTACCTCGAAGAGGGCAAGGTCGTGGTATTCGCTGGCGGCACCGGCAACCCGTTCTTCACCACCGACACGGCCGCAGCCCTGCGTGGTGCCGAGATCGGCGCCGAGATCATGCTCAAGGCCACCAAGGTAGATGGTGTCTACACCGCCGACCCGAAGAAGGACCCGGCCGCAACCCGCTACGCCAACATCACCTTCGACGAAGCCCTCATCAAGAACCTGCAGGTGCTGGATGCCACGGCCTTTGCCCTGTGCCGTGACCAGAACCTTCCGCTGAAGGTGTTTTCGATTTTCAAGCCCGGCGCGCTCAAGCGCGTGGTGATGGGCGAAGACGAGGGCACGCTGGTCCACGTCTGACCGGCGCCTGTCGTCCCCAGAACCCTCTCGCGCGTTTGGCAAGCCGTAGCGCATTCGCAAGGAGTCTCCCATGAGCACCGCTGACATCAAGAAAAACGCAGAACAGAAGATGGCCAAGTCCATCGAGGCGTTCAAGAACGAACTGGCCAAGATCCGCACGGGTCGGGCCCACCCTGGCATCCTGGATCAGGTGCATGTGGAGTACTACGGCTCGCCCGTGCCCATCAGCCAGGTGGCCAACGTGTCCCTGATCGATGCCCGCAACATCAGCGTGCAGCCTTGGGAAAAGGGCATGGCGCAGAAGATCGAAAAGGCCATCCGCGAGTCCGATCTGGGCTTGAACCCTTCCTCGCAAGGTGACCTGATCCGCGTGCCGATGCCCGCCCTGACCGAAGAGCGCCGCCGCGACCTGACCAAGGTGGTGAAGTCGGCAGGTGAGGACGCCAAGGTGGCCGTGCGCAACCTGCGTCGCGATGCCAACGAACACGCCAAGCGCCTGCTCAAGGACAAGGAAATCACCGAAGACGACGACCGTCGTTCGCAGGACGAGATCCAGAAGCTGACCGACCGCACCATCGTCGAGATCGACAAGCTTGTCCAAAGCAAAGAAGCTGAAATCCTCGCGGTCTGAGGCCTTGGCCTTGTCATAATCGCGACGTAGTCCGAGGCGGCCTGGCCGCCTCGTTGCGTTTCTGCCGCCCGCAAATGGGCTGGCCAGCCTACCTCTTGTGCGTGCCGATGGCTTCTTCTTCTGTTCAGTCCGTTCCTCGTCATGTGGCCATCGTCATGGATGGCAATGGCCGCTGGGCCCGCAAGCGTTTCATGCCGCGCGGTCTGGGGCACAAGGCGGGGGTGGATGCCTTGGTGAAGGTGGTTCAGGCCTGCGCCGACCGCGACATTGGCTACCTCACAGTGTTCGCGTTCTCGTCAGAGAACTGGAAGCGCCCGGAAGAAGAGGTGTCGGGGCTGATGAGCCTGTTGCTCGTGGCCTTGTCCAAGCACCTGACCAAACTCAAGGCCGATGGGGTGCGCATCCGCATCGCGGGTGACCTGTCTACGGTATCGGAGAAGGTGCGCAACGCCCTGCTGGACGCCGAGGCCAACACGGTGGAGAACCACCGCCTGGTGCTCACGGTGGCGTTCAATTACGGTGGCCGCTGGGACATCGTGCAGGCCTGTCGCAAGGCCATGGCTGCGGGTGTGAGCGAGGCCGACCTGGACGAGGCGACCCTGTCTCGCCACATGGCGATGGCTTATGCGCCGGATCCGGACCTGTTCATCCGCACGGGAGGCGAGGTTCGCATTTCCAATTTCCTGCTGTGGCAGGCGGCTTATGCCGAGATGGTGTTTTCCGATTGCCTGTGGCCCGATTTCGACGCAGTCGAACTGGACAAGGCGATCGCGAACTTCGCGCGACGCGAGCGCCGGTTTGGCGATGTGGGCGAGTCGGGGCAAGGTGAGGGCGCCATCGGGAGCGAACTGCCTGCAGCCGTTCCGGCTGACGGTGTTCAGGGAGGGTGCTGAGCCATGTTGAAGCAACGTGTGATCACGGCCCTGGTGCTGATGGCCCTACTGCTGCCGGCCCTGGCTGCCGATGCGCCCTGGCCATTTGCGCTGCTGTCCCTGGCTTTCATTTCCGCGGCAGGCTGGGAGTGGTCTCGCCTCAATGGTGCGCCTGGGGCCCGTGCCTGGTTGATGGGGGCCGCGGTGGCGGGTGCCTGTGTGGCCAGCGCAGAGCGCTTCGGCCTGCCGCTCTGGGTGGTGCGTGAGGCGGGCGTCGTGGCGGCGCAGGTGCCGCATGTGCACGATCTGAGCCAGCCGCTGGTGGGTTTCTCGGTGCCCGTTTGGGTGTGGGCCCTGGCTGTGCCGGTGTGGGGGCTGGGCGGTGCCTTGACCCTGCGTTTTGGCAACCTGTACTGGCGTGAGTGGCCGGATTGGCCGCGTCGCCTGCTGGGCCTGGGGCTGCTGGTGCTGGCCTGGTTGGCGCTCACGGAGATCAAGGCCCAGGGGGGCAACTTCCTGCTTTCGGTGTGTTGCCTGGTCTGGGCGGCCGACATTGGCGCCTACTTTGGCGGCAGGGCCTTTGGGCGTCGCAAACTGGCGCCTTCGATCAGTCCGGGCAAGAGCTGGGAAGGCGTCTGGTCGGGCATGGCCGCGGTGATGCTCCTGGCGGTGCTGTGGATCGTGGTCGACCGGGAAATGGCGGTGGACTCGCCCAGCCTGTACAGCCGCCTGCTGATGGGCCTGGGACCGGTGGGCCTTGCCGTGTCCGTGGCCGCCCTGACCGCTATGAGCGTGGTGGGCGACCTGTTCGAGTCCCTGATCAAGCGGCAGGCTGGCGCCAAGGACAGCAGCCAGCTTCTGCCTGGTCACGGTGGCGTGCTCGACCGCATCGACGCCTTGCTGCCGGTGCTGCCCCTCTCGCTGGCCCTGATGAGTTTGTGCCATGGTTGAAGCGTCTTCCTTGATTCCGCAGCGCGTCTGCATCCTGGGTGCGACGGGATCGATCGGCACCAACACGCTGGACGTGCTGTCGCGGCATCCGGATCGTTTCGAGGTCTTTGCACTGTCGGGAGCCAGCCGGGTGGAAGAGCTGGCGGCGCATTGCGCGCGCTGGCAGCCTCGTTTTGCCGTGATGCCCGATGACTCCGTGGCGGCCCGTCTGCGCAGCCTGGCGAAGGAAGGGGGCTGGCGTACCGAGGTGCTGTCTGGTGCGCAAGCGCTTTGCGAGATCGCTGCCCATCCCGAGGTGGACGTGGTCATGGGGGCGATCGTAGGGGCTGCGGGCCTGGCGCCTTGCCTTGCTGCGGCCCAGGCTGGCAAGCGTCTGCTGCTGGCCAACAAAGAAGCGCTGGTCGTGGGCGGTGCCCTGTTCATGCAGGCCGTGAAGGCGGGTGGCGCGACCTTGTTGCCCATCGACAGCGAGCACTCGGCCATCTTCCAGTGCCTGCCTGAGGATGCGTCCACCTGGGCGCAGCGCATCGATCACATCGTGCTCACGGCTTCAGGCGGTCCTTTCCGCGAGCGTGATCCGCAAACCTTCAAGGACATCACCCCCGAGCAGGCCTGTGCTCACCCGAACTGGGTGATGGGCCGCAAGATTTCGGTTGATTCGGCCACGATGATGAACAAGGCACTGGAGGTGATCGAGGCTCGTTGGCTGTTCGACCTCGCGCCAGAGCAGGTGAGGGTGGTCTTGCACCCGCAAAGCATCGTCCACTCGATGGTTGTGTGCCGCGACCGCTCGGTGCTCGCCCAATTGGGCACCCCCGACATGCGCGTGCCGATTGCCTATGGCCTGTCCTGGCCTGAGCGCATCGAGTCGGGGGCGGAGATGCTGGATTTCCTGTCGCTCAAGGCGTTGACGTTTGAGCCGGCCGACGCCCAGCGTTACCCTGGGCTGCAACTGGCCTGGCAGACGCTCTCGGCTCAGCCGGGCAGCACCTGCGTGTTGAACGCCGCCAATGAGGTGGCGGTGGAGGCTTTTCTGAATCGCCGCATCCGCTTCGACCAGATCCACCAGGTGAACGAGGCGATGCTGTCGCGAGGCCTGATCGAGACCGGCATGGCCGACACGGTTGACGGCCTGTTGGCGCTGGACGCGCGTGTCAGGCAGGCTGCGGCGGGCGCCGTGGCCACTTTGGCCATTTGATTTGCAGGCGATGGGGCCGGTGGCCTTGTTGACCGACACAGGAGTGAAGCGATGTGGGTGACCGTGCTGGCTTTTCTGGTGACCATTGGTGTGCTGGTGGTCATCCATGAATACGGGCATTACCGCGCGGCGGTGGCCTGTGACGTCAAGGTGCTGCGCTTCTCGGTCGGTTTTGGCCGGGTCCTGTGGCGCAAGCAGCGTGGCGAGACCGAGTTCGTCGTCTCGGCCCTGCCGCTGGGCGGCTACGTCAAGATGCTTGACGAGCGCGAGGCCCCGGTCACCGAATCGGAGCGTGGCAGGGCCTTCAACCGCAAGCCTTTGAAGCAGCGTGCCTTCATCGTGGCCGCGGGGCCCCTGGCCAACCTGGCCCTGGCCATCGCGCTGTATGCCTGCGTGAACTGGGCAGGTGTCCAGGAACTTCGCCCCTGGCTGGCGCAACCCCTGGCTGACAGCATGGCCGCGCAAGCGGGTCTGCGTGCCAAGGACGAACTCCTGGCTGTGCGACCCCAGGCGGGCGAGGGCGATGCCACCAGCGACGATGCATGGCAGCCCGTGCGCTCGATGACGGACATGCAATGGCTGTTCACCAAGGCCGCGCTGCGCGGGCAGGACCTCCGCCTCCAGGTGCATGCGCTCGAATCGGAGAACCAGTCGGGTCGCGGGACCCGCGAACTGACTTTGCCGCTGTCGCGGATCCCGGCATCTGAAGTCGATGGCAAGCTGCTCGACCGCATCGGCCTGGCGGGCCCCTACACCGAGCCGGTGGTCGATGCGGTGGTGGACGGTGGGCCCGCCGCGCTGGCCGGTCTGCAAAAGGGTGACCGTGTGCTGCGCATCAACGCCCAGCCCCCAAGGGACGCCTCCGAACTGCGCCGGCTGATCCGCGCCAGCCAGGCCGGTGGCAAGGCCTTGCCTGTGATCCTGCAGGTCGAGCGGGCAGGGCAGGTGCTCGAGGTGCCCATGTTGCCTGCCATGAAAACGGTGCAGGGCCAGACGGTGCCCCGCATCGAAGCCGCGCTGGGCACCATGCCCGCGCTGGTCGAAGTGAGCCATGGGCCCCTGGAGGGGCTGCAACTCGCGGTTGAAAAGACGTGGGACACCTCGATGCTCAGCCTCAAGATGCTCGGCAAGATGCTGATCGGCGAGGCCTCGATCAAGAACCTCAGCGGCCCTCTCACCATCGCCGATTACGCCGGGCGTTCGGCCGAGATGGGCTGGGTCCATTACCTCGGATTTCTGGCGCTGGTCAGCGTCAGCCTCGGTGTGCTGAACTTGCTGCCGCTGCCCGTCTTGGACGGCGGGCACCTCATGTATTATCTTTTTGAAGGTGTCACGGGTCGGCCTGTCTCCGAGCCCTGGCTGGAGCGCTTACAACGTGGTGGCGTCGCCATCATGCTGGTGATGATGTCACTGGCCCTTTACAACGACCTGGCACGCCTGTTTGGCGCGCACTGAGTTCCTCCGCATGCAAATTTCCTCCATGAACGCATCCCGGTTCAAGCCGACCCTGCTCGCCGCTTTGCTGGCGTCCTCCCTGATCCAGTCGGCCTGGGCCGTCGAGCCCTTCGTGCTCAAGGACATCCGCGTCGAGGGCCTGCAGCGCGCCGACGCCGGGACCGTCTTCGCGTCCCTGCCTTTCCGCGTTGGTGACACCTACACCGACGACAAGGGCGCCGCCGGCCTGCGTGCCCTGTTTGCCACGGGTCTGTTCAAGGACGTGCGCATCCAGATCGACGGCAATGTGGCCGTGGTGGTCGTGGAAGAGCGCCCGGTGATTTCCCGCGTCGAGTTCGTGGGCACGAAGGAGTTCGACAAAGAGAACCTGGTCAAGGCGCTGAAGGACATCGGCATTGGCGAGGGGCAGCCCTTCGACCGCGCCCTGGCCGACCGCGCCGAGCAGGAACTCAAGCGCCAATACCTTTCGCGCAGCCTGTATGGCGTCGAGGTCGTGACCACCATCACCCCGGCCGAACGCAACCGGGTCAACGTGACCTTCACCGTCACCGAAGGCGACGTCACCAAGATCAAGAACATCCGCATCACGGGCAACCAGGCTTTCTCTGAAAGCACCCTGCTGTCGCAGATGGACCTGAGCACGGGCAACTGGCTGAGCTGGTACACGAAGTCCGACCAGTACGCCCGTTCCAAACTCAATGCCGACCTGGAAGCCATCAAGGCCTATTACCTGAACCGCGGCTACCTCGAGTTCAAGATCGACTCGACCCAGGTGGCCATCTCGCCCGATAAGCAGGACATCTCGGTGGCCATCAACGTGACCGAAGGGCCGCGTTACGTGGTCACGGCGGTGCGGCTGGAGGGTGACTACATCGGCAAGGAAGAGACCTTCCGCAAGCTGGTGACGATCAAGCCGGGCGAGGCTTACAAGGCCGAGGACGTGGCTGCGACCACCAAGGCCTTCACCGACCGCTTTGCCGCCTTCGGTTACGCCTTCGCCCGTGTGGATTTCAAGCCCGAGCTGGACCGTGCCAAGGGGCAGGCTGTGGCCGTGCTGGTGGCCCAGCCACAGCGCCGTGTCTACGTGCGCCGTGTGAACGTGGCCGGCAACTCGCGCACGCGTGACGAGGTCATTCGCCGTGAGTTCCGCCAGTTCGAAGCCGCCTGGTACGACGGCCAGAAGATCAAGCTGTCCCGCGACCGTGTGGACCGCCTGGGCTATTTCAAGCAGGTCAACATCGACACGACCGAGGTGCCGGGCACGGCCGATCAGGTCGACCTGACCATCTCGGTCGAGGAAAAGCCCACGGGCAACCTCATGCTGGGTGCGGGCTTCTCCAGCTCCGAGAAGTTCACGATCACGGCCTCGATCAAACAGGACAACGTTTTCGGTTCTGGCAACTACCTGGGCCTGGACGTCAACACCAGCAAGTACAACCGCACCATCGTGGTCAGCACGGTGGACCCGTATTTCACCGACAGCGGGATTTCGCGCTCCTACGACGTGTTCTACCGCACCTCGCGTCCGACGAGCACCCAAGGTGGTGACTACAAGATCGTCACGCCGGGGGCGGCCGTGCGTTTCGGCGTGCCTTTCACCGAGTTCGACACGGTGTTCTTTGGTGCGGGTGTAGAGCAGACCGCCATTCAGGGCACGACCGGCCTGCCCGTGAGCTACAAGCTGCACCGCGAAATCTTCGGCGAGCGCAGCACCTCCGTGCCGTTGACGGTGGGTTGGGCTCGCGACTCGCGCGACAGCCTGATCGCCGCCACCCAGGGGCGCTACCAGCGCATCAACCTGGAGTGGGGCGTGGCCGGTGACACCCGCTACCTCAAGAGCGATTACCAGGCCCAGCAATATTTCCCGATCACCAAGGGCTACACCGTGCTGCTCAATGGTGAAATGGGCTACGGCAAGGGCCTGGCTGGCAAGCCTTACCCCGTGTTCAAGAACTTCTACGGCGGCGGCCTGGGCACGGTGCGGGGCTTCGAGCAAAGCACCCTCGGCCCGGCCGACATCGACGGTGCCTACATCGGTGGCAACAAGCGCATCAACCTGAATGCCGAGCTGTATGTGCCTTTCCCGGGGGCCGGCAACGACCGCACGCTGCGCCTGTTCGGGTACACCGACGTCGGCAACGTCTGGGGCGAAAACCAGAAGATGAAGGCCGACGACCTGCGTGCATCCCTGGGCGTGGGCATCAGCTGGGTCTCGCCGGTGGGCCCGCTCAAGCTGAGCTACGCCAAGCCGATCCGTTATACCGATCAAGATAAAATCCAGAAACTTCAGTTCCAGATTGGCACTTCATTCTGATCATGACTTCTCTGTTCAAGACGCTGGTGGCAAGTGGCCTCCTCCTGGGCGCCATGGCCGTTCACGCCCAGGAATTCAAGATCGGTTTTGTCAACCTGGACCGGGTGCTGCGTGACGCGGTGCCCGCCAAGGCCGCTCAGGCCAAGCTGGAGTCCGAGTTCAGCCGCCGCGAAAAGGAACTGGTCGATGCCGAAGGCCGCTTGAAGTCGGCCTCCGACAAGTTCGAGAAGGACGCGCCCACCCTGGCCGAAAGCGAGCGTGGCCGTCGCCAGCGCGACCTCATCGAGCAGGATCGCGAACTGCAGCGCAAGCGCCGTGAGTTCCAGGAAGACCTGAATCAGCGCAAGAACGAAGAGCTTTCCTCCGTGCTCGACCGCGCCAACCGCGTCGTCAAGCAGATTTTCGATCAGGACAAGTACGACCTGATCGTGCAGGAGGCGGTGTTCGCCAGCGCGCGTGTCGACATCACCGACAAGGTCATCAAGGCCTTGAACGGTCCCGCACGGTGAGCGGCGCCGACACCCATGCCGCACCCCTGAGCCCTGACCGTCAGCCCCACACGCTGGCCGTCAGCCTCGGGCAGATCGCGGCGGCCCTGGGCGGTGAGTTGATCGGTCCTGCCGAACAGGTGGTGCACCAGATCGCCGCCCTCGAAGACGCCGGCCCCGATGCCATCGCCTTCCTGGCCAATCCCAAGTTTCGCAAGCAACTCGACACCACCCAGGCCGCTTGCGTGATCGTGGGCGAAGCCGTGAAGGCCGAGGCTTCCGCGCGCGGTGCCGTCATCGTCACGCCCGACCCGTATCTTTACTTTGCCCGCCTCACGCAATGGTGGGCTGCCAAGGTGCGCCCGAAGGCCCCCGCTGCCATCCACCCCTCGGCGGTGGTCGACGCCAGCGCCGTGATCGGCGAAGGGGTGCGCATCGGTCCGCTGGCCGTGATCGAGGCGGGCGTGGTGCTGGAAGAGGGCGTCGACATCGGTCCCCACTGCACCGTGGGTGAACGCGCCCGCATTGGCGCCCACACCCGCCTGGCAGCGCGCGTCACCATCGGCTTTGATTGCGTCGTTGGTCAGCGTTGCCTGTTCCAGAGTGGCGTGGTGATCGGCGCAGATGGTTTTGGCTTCGCGCCCAACCAGGGCCGCTGGGAAAAAATCGAACAGCTGGGCGCCGTTCGCATCGGCGACGATGTGGAACTCGGCGCCAACACCTGCGTGGACCGTGGCGCCCTGGGCGACACCGTCATCGAGCAGGGCGTCAAGCTTGACAACCTGGTCCAGATCGCCCACAACGTGCACATCGGCGAGCACACGGCCATGGCCGGTTGTGTGGGCGTGGCCGGCAGTGCCCGCATCGGTGCCCATTGCACCGTCGGGGGCGCCGGCATGATCCTGGGCCACCTCACGCTGGTCGACCACGTTCACGTGTCGTCCGGCACCCTCATCTCGCGCTCGGTGCTCAAGCCGGGTCACTACAGTGGCGCGTTTCCTTTTGACGAAAACGCTTCGTGGGAGAAGAACGCAGCGACCCTGCGCCAACTCCACGCCTTGCGCGATCGCATCCGTACCCTAGAAAAGCAAGTGAAAAGCTGATGGACATCCACAAGATCCTTCAAAAGCTCCCCCATCGTTACCCCTTCCTGATGGTGGACCGTGTGCTCGAAGTCGAGAAGGACGTGCGCATCCGTGCGCTCAAGAACGTCACGATCAACGAACCGTTCTTCCAGGGGCACTTTCCCACCCGTCCGGTCATGCCTGGCGTGATGATGCTCGAAGCCCTGGCCCAGACGGCCGCGCTGCTGGCGTTCGAGACCACCGGCAGCGGTGTGGACGACAACTCGGTGTACTACTTTGTCGGCATCGATGGTGCGCGTTTCAAGCGCCCGGTCGAGCCCGGCGATCAGCTGATCCTCGAAGTGCAGATGGACCGCGTGAAGGGCGGCATCTACAAGTTCAAGGCACAGGCCCTGGTGGACGGCGAACTGGCCGTCTCCGCAGACCTGATGTGCACCGTGCGCAAGGTGGCCTGATCTGACCATGCCGAGCATCCACCCCACCGCCCTGGTGGACCCCCAAGCCCAGCTGGGCGAGTCGGTCACGGTCGGCCCGTTCACGACGATCGGGCCGAATGTCCGCATTGGTTCCGGCACCACGATCGGTGCGCACTGCGTGATCGAGGGACACACGACCATCGGTTGCGAGAACCGCATCTACCAGTTTGCTTCCCTGGGGGCCGACCCGCAGGACAAGAAGTACAAGGGTGAGCCCACCCGACTGGTGATCGGTGACCGCAACACCATCCGCGAATTCACCACCTTCAACACCGGTACGGTGCAGGACAAGGGGATCACCCAGGTCGGCGACGACAACTGGATCATGGCCTATGTGCATGTGGCCCATGACTGTGTCATCGGCCACCACAACGTGATCGCGAACTCGGTGCAGTTTGCCGGTCACGTCACCGTGGGGGACCACACCCTGATCGGTGGCATCAGTGGGATCCACCAGTTCGTCCGCATTGGCGATTTCGCCATGTTGGGTTTCCAGACCCGCCTGTCGCAGGACCTGCCGCCTTTCACCCAGGCCGCGGGCAACCCTGCGCAGGCGCAGAACGTCCACCAGGAAGGGCCGCGTCGCAAGGGCTTTTCTGCCGAGCGCCTCAGCGTGCTCAAGCAGATGTACAAGCTGTTGTACCGCAAGGGTCTGACGCTGGAGGCGTCGAAGGCTGAAATCGCGGCCCTCCGTGGGACCGTGGAAGGCGCCGACGTCGACATCGACAACATGCTGGCCTTCCTGGCGCAGGCCGACCGGGGCATCGTGCGTTGAACACGATGGCTGGCAAGCGGGGTGCCGCGTGACGCGCCTTGCCATGGTGGCTGGTGAGGCCTCTGGCGACCTGCTCGCCGAATTGCTCCTGGGTGGCCTGAAGCAGCGTTGGCCTGGTTTGCAGGCCGCCGGCATCGGCGGGCCACGGATGATCGGGCAGGGCTTCGATGCCTGGTGGCCCAGCGACAAGCTCGCCGTGCACGGTTTCAACATGGAACTGGTGCGGCGTTTTCGCGAGATCTGGAACATCCGCGAGGCCCTGGGCGATCGTCTGTTGGCAGACCGACCCGATGTGTTCGTCGGGGTGGACGCGCCCGACTTCAACCTGGGCCTGGAGGCTCGCCTCAAAGCCCAGGGCGTGAAGACCGTCCATTTCGTCAGTCCCTCCATCTGGGCCTGGCGTGGTGGGCGGATCAACAAGATTCACCGCTCGGTCGACCACATCCTCTGCCTTTTCCCCTTCGAGCCTGAGCTTTATCACGCCAAGGGCATCGGCGCGACCTTTGTGGGTCACCCGCTGGCCGACACCATCCCGCTGGCTGTGCCGCGTGCAGCCGCCCGCGCCAAGTTGGGCCTCGCAGAGGGTGAAACGATGGTGGCCGTGCTCCCCGGCAGCCGCCGGGGCGAGGTGCGCTTCATTGCGCCGGCCTTCCTCCAGACGGTGGCCTTGCTGGCCCGCCAGCGCCCTGAACTGCGTTTCATGCTGCCCATGGCACCCGGCCTGCGCGAGCTGATCGAGCCCATGGTGCGCGAGCATGCCCCCGATGCGCCGCTGACCCTGCTCGAGGGGCAGTCGCACGATGTGCTGGCCGCCTGTGACGTGACGCTCATTGCCAGTGGCACGGCGACGCTGGAGGCCGCGCTCTTCAAGCGTCCCATGGTGATCGCCTACAAGGTCAGCACCGTGAGCTGGCACATCATGAAGCACATGGGCTACCTGCCCTGGGTCGGGCTGCCCAACATCCTGGCGCGCGATTTCATCGTGCCCGAACGCCTGCAGCACGCTGCGGAGCCAGCCCAGCTGGCCCGCGATGTGCTCGATTGGCTTGACCACCCGGCCAAGGCCGAGGCGGTGCAGCAGCGTTTCCTTGAACTCCATCACCTCCTGAGGCGGGACACCGCCCGCACCGCCAGCGATGCCATCGCCCAAGTCATCGAAACGCGCTGAGAGCACCCTGGCCGCCCGCGCAGAACCCGCGCAGCTCGACCTCCTGGCCATCACGCCGGCTGTGGGGCTGCTGGCGGGGGTGGACGAGGCCGGGCGAGGCCCGCTGGCAGGCCCTGTGGTGGCCGCGGCGGTCATCCTCGATGAGTTGCAGCCCATTGCCGGCCTGGCCGATTCCAAGAAGCTCACGGCCCGTGCCCGCGAGCGCCTCTACGACGAGATCCGCGCCAAGGCTCTCTGTTGTTGCGTGGCCGAAGCCTCTGTGGAAGAGATCGACCAGCTCAACATCCTGCATGCCACCATGCTGGCCATGAAGCGTGCGGTCGATGGGCTGCGGCTCAAGCCTGCACTGGTGCAGGTCGACGGCAACCGTGTGCCGCCCCATCTCAACGTGCCTGCGGAGGCCATCGTCAAGGGCGACGCCAAGGTACAGGCAATTTCGGCCGCCTCCATCCTGGCCAAGGTGCACCGGGACCGCTTGTGCGAGCAGCTCCATGAAGCCTATCCTCAGCATGGCTTCCTCTCGCACAAGGGGTATCCCACGGCCGAGCACCTGGCGGCCTTGCGCCTTCACGGCGCGACGCCATCGCACCGGCGCAGTTTCGGGCCTGTCAAGGTCGCGCTGGGGCTGATACCCGATCCCAGCCTGGTGATCGGCCGCTGAGTCGCCCAGGGGCGGGCTGCCGGGTCGGCTTGTCCGCGGCCTGCGCGCTTGTTGAACCTCTCTGGCGTTTTGCGCCGATTTCGCATTCCTCCTTCAGCCATGAGCACCCAGCCCCCCACCGTCCAGCTCATCACCTCGCGTGACAACCCGCTGATCCAGCGCCTGCGCAAGCTCGGGCAGGACGCCCTGGCCTACCGCAAGCTGGGTGAGGTCTGGCTGGAGGGCGATCACCTCTGTTCGGCTGCGCTGCACCGCGGCCAGGTCGTGCCCCTGGCCGTGGTGGCCGACACCGCCTGGCTGGGCGAGCACGGGCTGGCTTCGTCGTCCGACGCGCTGGCCGCCCGCATCAGCCAGCTGGCGCGACAGGCGCTCAAGGTGGTGGTGGTGCCCGAGGCCTTGTTCAAGGGGTTCACGGGCCTGGAGTCCCCGGCGCGCCTGGGTTTTGTGTTGGGGCGCCCCCTGACCACGGACACGGCCTCTGGCACGAACCCGGGTTTGATGTCCGGTGTGCCCACCGTGGTGCTGGACCGCCTGCAGGACGCCGGCAACGTGGGCAGCGTGCTGCGCAGTGCCTCGGCCCTGGGTGTGAAGCAGGTGGTGGCGATGAAAGGCACGGCGGGGCTGTGGTCACCGAAGGTGCTGCGAGCGGGCATGGGGGCACACTTTGCGCTGCATCTGGTCGAGCAGGTCAGCCCCTCTCAGCTGAACGCCCTGGGGGTGCCGCTGGTGGCCACCAGTTCGCATGCCGACCACGAGTTGCACCAGGCCCCGTTGCCCGCCCCGTGTGCTTGGGTGATGGGCCACGAAGGGCAGGGCGTGGGCGCCGAGGTGATGGCCCTGTGCGAGATGACGGTTTCCATCCCGCAGCCCGGTGGTGAAGAATCGCTCAATGTGGCTGCGGCCGCCGCGATCTGCCTCTACGAGAGCCTGCGCCGTGGACGTTGAGTTGGGGGCGGTCCGTTTGGGTGGTCAACTGAATGTTGTTATCTTGTAATAAGAGTGATTCGCATTTATGATGATGGCATGCAAACAGACCGTTCTCCTGCCGATGGCGCCGATCAAGGTGCGCACCACGCTGGCTTTTCCGATGCGACCGACAACGTGGATGGCAGCGAACGAGGCGGCCTGAGTGGGCCATCGGTGCGCAGCGACGTGCTGTTTCAGGGGGCCAAGGTGGTGCACATACACCACGAAGGCGCTGTGTACCAGTTGCGCACCACAAAGCTTGGCAAGCTGATCCTCACGAAGTGAAGGCGAGCCACCCGTCTGGCAAAAAAGGGCCTCGATGAGGCCCTTTTGTTTGGGTATGTGGGCGGCAGGGTGCTTCAGTACTGGTCGCCATCGCCCACATAGGTGCCGGGCGCCAGGTTTTCGAAGCGCGTGTTCGACTTCAGGAAGGCCAGGTGCAGCGAGCCGACCGGACCGTTACGCTGCTTGCCGATGATGATTTCCGCGGTGCCCGGGATCTTCGATTCCTTGTTGTAGTACTCGTCGCGGTAAATGAACATGATCACGTCGGCGTCCTGCTCGATGGCGCCGGATTCGCGCAGGTCGGACATCATGGGGCGTTTGTCCGGACGGGTTTCCACCGAACGGTTCAACTGCGAGAGCGCGATCACCGGGCATTGCAGCTCCTTGGCCAAGGCCTTGAGGCCCCGCGAGATTTCACCGATCACGGTGGCGCGGTTTTCCTCGTTGCCGCCCGAGCCGCTCATCAGCTGCAGGTAGTCGATGATGATCAGGCCCAGTGTCCCGCCAAACTGACGGGCCAGGCGGCGTGCGCGAGCGCGCAGTTCGTTGGGAGACAGGCCCGGTGTCTCGTCGATGAAGACGTTGGCTGTGCGCAGCTTCTCCACCGTTTCGCTCAGGCGACTCCACTCGTCGTCGGTCAGGCGGCCCGTACGCAGGTTCTGCTGGTTGATGCGGCCGATGGAGCCCACCATCCGCAGTGCCAGCTGTGAGGCGCCCATTTCCATGGAGAACACGGCCACCGGCAGGCCCTCGTTGACGGCCACGTTCTCGCCGATGTTCAGTGCGAAGGCGGTCTTGCCCATGGAGGGGCGGGCGGCCAGGATGATCAGATCGCCTTTTTGCAGGCCAGCCGTCATCTTGTCCATGTCGGCGAAGCCGGTGCGCACACCGGTCACGTCCTCGGCACCGTTGTCGGCCAGTTCGGTCACGCGGTCCAGCAGGTCGACGACCAGGCCGTCCATCGAGAAGAAGCCCTGCTTGTTGCGGCTGCCTTCTTCGCCGATCTTCATGATCTTGGCTTCGGCCTCGTCCAGCATGTCTGCCACCGAGCGGCCTTCCGGGTTGAAGGCGTTGGTCGCGATCTCGTCACTGACCGAAACCAGCTTGCGAAGCACCGCACGCTCGCGCACGATTTCGGCATAGCGGCGCATGTTGGCCGCGCTGGGCACCGATTGGGCCAGGTTGTTCAGGTAGGTCAGGCCGCCGACTTCCGCACCTTTGCCCTGCATCTGCAGTTGCTCGAACACGGTGATCACGTCGGCCGGCTTGGAGGCGTTCACCAATTGCTGGATGGCGGTGAAGATGAGCTGGTGTTCGTGGCGGTAGAAGTCGCCTTCGTGCAGCAGGTCGGAGGCGCGGTCCCAGGCGGAGTTGTCCAGCAACAGGCCCCCGAGCACGCTCTGCTCGGCCTCGATGGAATGAGGTGGCACGCGCAGGCGGGCGATCTCGTCGGAGCTCAGGGAAGAGGTGCCGCCTTGCGGCGAGAAGGGCGTGGGGAGGGCTGCCATGGGTCCAATGATAAGAGCGCAGGCGTGATCGAGCTGTGGACAAGTCTGTGCACAGGCTTGGGATTTCCTGGGGGTGAGTGAAGCCCCAAAAACAAAGCCGACACAAGGTCGGCTTTGTTTTTGGATCAGCGCCGGACCGCGCCCGCACGAGCAGGCTCGGTCCGGTGGCAGAACGCAGCTTAGGCGGTTTCGCCGACCACGGCCACGGTCACGTCCACGACCACGTCGGTGTGCAGGGACACGGACACGGCGTGCTCGCCGACGACCTTCAGGGGGCCGTTGGGCAGGCGGACCTGGTGCTTGGCCACGTCGAAGCCAGCGGCCTTCAGGCCGTCAGCGATGTCGTGGTTGGTCACGGAGCCGAACAGGCGACCGTCCACGCCAGCCTTCTGGCTCACGGAGATGGTCTTGCCGCCGAGCTTTTCGCCCACGGCCTGTGCAGCGGCCAGCTTCTCAGCGGAGGCCTTTTCCAGTTCAGCGCGGCGTGCTTCGAATTCGGCCACGGCCTTTTCGGTGGCGCGGCGAGCTTGGCCGGTAGGGATCAGGAAGTTACGGGCGTAGCCGTCCTTGACCTTGACCACATCACCCAGGTTGCCCAGGTTGGCGACTTTTTCGAGGAGGATGATTTGCATGACGGAGACTCCTTAGACCTTGTGCTGATCGCTGTAGGGCAGCAGGGCCAGGAAGCGAGCACGCTTGATGGCGGTGGTCAGCTGACGCTGGTAGATCGCGCGGGTGCCGGTCAGGCGTGCGGGGATGATCTTGCCGTTTTCAGCGATGAAGTCGCGCAGGGTGTCAACGTCCTTGTAGTCGATCTGTTCGACGTTGGCGACGGTGAAGCGGCAGAAGCGCTTGCGGCGGAACAGCAGGGATTGCGTGTTGCGCTTGCCCTTGCGGTCTTTGGAGAACTTGCCGTTCTTGGAGCGGGGAGCAGCCATGATGACCTCTCAGTATCCGTAATGGATGTGTTTAAACGATGTCGTTGAGTTCGGTGATGTGCAACAGCACGCCACGTCCATTGCGCGGAGCCCCCAGAAAGCCGACGAGACCAATGGTCACGCCAACCTCCTGCTTGTTCAACGCTTGCGCGATCGAACCAAGTGCAACGGCCTTGATGTCCAGCTTGACCTTGCGGTGTTGCTGGGCCTCGGTCAACTCGGATTCGTGCTGGAGCACGAGGTCGAGTGCGGGCAGGCCGGCGGGGGTATACCTCAGCGCCTGGCGTTCGATGATCTGGGCAGACAGCAGGACGCGGTTCATGTCATGCGGTCAGGGCAGCCATCTCGGGAACGCCGGAACGTGTGCGCGCCTGAGTGCCTTGCGGCAACAATCAGGCAGCGGCTTGCTCTTGCTGGGCCTTGCGGGCCTCTTCACGCTCAACTTGCTTCATCATCACGGAAGGAGTGGTCTCGGCCTTGTCCTTCTGCACGGTGAGGTGACGCAGCACGGCGTCGTTGAACTTGAAGCCGGTTTCGATTTCAGCCAGGGTTTCCTTGCTGATTTCGACGTTCAGGCACAGGTAGTGCGCCTTGGCGAGCTTGTTGATCTGGTAAGCCAGTTGACGACGGCCCCAGTCTTCCAGACGGTGCACCTGGCCGCCGTTGGTGGCGATCAGGGCCTTGTAACGCTCCAGCATGGCCGGAACTTGCTCGCTTTGATCCGGGTGGATCAGCACGATGATTTCATAGTGACGCATGTTCACTCCTTGTGGATTCCCCCTCGACATGAGAGGGAGGGAAGCCGTTGCGAAGCGTCAAACCCGCAGACGGCAAGGTGTGCCTCGTTCATCGGATGATGGCCGAGGCACATTCGGAAAAGCCTGCGAGTATACCAATAAAAACGCCACCCAAGGGTGGCGTTGCAGGCGGGGCCTCGCGTCCGGCGCGTTGAAGCGCCGGAAAAGGGCTTACTTGGCGGCCAGGCGCTGCCAGGTCTCGACCACGGTGTCGGGGTTCAGGGAGATCGACACGATGCCTTCGGCGGCCAGCCACTCGGCAAAGTCCGGGTGGTCGGAGGGGCCTTGGCCGCAGATGCCGATGTACTTGCCGTGGGCGCGGCAGGCAGCGATGGCGCGCGAGATCAGGGCCTTGACGGCAGGGTCACGCTCGTCGAAGTCCTGTGCCAGCAGCTCCAGGCCGGAGTCGCGGTCCAGGCCCAGGGTCAGCTGGGTCAGGTCATTGGAGCCGATGGACATGCCGTCGAAGTGCTCCAGGAACTGCTCGGCCAGGATGGCGTTGGACGGCACTTCGCACATCATGATGACGCGCAGGCCATCGGTGCCACCCTTGGCGGCGCGCACCAGGCCCTGGTCGGCCAGCATGCCGGTCACGCGCTCGGCCTGCTTCAGGGTGCGCACGAAGGGCACCATGATCTCGATGTTGGTCAGGCCCATGTCGTTGCGCACGCGCTTGAGCGCTTCGCATTCCATGGCAAAGGCCTCGCCGAACTCTTCCGAGATGTAGCGCGAGGCGCCACGGAAGCCCAGCATCGGGTTCTCTTCTTCCGGCTCGTAGCGCGAACCGCCGATCAGCTTCTTGTACTCGTTGGACTTGAAGTCCGACAGGCGCACGATGACGGGCTTGGGCCAGAAGGCGGCGCCGATGGTGGCGATGCCTTCGGCCAGCTTGTCGACGTAGAAGGCGCGCGGCGAGGCATGGCCACGGGCCACCGATTCCACGGCCTTCTTCAGGTCGCTGTCGATGTTCGGGTAGTCGAGGATCGCCTTCGGGTGGACACCGATGTTGTTGTTGATGATGAACTCGAGGCGGGCCAGGCCCACACCGTTGTTCGGCATCTGGCAGAAGTCGAAGGCCAGTTGCGGGTTGCCCACGTTCATCATGACCTTCAGGCCGATGTGGGGCATCTCGCCGCGGGTCACTTCGGTGACTTCGGTTTCGAGCAGACCTTCGTAGATGTGGCCGGTGTCGCCTTCGGAGCAGGCGACGGTCACCAGGGTGCCGTCGGTCAGGCGCTCGGTGGCGTTGCCGCAACCCACCACGGCGGGAATGCCCAGTTCACGCGCGATGATGGCCGCGTGGCAGGTGCGACCGCCGCGGTTGGTCACGATGGCGCTGGCGCGCTTCATCACGGGTTCCCAGTTGGGGTCGGTCATGTCGGTGACCAGCACGTCGCCAGGCTGGACGGTGTCCATCTCGGTGATGCTGTGCACGATGCGCACGGGGCCGGTGCCGATCTTCTGACCGATGGCGCGGCCTTCGGCCAGCACGGTGCCGGTGCTCTTGAGCTTGTAGCGCTGCTCGGCCTTGCCTTCCTGTTGGCTCTTCACCGTTTCAGGGCGGGCTTGCAGGATGTAGAGCTTGCCGTCGGTGCCGTCCTTGCCCCATTCGATGTCCATCGGGCGGCCGTAGTGCTGCTCGATGACCATGGCGTAGCGGGCCAGTTCGGTGACGTCTTCGTTGCTCAGGGAGTAACGGTTGCGCGATTCCACCGAGGTGTCCACCGTCTTGACGAGCTTGCCGCTGGCGGCCTTCTCTTCGGGCGTGGCGAACTCCATCTTGATCAGCTTGGAGCCTAGGTTGCGGCGGATGACGGCTTGCTTGCCAGCCTTCAGGGCGGGCTTGTGCACGTAGAACTCGTCAGGGTTGACGGCGCCTTGCACCACGGTCTCGCCCAGGCCGTAGCTGGAGGTGATGAAGACCACGTCCTTGAAGCCGGACTCGGTGTCGATGGTGAACATCACGCCAGCGGCGCCGAGGTCGGAGCGCACCATGCGCTGCACGCCGGCCGACAGGGCCACCACGTCGTGGGCGAAGCCCTTGTGCACGCGGTAGGAGATGGCGCGGTCGTTGTACAGGGAGGCGAACACTTCCTTCATCTTGTGGAGGACGTCTTCGATGCCGACCACGTTGAGGAAGGTCTCTTGTTGACCGGCGAAGGAGGCGTCGGGCAGGTCTTCTGCGGTGGCAGAGGAGCGCACGGCGAACGAGGCCTGCAGGTTGTCGCCAGCGAGGGTGGCGAAGGCGCCACGGATGGCCTTTTCCAGGTCGGCCGGGAAGGGCTGGGCTTCGACCCAGCCGCGGATTTCGGCGCCAGCGACGGCCAGGGCGCGCACGTCTTCGATGTCGAGCGTGGCGAGGCGCTTGCTGATGCGTTCGGTCAGGCCGTCGTGCTTGAGGAACTCGCGGAAGGCGTGAGCGGTCGTGGCGAAGCCCGTGGGCACGCGCACGCCGTCAGGCAGTTGCGAAATCATCTCGCCCAGGGAGGCGTTCTTGCCCCCTACGGACTCGACGTCCTCCATGCGCAGTTGTTCGAATGGGACGACCAGGGCGGTCGGCTCAAAGCGGGTAGACATAGACAAAGCTCCAGATGGTGAAAAGATTCTGTGCGGTGTCCATGCATGGGCAAAGCTGATTTATCGACCCCCATCGAACGCGGGGCCGTCTGTTGTTCTGAGCCTTGACACTTGCGCAAAGACACCAATTGGGTGCGATTGTAGGGGGCTGTTTTGTTTCCGGGCGCAAAATGAAGGCCTTTACGGCATTTGTCTGCGGGGTGGCGGGTCACCTGTCGCAGGCGCACACACCATGAGCGATCGCAGCGTCTTCTTTGTCTCCGACGGCACGGGCATCACGGCCGAAACCATGGGCAACTCCATCCTGGCGCAGTTTGCGATCAAGCCCAGGCACGTTCGCCGCCCTTTCATTGACACGGTGGACAAGGCCCATCAGGTGGTTCGCGAGATCAACGCGGCCGGGGTGCGCGAAGGCAAGACGCCGATTGTTTTCACCACGATCGCCAATGACGACGTGCTGGACATCCTGAAGTCTTGCGAGGCGCGGGTCTTTGACGTGATCAAGACCTTCGTGGCGCCGCTGGAGGAAGAGTTCAACATGAAGTCGAACCATCGGGTGGGGCGCTTCAGCGATGCCAGCCAGGATGCGGAATACAACCACCGCATCGACGCCATCAATTTCGCGCTGGAGCATGACGACGGGCAGTCTTCCCGCAACCTGGAGACGGCCGATGTGGTGCTGGTGGGCGTGAGCCGATGCGGCAAGACGCCGACCTCGCTCTACCTGGCCATGCAGCACGGCATCAAGGCGGCGAACGTGCCGCTGATCCCGGAAGACTTTGACCGGGGCTTCCTGCCCACGATGCTCAAGCCGTACAAGAAGAAGTGCTTCGGCCTGACCATCGACCCGGAGCGTCTGAGCCAGATCCGCAATGAGCGGCGCCCAGGCAGCAAATACGCGGCGCTGCAAAACTGCCGCATGGAGGTGAATGCGGCGGAGTCGATGATGCGGCGCGAGGGCATTGCCTGGCTGTCGTCGACCCACAAGTCGATCGAGGAGATCGCCACCACGATCTTGCGTGACCTGCGTCCGGATCGCCTCATTTACTGAGGTGGTGAGTGGGGCTCAGGCGGCCTGGGCTGTGCCGGTCCCTTCTGCCGGTGCCATCAGGGCTCCCTGATCCTGGCGGGCAGGGGGGTGTGGCCGGGCGTGTTGCAGGATGGCCTCGACCAGGGCGTCGATCATGTACGGTTTGGTCACGTAGGCGACCATGCCTGCCGCCGCGGCCTGCTCCCGCGCGGCAGTGAAGGCATGGGCCGTGAGGCCGATCACTGGCAGGGTGGGAGCGATGTGGGCCATGGCCCGCGTGGTTTCGTAGCCGTCCATCAGGGGCATCTGGATGTCGCAGAGTACGACGTCGAAGGTGTGTTCGCCGCGGGCCTGCAGCAGCTCCAGGGCCTCGACCCCGTCGCAGGCAAAGCAGACGTCCGCGCCTTCATGGATCAGCATCTGGTCGAGCACCAGCCGGTTGACGGGATTGTCTTCGGCCGCCAGCACGCGCAGGCCTTGGAGCCGCGTGCGCTGCGTGGCAGGGCGTCGCTGGTGGGGCACGCGGTCGAGGGCGTGGAGGATGCGCAGTGGGCTCAGGGGGCCGTGGATCAGGATGGCGTGGTCGAGCAGACCATCCAGCTGGGCTGGCGCGCCGCTGGCCGGCACGCCG
>NZ_JAIZVX010000174.1 GCF_021768455.1 Aquabacterium sp. | reverse complement strand
GAAGAAGGCCGCTGCCAAGCGCACCCCGGCCGCCAAGCGCCCGCGCGTGGTCATCATTGGCTGTGGCTTCGGAGGGCTGGAAGCCGCCAAGGCGCTGTCGGGGGCCAACGTCGAGATCGTGGTCATCGACCGCACCAACCACCATCTCTTTCAGCCCCTGCTTTACCAGGTGGCCACGGCCGGCCTGCCTGCGCCAGCGATCGCGGGCCCCATCCGCCACATCCTGCGCAAGCAGATCGCCCGCGGCAACCTCACGGTGCTGATGGGCGAGGTCACCGCCATCGACACGGCCTCGCACTGCGTGGTGCTCGATGGTGGCGAGCACCTGCATTACGACCAGCTGATCGTGGCCGCGGGCGCCACCCACAGCTACTTTGGTCGCGACGACTGGGCCAAGTACGCACCGGGCCTCAAGACCCTGGGGGACGCCTTCACCATTCGCCGCCGCGTGCTCACCGCCTTCGAACAGGCCGAGCGTGAAACCGATCCCGCCGCACGCGAACCCTGGCTGACCTTTGCGGTGGTGGGCGCAGGCCCCACCGGCGTGGAGATGGCCGGCACCCTGGCCGAGATCGCCCAGCAGACGCTGAGCGCCGAGTTCCGCCGCATCGATTCGCGGGTGGCGCGGGTGATCCTGATCGAGGGCGCGCCACGCGTGCTGGGCGCCTTCACCGAAGACCTCTCGCAGCGCGCCAAAGAGCAACTGGAGGGGCTGGGCGCCGAGGTGCTGGCGGGCGCCAAGGTCACCAACATCACGGCCTTTGGCGTGCACTACGAACTGAACGACAAGCAGGCCGATGGCAGCAGCCAGGTGACCTCCCACTTCCTGCCCACGCGCACCGTGGTGTGGGCGGCCGGTGTGGCCGCCTCCCCGCTGGGGCGTTCGCTGGCCAAGGCCACGGGATGCCAGCTCGACCGCGCCGGCCGTGTGATCGTGGAGCCCGACCTGACCGTGCCCGGCCACCCCAACATCCACGTGGTGGGGGACCTGGCCTGCGCCAGGAGCTACCTCAACCCCGACCAACCCACCCCCGTGCCTGGTGTGAGCCCTGGCGCCAAGCAGATGGGGCGCAAGGCGGCCAGCAACATCATGCGGCGCCTGCGAGGGCTGGAGCCCCAGGCCTTCCGCTACTTTGATTACGGCTCGCTGGCCACCATCGGCAAGCGCGCGGCGGTGGCCATGATCGACCTGCCTTACCTGAACAAGCGCGTGAAGTTCAGCGGCTTCCCGGCCTGGCTGTTCTGGCTGTTCGTGCACGTCTACTTCCTGATCGGCTTTCGCAACCGCACGGTGGTGCTGATGGACTGGGCCTGGGCCTACTTCACCTCGCAACGCCACGCCCGCGTCTTCCCCGATCCGCACGCGCTGGAGCCCAATGCCATGCTGGTGCGCGTGGCACCTCCTCCTGTGCCGCCGGTGAGCGTGGGGGCCGTCATCCAGCCCAGCCCGGAGCCCGGCCGGACCGAAGCCAACGGCCAGACCACGCAGCCCCGTCACGCCTGATTCGGTGGCAACATGGTGGCATCTTGAGCTGATGCCACCCCTGTGGCCGCCCCACCGTGAACGCACCCGACGCTGCCGTCCTTTCGTCGCCCATCCCTGCCCGCCTGGCTGCGCTGCGCACCCGCCTGGCCAGCCAGTGCTGGCAGGCCGCACTGCTGCCCAGCAGCGACCCGCACCTGTCTGAATACCTGCCCGAACACTGGCAGGGGCGACAGTGGCTGAGCGGCTTCACGGGCTCGTCGGGCACGCTGCTGGTGTCGGCGAGCAAGGCAGCCCTGTTCACCGACAGCCGCTATTGGGAACAGGCCGAAGCCGAGCTGGCCGGCACTGGCGTCGACCTGGTCAAACTCGATGGCCCGGTCGTACCCGCCTGTGTGCAGTGGCTGCAGCAACTGAACCTGGGTGCGGCCCCGAGCGGAAGCGCCCAGCCCCACCGCCTTGCCGTGGATGGCGCCGTGCTGGGCCTGGCCCAGACACAACAATTGCGCGAGGCCTTGCAGGCCCAGGGCTGGCAACTGCACACGGCCGACGACGTGCTCGATGGCATCTGGCCGGATCGCCCCCCCCTGCCCCAGGCGCCGGTGTACGAACACGCCCTTCCCCATGCGGCGACCCCGCGTGCCGCCAAGCTGGCCGCCCTGCGCGAGGCCATGAAAGCGAAGGGTGCCAACCAGCACTGGATCGCCACCCTGGACGACCTGGCCTGGGTGCTGAACCTGCGCGGTGCCGATGTGGACTACAACCCCGTGTTCCTGGGCCACCTGCTGGTGGGGCTGGACGAGGCCACACTTTTTGTTGGCGAGGGCAAGGTCGACGCCGCACTGCGGGCCACGCTCCAGGCCGATGGCATCACGGTGAAACCGTACGGGGAGGCCCTGCCCAGCCTGCGCGCTCTGCCCGCGTCCAGCGCCTTGCTGATCGACCCCAAGCGCGTGACCTGGGGCCTGCGCGAGGCCGTGCCAGAGGGTGTGACCGTGGTCGAGGCCATGAACCCCACGACTTTGGCCAAATCGCGCAAAACGGAGGCCGAAGCGGTCTTCATCCGCGAGGCCATGGAACGCGACGGCGCCGCCATGTGCGCCTTCTACGCCTGGTTCGAGCAGGCCCTGGGACGCGAGCACATCAGCGAGCTCACCGTGGACGAGCGCCTGAGTGCCGAGCGCGCCAAACAGCCAGGCTATGTCTCGCTGAGCTTTCCGACCATCGCCGGCTTCAACGCCAACGGGGCCTTGCCGCATTACCGGGCCACACCCGAGGCCTACGCGGTGCTGAGCACACCCCAGGGTCTGAGCGCCGAAGGCCTCCTGCTGATCGACTCGGGCGCCCAGTACCTGGGCGGCACGACCGACATCACCCGGGTCTGGCCCATCGGCACGCCCAGCGCCGCACAAAAGCGCGACTACACGTTGGTGCTCAAGGGTACGCTGGGGCTGTCGCGCGCGCGCTTCCCTCTGGGCACGCTGGCGCCCATGCTGGACGCCCTGGCCCGCGCGCCGCTGTGGGCCGAGGGCATCGACTTCGGGCACGGCACCGGGCACGGCGTGGGCTACTTCCTCAACGTGCACGAGGGGCCGCAGAGCATCTCCAAGGCCGTGCCGAATGCCGACATGGCGATGCAGCCCGGCATGATCACCTCCATCGAGCCGGGCCTGTACCGGCCGCAGCAATGGGGCATCCGCATCGAAAACCTGGTGTTGAACGTGCCTGTGGCGTCCAGCCACCCGCATGCCGTGCCGGGCGAACCGGAGCATGGCAGCTACCTCGCCTTCGAGACGCTGACGCTCTGCCCCATCGACACCCGTTGCATCGACCTGACCCTGATGCGCCCGGACGAGATCGCCTGGCTTAACGCCTACCACGCCGAGGTGCTGCGCCGCCTGCGCCCCCTGGTGAGCGGCGATGCACTGGACTGGCTGGTGGCGCGCACCCAGCCGATCTGATTCAGCACCAGCCTGGTGCCATACCGGGCTGAATCCGATCAAACCGCTTGGTATGCCCCTTGCATGCCATTTGCGATGAGAGGGACGACACTGCGTCGTTTCTTCGAATAGGTGGCTAGGGTTCCGGTCCTGTTGAGCAGGATGTCTGGTCCGAGAGCTGCCGGCCCCGGTCGGCCCTTTACCGACCTTGGCTCCACGGCGGGACAAAAGCCCGGGAGGTTCGCTTCGATGTGACGAAGTGTCCTCTCGCGTGCGTTTGTTTCTTCCCGCCAGGAGCCTGTCCATGCCCTCTTCGCTTGCGCCCCAGCCCGCCTCGCCTGCCACGGCAGCCGAGGACCGCGTGCTGACCGCCGACTTCCCGCCCCCGAAAGCGCCCTCCAAACCTGCGCCGCTGTGGGCCATCCGCCAGGACATCCCCCTGAGCCTGTACTGGGGCCTGGCGGTGCTGGGCCTGCTGTTGCCCCTGCTGCTGTGGGGCCTGGCCGCCGCCGGCGAGGTCGACCCGGTGTTCCTGCCCAGCCCGGCCCAGGTGCTGGAGCGCATGAAAGCCTGGTGGGACGAAGAACTGCTGACCGACATGGGCATCAGCACCATGCGCGTGGTGGTGGGCTGGGCGGCCTCGGCCCTGCTGGCCCTGCCCCTGGGGCTGATGATCGGCAGCTGGCGCAGTGTGCAGGCCCTGCTCGAGCCACTGACCGACTTCATCCGCTACATGCCGGCCGTGGCCTTCATCCCGCTGGTGATGGTGTGGGTGGGCATCGACGAAGGGGCCAAGATCGCGATCATCTTCATCGGCACCTTCTTCCAGATGGTCCTGATGGTGGCCGAAGACGTGCGCCGCGTGCCCATGGCACAGATCGAGGCCGCCCAGACCATGGGCGCCACGCGCAGGGAAGTGCTGGAGAAGGTGATCATCCCTTCGGCCAAGCCCGCGCTGCTCGACACCCTGCGCGTCACCATGGGCTGGGCCTGGACCTACCTGGTTGTGGCCGAGCTGGTGGCCGCCAACTCCGGCCTGGGCTACGCCATCCTCAAGGCACAGCGCTTCCTGCAGACCGACAAGATCTTCGCCGGCATCCTGCTGATCGGCCTGATCGGCCTGGTGATCGACCAGCTTTTCCGCTTTGCGCACCGCAAGGCCTTCCCCTGGCTGCACGTGCGGCACTGAGGGTGCGGCACTGAGCGCCAGTTCGCACGCCCGTCTGTGTGCACGCCTGCCCTGACATCGCATCCAAAGGAAGCCTTCATGACCACACCCTCCCTCGGCATCCATTGCCAGGGTCTCTACAAGACCTACCCCGGTGCCAGCGCACCGGCCCTCAACAACGTGAACCTCACCATCGAACCCAATGAGTTCGTGGTGTTCGTGGGCGCATCGGGCTGCGGCAAATCGACCCTGCTGCGCACCATCGCGGGCCTGGAGGGCTTTGACCAGGGCACGCTCACGGCGGGCGGGCAGCCCATCACGGGCCCCAGCCTGGACCGCGCCATGGTCTTCCAGCACTACAGCCTCTACCCCTGGCTCACGGTGCTGGACAACATCAAGTTCTGCCGACAGCTGGCCGCCCACACCGATGGCCGCACCAGCGGCGACGTGGCCGATGCCGAGGGCCGCGCCGACGCACTCTTGCGCCTGATGGGCCTCACCCACGTGGCCCGTCACTACCCGAGCCAGCTTTCGGGCGGCATGCAGCAGCGGGTCGCCATCGCACGCGCCCTGATGAGCCGCCCACCCATCATCCTCATGGACGAGCCATTCGGCGCCCTCGATGCCCAGACCCGCGAGGTCATGCACGACCTGATCAAGCACGTGCACCGACTGGAGCGCAGCACCATCGTGTTCGTCACGCACGATGTGGAAGAAGCCATCTACCTCGGCGACCGCGTGGTGCTGATGGCCCCGCGCCCCGGCCGCATCGACTCGGTGCACACCGTGCCCCTGCCCGGCCAACGTACGCAGGACATGAAGCTCAGCCCCGAGTTCCTGGGCCTCAAGCGCACCCTGCTCGACCGCATCAGAGAGACCTCGGGCATGAAGACCGACCTCGACCTGCTGGACAAGCTCAGCCGCTCGTCCGACCTCTTTCAAGCGTGAACCGCCGCTGCCTCCTGCCAGACCTTCACAAGGCCCAGCCATGACCACCTCCATCGACCACACCCAGGACAACCCACCCGCCAGCAACCCGGTGGACGCCTTCCCTCACTGGCAACGCTTTGCCCCCGACCTGCCCGCCGAGCGCGTGATGTGGTCGGAGCTGGTGCCAGGTGGCGCGCACTGGTCCTGCGTGATGCCACGCGGCAGCCGCCTGCGCATGGTGGCGCTCGAAGCCGGCGCCAACCTGAGCATGGTGCTCTACCACGCCCGCGAAAAGCTCGAGCGCTACAACATGCCCGACTCGCTCAAGGCCCAGCACACCGCCCACTACACCCGGGGCCACACCTTGATGAGCGACATGGGCCGCTCGCTGGCCAGCATCACGCACGACACCCTGGGCTGGCATGACCCCCTGGGCGCCCTGCTCGATGCCGAACGCCTGCAGGCCAAGTACGGCGACCGCCCCTTCCACACCCACCGCAACGGCATGTACCGCAGCGGCAAGGACGGCCTGCTGATCGAGATCGGCAAGTACGGCCTGAGCCGCCGCGACCTCATCGCCCCGGTCAACTTCTTCAGCAAGGTGACGGTGGACACCGAAGGCCGCTTCCAGTTCGCCCCCGATCACGCCCCGGCCGGTGCCGTGGTGGAGCTGCGCTTCGACATGGACACCCTGATCGCCTTCTCGACCGCGCCCCACCCGCTCGACCCCTCGCCCACTTACGCACCCAAGAAGGTGGGCCTGGCCGCGTGGAAATCGGGCCCGGCTCCGGCCGACGACTTCAACCGCGCCTTCCGCCCGGAATGCGCCCGCGCGCTGCACAACGCCGACATGTCCTACCTCTGAGCCGAGGCGCCACACCATGCACACCGACACCCCCTCCTCTTCCGCATCGGCTTCGTCTGCCGCCGCCATCCGCATCCAGGAAAGCAGACTGAACCCGGCCGATGCCGTGCTTGACCACACCCTGCCCTCGGGTGAGCCTTACCTCCAGGTCATCAAGCGGGGCCAGACCCTGCGCATCGTCGACCTGGAGGGCAACCAGGCCGTCGACGTGATCTTCTACAACGCCAACGACCCGGCCGAGCACTACAGCGCCACCGACACCATGCTGGCCCAGGGCGGCATCTACCTCACCACCGGCTCGGTGCTGCTCAGCAGCGAAGGCCAGCCCATGCTCACCATCGTGGCCGACACCTGTGGACGCCACGACACCCTGGGCGGCGCCTGCGCGGCCGAGAGCAACACCGTGCGCTACGCCCTGCAGAAGAAGTTCATGCACAGCTGCCGCGACAACTACCTGATCGCGCTGCAACACGCCGACATCGGCCTGGGCAAACGCGACCTGGTGCCCAACATCAACTTCTTCATGAACGTGCCGGTCACACCAGAAGGCGAGCTGACCTTTGCAGACGGTGTGTCGGGTCCAGGCAAGTACGTGGAGCTGCGCGCCGAGATGGACATCCTGATGCTCGTGTCCAACTGCCCCCAGCTGAACAACCCCTGCAACGCCTACAACCCCACGCCCGCGCAATTCCTGATCTGGGACTGAGGCCCACCACCATGTTCGACACCGTCCTGATCGCGAACCGCGGCGCCATCGCCTGCCGCATCATCCGCACCCTGCACGCCATGGGGCTGAAGGCCGTGGCCGTCTACTCCGAGGCCGATGCCGACGCCCGACACGTGGCCCTGGCCGATGCCAGTGTGTGCATCGGGCCCGCGCCCGCCGCACAGAGCTACCTCGACACCGAACGCATCCTGGCCGCGGCCAAGGCCACTGGCGCTGGCGCCATCCACCCCGGTTACGGCTTCCTCTCGGAGAACCCGGGCTTTGCCCAGGCCTGCGAAGACGCCGGCATCGCCTTCATCGGCCCCAGCCCCGATCAGATGCGCGCCTTTGGCCTCAAGCACACGGCCCGCGCCCTGGCCGAGGCCCACCAGGTGCCCCTGCTGCCCGGCAGCGGCCTGCTGGCCGACGCGACCGAGGCCCGCCAGGAGGCCCTGCGCATCGGCTACCCGGTGATGCTCAAGAGCACCGCGGGCGGTGGCGGCATCGGCATGCGCCTGGTGCGCAACGAGGCCGAGCTGGACGCCGCCTGGGAGGCCGTGAGCCGCCTGGCCAGCGCCAACTTCAAGGACGCCGGGCTCTTTCTGGAGAAGTTCGTCGAGCGGGCGCGCCACATCGAGGTGCAGCTCTTTGGTGACGGACGTGGTCAGGTCGTGGCCCTGGGCGAGCGCGACTGCTCGGCCCAGCGCCGCAACCAGAAGGTGATCGAAGAAACCCCCGCCCCCCACC
>NZ_JAIZVX010000272.1 GCF_021768455.1 Aquabacterium sp. | reverse complement strand
CGCTGGCGACGGCGTGCCACGCCCAGGGCGGTGACCAGGCCGACGGCGGCGAGGGCCATGGATTCGGGTTCGGGCACGGCCGCTGCCATCGGGAGGTTGAGGTCAGGGCTGCCCTCAGATGTCAGCGAGATGGTGTGCAGGGTTCCAGTCCCTTGTTCCGACACGGTGACGGTGTCGTCGCGCAGGATGTTGACGACCGTCTGGCCATTGCTGGAGGTCATGAAGACAGCTTTGCTGAACAGGTCGCTGAAGCTGAACTGAACCACGTTGTTGAGCGAGGCGGTGACCAGGCCCTCGGCTGTGCGGGTCAGCGACACGGTCACTGGTTCATTGCTCTGCACGGTGTCTGTGCCGGTGAGCGTGTCTCCCAGCGAGGGCGACACTTGGTAGCCCAGGTAGATCGCCAGTTGGCCATCGTGCAGGTAGAGGCCGGTGTCTTCGCTGAGCCCCTGGAAGTCAACCAGCTTGCGCCAGGAGCCGACGTAATCGAGCGAGGCCGAGAAGCTCAGGCTGTAGACGCTGGCGTCCAGGAGGCCGGTCAGGGTCACGCCGGTGTCGGTGTTCAAGCCGCTTGCGGTGAGGCTGCCACTGAACTGCACAGCGCTGTTGGCAGTGCTCGATTCATTGAAGGCAATGGTGGTGGTTCCTGCCACAGCATTGCCAATGCTAAAAACGCTGGCCAGGGCAATGAGCGAAGTGCGGAAATGCATGGTCGTTTTCTCGTGTCTGGGGTCTGTGCCCCGCTGATACGCATTGTCACAGGATCAGCCCTGCTCGGGGAATTTTGTGATCCCTGAGCTCAGGGGGGCGCCTTTGCGCCATGCGGCAAGCGCCTGGGTCAACCACGCGCCGACGGTGTGCGCCGTGGCCGCGATCGCCAGGGTCTCGCCCGCCCTTTGCAGGGCTTGCAATGGGTCGCCGAGGTCCAGCGCTTCGGCTCCGTTCTGCTTCGAGAGTTTCTCCCCATTGGCCCCCATGACCAGCGGCGTGTGCAGGTACACGGGTGCGGGCACGCCCAGGCAATCCTGCAGGTAGCGTTGCCTTGGCGTGTTGTCGGCCAGGTCTTCCCCGCGCACGACATGGGTCACTCCCTGTGCCGCGTCGTCGACCACGACGGCCAGCTGGTAGGCCCACAGGCCGTCGGCACGGCGGACCACGAAGTCGCCCACGGCCTCGTCAAGCTGTTGCCACTGTTCGCCGAGGCGCCGATCCTGCCAGCGGATTCGCCCGGCCTCTCCCGTGGGCACGGCCAGGCGCCAGGCACGGGGCGCTCGCCCCCGCAGACCGCCTTGGTCCGGTCGGCAGGTGCCGGGGTAGACCAGATCGCCGTGCCTGGGTTTGACGCGACCCAGGGCGGCATTGGCCTGGGCGATGTCGCTGCGGGTGCAGGCGCAGCCATAGGCCAGGCCTTGGTGCACCAGCTGATCAAGGGCCTGCTGGTAGAGCGGGCCGCGCTGGCTTTGCCAGACCGGCGGTGCGTCGGGCACCAGCCCACAGGTGGCAAGCTGCTGCAGGATGAAGCGATCGGCGCCGGGCACGCAGCGGGGGGTGTCCACGTCTTCGATGCGGACCAGCCACAGGCCGCCGTGGGCGCGGGCGTCCAGCCAGCTGGCCAGGGCCGCCACCAGGGATCCGGCGTGCAGGGGCCCCGTGGGTGAGGGCGCGAACCGACCGATGTAGGGGCGGGCGCTCACAGCGTCAGGCTCCCGTGGCGTTCGATCAGGGCCTGTCGGGTGGCGTCGCTGGCCAGCTGGTGCAGCCACCAGGTGAGGGCCATGCCGGGCGGGGTGCTCCCCTGGCGCCAGGCGTAGTGCGTGTGGATCTGGCGCGGGGGGCTGGCCACGGCCTTGTGCACCAGGCGCCCGGCGGCGATGTGCTCGCGCACCATGGGCTCTGGCAGGAAGCCGCAGCCGAGGCCGCGCAACTGCGCCTCCACTTTGG
Source organism: Aquabacterium sp. (assembly GCF_021768455.1). Taxonomy (GTDB): domain Bacteria; phylum Pseudomonadota; class Gammaproteobacteria; order Burkholderiales; family Burkholderiaceae_C; genus Aquabacterium. The sequence goes on along the minus strand of NZ_JAIZVX010000272.1, from coordinate 125 downwards.
CCGACATGGAGGGCAGGGTGAGCACGTCCTGGCCGGGCAGGATGCCGATGGTCATGGGCGTGATGCCCCGCGCGGTGTCGGCCACGGCAATGATGCGGTGGCTGGCCAGGGTGGCCGGCGAGAGG
>NZ_JAIZVX010000044.1 GCF_021768455.1 Aquabacterium sp. | reverse complement strand
GTCTGCACCCAGGCCGCCTTCCATTCGGTCGTCGCCCGCCCCCCCGTCCAGCCGGTTGCTGCCGGCGTCTCCCACGAGGGTGTCTGCCTGCGCGCTGCCCCGCAGGTTCTCGATGCTGCTGAAACTGTCGCCCTGGGCGTCACCGCCCAACGCCACGCCCGAAGCCAGGTTCACATTGACGGCGGCCTGAGACGATGCGTAACTGGCCGTGTCACTGCCGGCACCTCCCACCAGGGTGTCATCGCCACCACGCCCCTCCAAGGTGTCGTCACCGGCACCACCATCCAGGCGATTGCCCACGGCATCGCCAGACAACTGGTCAGACATCGACGACCCGGTCACGTCCTCGATGTTCAAAAGAACGTCGCCTTGGGCATCACCGCCCTGCCCCTGCCCTGTACTGAGGTTGACCACAACGGCCTGCGTGGAAGCCGCATAGCTCACCTGATCATGCCCGGCTCCCCCGTCCAGGGTGTCGGCTCCGGCGCCACCATCGAGCGCATCGTCCCCGGCCCCGGCCAACAACACGTTGGCGCCGGCGTCACCCGTCAGGGTGTCTGCGAAAGCCGAGCCCGTGAGGTTGTCGATGTTGAGCAGCACATCTCCGGCTGCATCCCCCCCCCTTGTCAGCCCCGAGGCGAGATTGACCACAACGCCTTGACCAGACACTGCATAACTTGCGGTGTCGCTGCCTTCCGTGCCGTCGAGCACGTCGGCCCCCTCACGCCCGTCAAGTACATCATCCCCAGCCCCACCTTGGATCACGTTGCCCGAACTGTCGCCTGTCAAGGTGTCGCCGTAAGCACTGCCGCTCAAATCTTCGATGCTCGAGAAACGATCACCGGCGGCATCCCCCACAGTGCCACCGCCCGTTGTCAGGCTGGCCGTGACGCCCCCGGCCGCATGGGCATAACTGGCCGTATCCTGCCCGTCGCCCCCAACCAGAACATCGCCTCCACCTGCCCCCTCGAGCACGTCATCCCCAGCGCCGCCCTCAAGGCGATTGACCTGGGCATTGCCGCGGAGGGTGTCGTCCAGGCTGCTGCCCATCAGGTTTTCCACACCCGTCAGGACATCGCCTTCGGCATCCCCACCGACGCTGGCCACCGTGGCACCACTGTCGTTGAGGACAACCTGTACAGCGCGACTGCTGGCGCTGTAATAGGCCGTGTCGTTGCCGACTCCACCGTCGATGAGGTCCGCCCCCTGGCCACCGGTCAGCACATCGTTGCCCGCGCCACCACTCAGGGTATCGTTACCAGCTCCACCCTCCAGCCGGTCATTGCCGCCCAGGCCCTCCAGCACGTTCGCGCTGCTGCTGCCAAGCAAGGTGTCGTCAAACTCCGTACCCGCTGCGCCTTCGATGCTGGTCAGCGTGTCGCCCTGCGCATCACCACCCGTGGCCGTGCCGGCCCCCAGGTCCACGTAGACCGCCTGTGTGCTGTGGGTGTAATCGGCGATATCCAAGCCATCGCCACCGATCAACTTGTCGGCACCAGCCCCACCCTCCAGCCGGTCATTGCCTCGGCCGCCATCCAGCGTGTTGTCGCCCGCATCGCCAATGAGCGTGTCGCTGTAGCGACTGCCGACCACCGCTTCGACGCCAATGAAGACATCGCCAACCGCGTCACCGCCGCTGTTCGCACTGGCACCGCTCAGATCAACCTGAACCGCTTCGTTCGAGTTGGTGTAGTCGGCCGTGTCCAGACCGTCGCCACCATCGAGCGTGTCGGCGCCCGCACCACCGATCAGGGTGTCATTGCCCCCCATGCCATGCAACACATCGTCACCCGGTGCGCCCGACAGCACGTTGGCGTTGGCATCGCCCGTGAGTTCGTCATTGAATTCGGAACCCTCCAGGTTCTCGATGCTTTCGAACGAGTCACCAGCCGCGTCCCCCGTGTTGGTCGCCGGGCTCGTCAGGCTGACGCGCACCGCTGCCTTGGCACCGATGTAGCTGGCCGTGTCGCTGCCAGCCCCCCCCACCAGCGTGTCTGCGCCACCTTCTCCATAGAGGTCGTCATCTCCAGCACCGCCCTCCAGGCGGTTGGCCGAAGCGTTGCCTGTGAGTTCGTCGGCGTACGCACTGCCGATGAGGTTCTCGATGTCCTGAAGGCGGTCCCCTTCGGCATCACCGCCCGTCCCGACGCCCGTGGCCAGGCTCACGGTCACCGCTTGAGTGGAGTCTGTGTAAGTGGCGGTGTCGCTGCCTGCCCCGCCAAGCAGCGCGTCGGCACCCGCACCGCCTTGCAGCAGGTCGTCCCCCGCCTGGCCATCAAGCGTGTTGTCACCATCGTTGCCAGTGAGACGATCGCCGTAGCGGGAACCAATGACCGATTCGATGCCTGTGAGCGTGTCGCCTTCTGCATCGCCCCCCGCTCCGACGACACCAGACACCAGGCTGACCACCACGGCCGAGGTCGACGACAGGTAGGACGCCGTGTCGGATCCATCTCCGCCCACCAAGGCATCGGCACCGCCTCGCCCTTCCAACGTGTCGTCGCCCGCGCCGCCAATCAGCTTGTTGGCCCCGGCATCACCACGTAGCGTGTCGGCATGGTCGCTCCCGATCAGGTTCTCGATGCTGTCCAGCACGTCCCCCTGAGCGTCGCCCCCTGTCAGGGTGCCCGTCGACAGGTCCACTGACACCCCCGCATCGGATCCCGCGAAACTGGCCGTGTCATTGCCTGAGCCGCCCAGCAAGCGGTCTGCACCCGCGCCACCAACCAGGGTGTCGTTGCCAGCGCCACCATCGAGTGTGTCGTCTCCGGAGTCGCCGTACACCAGGTCGTGTCCGACACCTGCAGTGACCACATCGTTTCCTGCGCCAGCATGGATCTCGTCACCCAGTCCATAGGCCGGCAGCACCACGCCCGATACACCGCCACTGCTGTAGACCATGTCGTCGGCACTGGTCACGTCACGGATCACGACAGGAATGGTCCTGGTGCCATTGATGGCGGCGCCGTCCATCGTCCCGACGGCGGTCACCTGGATATCGAAGGTCGTCGGCGTGAAGGCCTGACCATCTGCCGCCACCGCGTATTGCAACTGCAGGGTGACGGTGTTGCCAGTCGATGCGGCGTCCGCAGGCAGGGTCACCGTCCAGACGCCACCAGACAAGGTCGCGCCAATGACGGTGACGTTGCTCGGTATGCCCGTCAACTGAACGGTGGTGAGTTGAACCGTGCTGCGCCCGCTGAAGGTGAGCTCCACCGCACGCACCCAACCTGTTCCCACAACGGAGGGGTTGTCTCCCACGATCTTGTCGTTTCCGGCGGTGCCAGTGATGACCTCCCGCTCGGACTGCGCATCGGCCGAGGAGTCTGTGCCAGAGCGCAAGCTGCCCCCTCCGCCCTGGATCGTCGTCACACCATCGGCGTCGGTGGCCGTCGTCTGACCCACAACGTTGAGCGCCACGACACCGATGGAGATCGAATCGGCAGTCGGCGTCGGCGCAGGTGAATGCGAACCGCCCGATGCTGAGGACGAGGAGCCTTGACCGGTTTGCTCGACCACCAACAGGGAGGGGGTGGATGAACCGTCCCCCTTGAACTCGGATTTGCCAAGCTCTTTGCCACTCAGATCAGGGACGGCAATCCCATCGAGGCTGGCCGTTGGTGTCGACACAGACGACACGTCAGCATCGGACACGGCAGCACCCTCCGCGCCGCCTCCACCGCTCCCGGCCCCCACGGCCTTGAGAGGCAAGGGTTGAGATGCCTCGTCCGTTGATGGAGACACAGCCATCAACGAGGCCACATCGGTGAACGCCACCTTGCCGACCGTACCGAAGAGATCGGTGGCGCTCATGCTGCCGTCGCTGAACACCAACTTCAGTTTCGCGTCGGTCATCAACTTCAACGCCATGTCGCGCAGCACATGCTGGGTGCCATCGGTGAGCACCAGCACGATGTCCGTCCCGACCACCGCCGTCTTGGCCACAGCGCCACGGGGCACGTCCAGATTCAGGAAACCAGAATCTGGAATGGTGTGAATGATCGATGCAAGCGACTTGTTCATAACACGTTATCCATGAAGCGCGACACCCGTCGCAACAGTGCGCTTCCACAGCCACAAATCCGAAAACAGACGGCGCTCAGCGCATCTTCATTCTGTCTTCGGGTCCATCAGGCCTGATCCCGAAAAGCTGTCAATTCATTAATCAATTCACACAAATCATCATCCGGATACTACATCGACGCACCCATGCCAAAAGTCATACAGGCACCACAACAGGACACACCATCAAGCATCAAATCGACAATTTTGACATCAAAAGATGCATTTTCATCATTCTTAATTGATGAAGATTGCAAAAACAAGAAAGCAAAAGAATAAGGGATTACGTTATTTCGAAAGCAACCACGAAAGCAGAACGACAACAACTACAAGTTCTGATAGGTCAACAAAGCACATGACCACAGAGCACAACAAATGCCCACGCCGATATTCAATCCCATCACATTCCAAGACCTATTAAAAATAACAGTCGACAGCGAATCGCGGCAATACTCAAAACACTCATCCAACCCGCAAGCCGGATCACCCCGCCTGCCTGCCCGCCTCGCTTCGAATATCGGAGCGCACACCCAATCACCGGCAGACCAGACGCGGCGCCGGACGCAAGGTCTACGCGGTTGAAACCCTCTGATCAGAGGCACAAAGACGCAGAGCACGGCGACAATGCGGCATGAGACCCGCGCATCACACTCGCCTGCCCCCAGCCCCCATCCTCCGCACACTTCCGAACGGCGTGCGCCTCTTGGCCATCCCCATGGCGCACGTGCAGAGCGCCAGCGTCGGGGTGTTCCTGCGCGTCGGCTCACGCGACGAAACACCCGCCACCAACGGCATCAGCCACGTGCTGGAGCACATGGCCTTCAAAGGCACCACCACGCGTTCGGTGCAGGCCATCAACCTTGATGCCGAGCGGCTGGGCGCCGACGTCAACGCCTACACGGGCAAAGACAGCACCGGCTACTTCATGACCGGTCTGGGTCAGCACGCGCAGCAGCTGCTCGACATGACCGCCGACATCGTGCTCCACAGCACCTTCCCCGAGGACGAACTGCAGCGCGAGCTGGAGGTCATCCGCCAGGAAGCCATCGAGTACGACGAAGATCCCGAAGACAGCTCCAGCGTGCTGCTTGATCAAGCCATCTGGGGCCCTGCCTCCATGGGCATGCCCGTGATCGGCACCATCGCCAACATCGAGGGCTTCACCCGTGACGACGTGATCCGCCATGTGAAGCGGCATTACGTGGCGCACAAGACCATCGTCGCCGCGGCGGGCCACTTCGACGTGGACGCGTGGCTGCAACGCGCCGAAGCGCTCTTCTCTGCCATGCCGACCTCGGCCGACGGCGTCGCGGCCTCAACCGAATCTGGAGCCAACGCACCCGCCGCCTATGCAGGCCAGAGCGTGGCCCGGCGCTTCACGCAGGTGTCGCAGGTCTTTCTCCACATCGCCTACCCGCTGCCATCCCAGGGCCCCGAGGGCACGTCGGCGCAGCGCTGGCGCCTGGCTGCAGGACTGGCCGCCAACCTGTTTGGCGGCGGGATGTCGGCACCGCTGGTCGACACCGTGCGCGAACGGCTCGGCCTGGCCTACACGGCCGATTCGTCGATCGACAGCGGAGACGCCTGGCTCAATTTCGTCGTGCACGCGGTGACAACGCCTGACAAGGTGGAGGCCCTGGTTCAGGCCACCGGCGCCCTGCTGCGTGAGCAGGCCACGGCCACGGACCCGGTCCATCTGGAGCGCGCCAAGAACCAGTTGGCGGTCTCCCGCGTTCGCGCCAGCGAAAGGCCCTTCGCCACGATGGAGAGAGCCGTCGAGGAGCTTGTCACCCATGGCGAAGTGACGCCCCTGGACGAAACGATCGCCTTGATCAACGACATCCGTGCAGACGAGGTGAGGGACGTTTTTGTGCGGATGCTCGCTCACCCGCCTGCGCTGTCGATCACCGGCAAGGGTGTCAGCGCCAAGTCGGCGAGGCAACTCGCCAGCGCGCTGACCCACAGCAGCACCTAGCCCCCAAAAGAAAAAAGCCCTTGACGAATCAAGGGCTTAGTTCATTTCTGGCGGAGAGGGCGGGATTCGAACCCGCGGTGGGGATTAACCCACACACGCTTTCCAGGCGTGCGACTTAAACCGCTCATCCACCTCTCCGAAGACCGCTATTCTAGCCTGAATTTCCTCAGTTCAGAGGAACCTTTTTGCCATCTTTGTAGGCATACAGCGTCATCGCGGGGTTCTTCAGCTCGCCATTGGCCTCAAAACCGATCTTGGCGGTCACGCCCTGGTAGCTCGTGTCAGACACCTTCGGGCCATAGACCTTGGGATCGACCGAGTTGGCGCGCTTCATGGCGTCCACCAGCACGAAGGTCGCGTCGTAGGTGTACGGCGAGTAGACCTGGAACTGACCAGGGAACTTCGCGTCGTACTTGGCGCGCCAGGCCTTGCCGGCAGGCAGCTTGTCCAGCGAAGCGCCGCCGACAGCGCATACCACATTGCCCAGGGTCTTGGCACCGCTGGAGAGTTCCATCAGCTTGTCGGTGCAGATGCCGTCACCGCCAAACAGATAGGCCTTGGTGAGACCCAGTTGCTGCATCTGGCGCAGCATCGGGCCCGCTTGCGGGTCCATGCCACCGAAGAAGATGCCGTCCGGCTTCTTGCTCTTGATGGCGGTCAGGATGGCGCTGAAGTCCACGGCCTTGTCGTTGGTGTACTGCTGGCTCACCACTTCCAGGCCGAGTTCCTTGGCGGTCTTGGTGAACACGTCGGCCACACCCTTGCCGTAGGCGGTGCGGTCGTCAATGATCGCGACCTTCTTCAGCTTCAGGGTGTCCTTGGCATAGTGGGCCAGACCAGCGCCCAGGGCGTTGTCGTTGGCCAGCAGGCGGTACACGTTCTTGTAGCCCAGGGTCGTCAGCTCGGGGTTGGTGGCCGAGGGCGAGATCATGGGCAGGCCGCACTGGTTGTACACCTTGGAGGCCGGGATGGTGGTGCCGGAGTTCAGGTGGCCCACCACGCCGTTGACCTTGGCGTCACACAGCTTCTGGGCAGCCGCCGTGCCTTGCTTGGGGTCGGCAGCGTCGTCTTCGGCCACCAGCTCGAAGGTCACCTTCTTGCCACCGATGGTCACGCCCATGGTGTTGAGTTCGTCAACGGCCATGCGGGCGCCGTTTTCGTTGTCCTTGCCGTAGTGGGCCTGAGGGCCGGACACCGGGCCCACGTGGCCGATCTTGACCACGGTCTGGGCCTGGGCCGAGAAGCTGCCAGCCAGGCTGCACAGGGCCACAGCGGCCAAGGCCACCGGGCGAGTCTGGTTCAGGAACGATGCAAAGCGAAGGGTCATGTCTACCTCAACTCGTTGAGAACAGGGGTCGGGAAAGGATCAGAAATCAGCGCTGGCGAAGCTTCGCCATTTCTTGCGCAACCGAGCGCGCCACCACATCTCGCATGGTGCGCCCGAGCTCCTCACGCAAGTCTCGCACCAGGGCTTCACTGTGACGAGCCAGGATGGGGCCGATGGCCTCGCGAAGGCGAAAATCCAGAAGGCCATCGATCTGTTTTTGCACGTCGCCCAGCACCCGCTGAGCGAGCTGCGCCTCGGTGATGTCGGGCACGGGCGGCAGGCTCACGGGCTCGCTCACCAGAGGCGGCGCAGGGTGTGCCAGGGGCACATCGCGCACCACCATGGGCGGCAGATCCCGCTGGTCCAGGGCTTCGAGCACGACGGTGCTCATGGGCGTCCAGTCGCGCGATTGAGACGCTGCAGCCAGCCCGGCCGTGACGATGGGCGCAGCGTCTGGCTGCGGCGCAGGCGTCGGCATTCCGGACTGCATGCCGGATTCCCGTACGGGAGAAGGCGGCAGGAGCTCGATGACCTCGGTCAGTGTCGGCACGTGCAAGGGGGGGCGGGCACCCTGGCTCATTCCTTGACCTCGTGCGGCTCAACCTGCCAGCCCGTGGCGGCGTATTGCTTCCAGCGCTGGCGACCTGCCTGCCGATCCACCGGTTCGCTCGACACCACGTCGAACACGCGGGGGAAGCGGTCCATGCCGGCCGGGATGTCCTGGCCGATGTTGACCAGCACGCCTCGCTCGCCCGGCGCCTGAGCCGGGTCGGTGCTCAGCCAGATCGGCGTGCCGTGCAGGCGCGGCGGCAGCTCATCGGAACGGGTGCTCATCACGTGCGGCACGAACTCCTGCTCGTCAAAGGTCCAGAGCTGGCGGTCCAGGGCCTTGAGCGACGTGGCATCACCGGTGACCACCACCTGGGCACCGGCCTTGTAGGCCTTGCGCAGCAGGCGGCAGGCGTAGGCGAGCTTGTCTGGCACGCCGTGATGGAACTCGACCTTGCCCATGCGGGATCAGGCCTGGCTGGCCGACCTGGCCGTCTTCGCAGGGGCCTTGCGCGCCACCTTCTTGCCGGCGGCGGGCTTGGCCTTGGCCGCCTCGGGGCGCGGTGCGATGGCGTCCTTGCCGGCCGCAGCCTGGTCGAGGATGAAGCGGGTCAGCAAGCCCACCGGGCGACCAGTGCCACCCTTTGCCGCACCCGATTTCCAGGCCGAACCGGCAATGTCGAGATGAGCCCAACGGTAGGCCTTGGTGAACTTGCTCAGGAACACGGCGGCCGTGATGGCACCGCCCTCGCGCCCACCCACGTTGGCGATGTCGGCAAAGTTGCTCTTGAGGCCATCGCCATATTCTTCGTCCAGCGGCATGCGCCAGGCGGTGTCCTGCGAGCGCTGACCAGCTTGCAGCAAGGCGTCGGCCAGGGCATCGTCGGCCGAGAACAGGCCGCTGTGCTGGTGCCCCAGGGCCACCACGCATGCGCCGGTCAGCGTGGCGATGTCGATCACGGCTGCAGGCTTGAAACGCTCTGCATAGGTCAGCGCGTCGCACAGGATCAGTCGACCTTCTGCATCGGTGTTGAGCACCTCGATGGTCTGGCCCGACATGCTGGTGAACACATCACCCGGCTTGGTGGCCGCGCCACTGACCATGTTCTCGCAACTGGGGATCAGGCCCACGAGGTTGACCTTGGGCTTCAGTTCGGCGATCGCACGGAAGGTGCCCAGCACGCTGGCCGCGCCTCCCATGTCGTACTTCATCTCGTCCATGCCCGCGCTGGGCTTGATGGAGACACCACCCGAATCGAAGGTGATGCCCTTGCCCACCAGCACCAGCGGGGCCAGGCTGGCGGCGGCGCCGTTGTAGCGCAGGATGATGAACTTGGGCGGCTGGACCGAGCCATTGGTGACGGACAGGAAGGAGCCCATGCCCAGCTTTTCGAGGGCGGGGCGCTCCAGCACCTCGGCCTTGATGTGCTTGAACTCGCGCCCCAGGCGTTTCGCCTCGCTGGCCAGGAAGCTGGGGGTGCAGACGTTGCCCGGGTGATTGCCCAACTCCTTCGCCAGGGCAACGCCCTCGGCCAGCGCCTGCCCCAGACCGAGACCGGCCTTGATGCCCGCCGCATCGGCCTCGACGCTCGCCAGCGTCAGCTTCTTGAGCGGGCCCGGCTTCGGTGCACTGGGCTTGGTGTGGCGGTACACATAGGTGGCATCGGCCACGGCCAGCACCAGCGACTGGGCATGGTCTGCGGTCAGGGCAATGCCCGCACCCGTGGCGATGGCGGCATGGGCCACACCCAGGTCCTTGATGTGGGCCAGACCCTTGACCACGGCGGCCTTGAAGGCCTTCGGCGTGGCATCGGCTGCAGCCAGCAGCACCAGGCGCGACGCCTTCACGCCGGCGGGGCGGTGAACGTAAAGGCTCTTGCCTGCCTTGAGGGCGAAGTCACCGGCGGCGATGGCGTCTTTCGCGATCTGATCGAGCACCGGGTCGGCCGTGGTGGCCTGGGATTCGGTCAACACCAGCAGGAGCGCATCGGCATTGAGTTGGGACAAAGCGGGCCCGTGGGCCACGGTGGAGCGGTAGTCCATGCAGTGCACGTCCATAATGGACAGGTTGATTGATCAGAACAATGTTATTCGATTCCTCCTTGCGCCGTGAACTGTGGCGCAGCTTTATCGGCACGCTGGTGGTGCTGCTGACCGTGGTCCTCACCATGGTCCTCATCCGCGTGCTCAGCCAGGCCACGCGGGGTGCCTTCGCGCCCGCCGACGTCGGCCTCATCCTCAGCTACACCCTGGTCGGACAGTTGCCCGTCCTGCTCGCCCTGGCCCTTTTCGTCTCGGTCGTGACGGTGCTCAGCCGCCTTTGGCGCGACAGCGAAATGGTCGTCTGGCAAGCCAGTGGCGCACGCCAGTTCAGCTTCCTCAAGCCGCTGTTGCGCATGGCCTGGCCGGTCATTGCGCTCGTGGCCCTGAGCACCCTGGTCGCGCGCCCCTGGGCACAGAGCCAGACCCAGCTGCTCAAGGTGCGCTTCGAGAAGCGCTCCGACATGGCCCGTGTCGCGCCAGGCCAGTTCCAGAGCTCGGCCGATGGCAAGCGCGTGTTCTTCATCGACAGCCACTCCGACGGGATGGAGACGGGCAAGAACGTCTTCATGGTGCTCACGGACAAGGGCCTCGAGTCGGTCGTGACGGCACGCGAAGGGCGTGTGCTGATTGAAAACGGGCTGCGCTACCTGCTGCTCAGCCAGGGTGAACGCACCCAGACCAACCTGGTCAACGGCGAGGTCACGGTCTCCCGCTTCGCGACCGCCAGGCTGCTGGTGGGCGAGGCCGTCAGGCCGGACAACGTGGCCACCGAGTTGCGCTCTCTCAGCACGCCCGCGCTCTTCTTCACCCGCAGCAAGGAAGCCAAAGGGGAACTGGTGTGGCGCCTGGGCCTGATCTGGGCCGCCTTCAACATGGTGCTGGCCGGCCTCAGTCTGGCCGCCGGCAACGCCCGGCGCAACGGCAGCTGGAACCTGGTCTACGCGGTGCTGCTCTTCGTCGTCTACTTCAACCTGCTCAGCCTCACGCAAACCTGGGTGACCCAGGGCAAGATGAAGTGGGCGCCGGCCCTGCTGCTGGTGCACGGGGGGCTGACCTTCGGTGCGCTGCTGCTGATCAGCTGGCGCGATGGCGTCTTCCAGCGCGCCCCCGCCTCGCCACGCAAGGCACAGGGAGCCCAGGCATGAAGACCGTTCGCAAGCTGATCTTCAGCACGGTCGTCCGTTACGTCGGCATGGTCGTGCTGGCCTTCTCGGCCCTGTTCTTCTTCATCGACCTGGTAGACGAACTGCAGGACCTGGGTCGCAATGGCTACACCCTGCCCCGGGCCCTGGTCACCTGCCTGCTGATGCAAGGGCAGCACTTCTACGACCTCTTCCCCATCGCCCTGCTGATCGGCAGCACGCTGTCACTGGCCCGCATGGCCCAGACCTCGGAGTTCACCATCCTGCGCACTGGCGGACTGGGCCCGGCACGGGCACTGGGCCTGCTGGGCACGCTGGGCGCGTTCGCCGCCCTGCTCATGGTGCTCGTGGGCAACTGGTACGTGCCCTGGTCAGAGCAGCAACTCACCCTGCACAAGGCCCAGTTCAGCAAACGGCAAGGGCTCAACCTGGGCTCGGGCGGCACCTGGCTGCGCGAACGGCGCGCCACCCCCTCGGGCGAAACGCACCTGATCACGGTCAATGTGGGTTCAGCCAACAGCCAAGGCGAGTTCGGCAAGGTGCGCATCTTCGAATTCGACCCCCAAGGCCGCCTGCTGCGCCGACTCAGCGCCCAGAAGGCCCACATCGAGGCCATGGGTAGCGGCCCCACCGAGACCTCCGCGACCGGCTCGGTCTGGCACCTCCAGGGTGTGGTCGACACCCTTTGGCTGACCCACGACGTGCTGGACGAGGCCGCCGTGTTCGAGGGTCGCCAGGTGGTGCGCGAAACACCACTCGCCACGCTGGACTGGGTCAGCAGCCTGACGCCCCTGGTGGTTTCGGCCTCGGTGCTGCCGCCCGAGACCATGTCGACCTTCGCCCTGTGGCGCTACACCCAGCACCTGGCCAGCAATGCGCAGGCGGCCCAGCGCTACGAAATCGAGTTCTGGAAAAAGACCTTCTATCCCCTGGTCTGCCTCGTGATGGTGGCGCTCGCCCTGCCCTTCGCCTACCTGCATGCCCGCGCCGGCAGCATGAGCCTGAAGATCTTCGGCGGCATCATGCTCGGCATCAGCTTCGTGCTGGTCAACCACATCAGCAGCCACCTGGGCCTGCTCCACCAGTGGCAGCCCTGGCTGGCCGCCGCCGCGCCCAGCGCCGTCTACCTGCTGCTGTCGATGAGCGTGTTTGTCTGGCTGGTGCGCTACCGTTAAGCTCAAACCATGAACCACCAAGGCATCCTCCTCTTCGCCCATGGCGCCCGCGACCCGGCCTGGGCCCGCCCCTTCGAAGCTGCCGCCGCCGCGCTCACCAGCCGCGCCGCCGCGGCCGATGCCGTCAGCGGGGACCGCACCGAGGTGGTGCTGGCTTTCCTGGAGTTCATGAGTCCGGACCTGATCGCCGCTGGCAGCGCCCTGGCGGCCAAGGGCTGCCGCCGCGTGACCGTGGTGCCCCTGTTCCTCGGCGCCGGTGGACATGTGCGCAAAGACCTGCCCCGCCTGCTGGGCGAACTGGGCGAGGCCCATCCTCAGGTGGCGTGGCAGCTCAGCGCCGCGGTGGGTGAAACCGAGCTGCTGATCCAGGCCCTGGCCGAATCGGCCTGGCAGCTGGCCCAGGGCACGGCCCAGGCAGCCGCCTGAACGCCTGACCGCTTCATTGCCCAGGCCGGCATCCGCCCCCGGCCCTTGCCGACACAGGATCCCCCATGAACCTTCACCAGTTCCGGTTTGTCTACGAGGCGGCGCGACGCAACCTCAACCTCACCGAAACCGCCAAGGCCCTGCACACCTCGCAGCCCGGCATTTCGAAGGCCATCCTGGAGCTGGAAGAGGAGTTGGGCGTCGACATCTTCGTGCGACACGGCAAGCGCCTCAAGCGTGTGACCGAGCCCGGCCAGCAGGTGCTCAAGTCCATCGACGTCATCCTGCGCGAACTCGGCAACCTCAAGCGCATTGGCGACGAATACGCCATGCAGGATGCCGGCACCCTGTCCATCGCCACCACCCACACCCAGGCACGCTACGTCCTGCCCGAGCCCGTGGCAGCCCTGCGCAAGCGCTTCCCGAAGGTGGCGATCAGCCTGCACCAGGGCACGCCGGAGCAGGTGGCCCAATGGGTGCTGGACGAGACCGCCGACATCGGCCTCGCCACCGAATCCCTGAGCGACTTCCCTGACCTGGTGAGCCTGCCCTGCTACGAGTGGCAGCACGTGCTGGTGATGCCCGCCACGCACCCGCTGGCCCAGGTGCCGCGCCTGACGCTGGAACAGATCGCGGCCGAGCCGCTGATCTCCTACCACCCGTCGTTCACCGGTCGCAAGCGGCTGGATCAGGCCTTTGCGCAGCGTGGGCTCTCGCCCGATGTGGTGCTGGAGGCCATCGACGCCGACGTGATCAAGACCTACACGCGATTGGGGCTGGGCATCGGCCTGGTGGCCGAGATGGCCGTGAGGGACGACCCGACCATGGGCACGCCGGGCAGCGAACTGGTGTCGCGCCCCGTGGGCCACCTCTTCGGGCCCAACCTGGCGAGATTGGCCTTCAAGCGCGGCGCCTACCTGAGGCAGTTCGTGCTGACCTTCGCGGAACTGATCTCCGACCGCCTCAGCAAGCAGTTGATCCAACAGGCGATGCAGGCCCCGGTTGGCGGCGGCAAGAACCAGGACGACGGGCTCTGAAGCCCCGATCGCCTGGCACCTGGTGCGCCAGACTCAAACCCGGGGGGGCGGTGTGTCGGAGGTCGGGATGTCGATGTGCTCGAACTCGATCTCGTTGCTGTGCGGCGACGCGAGGTTGCCCGTGACGATCGGCCGGACACCGTAGGCCTGCGTCGGCTCGGACACACCGATGTCGTCGAGTTGCAAATCCAGGCTGATGCTCGGCCTGACCTCAGGATGGGCCTTGACCGGGCGCGTGGCCATCAAGGGCTCGACCTCGTTGTCCTCGCCCAGCGACAGACCGCTGGGCGTTTCGGCCACAGGCAGAAGCAGGTCAACGGCCTCGCGGTCCTTTGACTCGCGCTCGGACAGGTCTCGCGCCACGGCGTAGAGGAACAGCAGTTCACGGTAGGCCGGCAGGTCGAAGGTCTCGGCATCGTGATCCGGACGCGTAAGCGATTTCTCCAGCACGTCCATCGCATTGTGCGGCGACGCCCACAGGCTCTGCAGACGCTCGACGACGCCCGGGTAATCAACCAGGCTGTGCCCTTGCTGAAGGTCCGACTCCCAGGCCGGTGCATAGGCATTGAAGCGCTCGTTGAACGCAGCCTGCACGCGCTCGTAATCACCACGGCGGTTCATGCGCTGGTACATCTCGAGCAGCTTGAGGAAGGGCAGCGGGCTGGCACCGGTGGTGCTTTGCACATGGCCTTCGAGCAGGTCGATGGCGGCATCGTCCTGGCCCAGCACGACGAAAAATTCGGCTTGCTGCTCCAGGTCGATCAGCTCTTCAACGGACACCTCACGCAGGGGCTCGGTGCGCGCCATCCGAGGGGCAGGCGCATCCGGCGCAGCCTCCAAAGGCTGGCCGACCATGGCCGCCACCGAGGCGGTGACGGTGGGCGAAGCAAGGCCGTCAGAGGAGGATTGCCCCACAACGGAGCGCCCCTGGCCCACCGGCGTGAACACCGCTGGCGCCGGTTCGCTCATGCGAGACGGCACGCCCGTGAAACTTGGCACGGCCGCCACGGGCTCGGCCTGGCGCGATGGCGCCTCTTCGGGAGGCCGCGGCAGTTCGGCCGACGTCGTGGTGTCGGCAGACGCCATGCCCACGGCCTCGGCGTGCCACCAGCGCGTCGCACCGTGGCGCTGGCGCAGGCGCTGATAGAAGAAGGCGCAGCCGCCCAGGGCCGCCAGCAAGCCGCCGCCCAACACGGCGGTCAACCAGTTGGGTGCGTGGTTCGACTCGGCCTCGCGCGCACGGGCCTGCAGGCCATCAATGGCCTGACGGGCTTCCTGCGCTTCCTTTTGCAAGGTGGCCAGTCGCTCGGTGAGTTCGGTCAGGCGCTGGCGGTCGCGGGCCATCTGCTCGGGCGAGGCATTGAGCGCCTGCCACAGGGCCGCAGCGGCGGCACGGCGCGTCCTGGCTTCGGGGCTGTCGTCCGCTGCAACCGCGCTGGCGCCAAGGGCCGAACTCATCTGCAGATTCGGGATGACGGTTGCGTCCTGCTCCACGGGGTCCAGCACCAGGCGACCGCTGCTCGAGGCCCTGGAGGCCGGTGCCGCAGCGGTTCTCGCCGATGCGGCACCCAAGGCGGGCGACATGCCTGGGCCGGCAGCCCGCGCCGCACCAGGCTGACGCGGAGCCGCTGCCACGTCGACCGGGGTGTCGCCCGAGGGCAGCTTGCCCTTTGCATCGGATGCGGGCGCCTTGGCGGGCACGCGTTTGGCGGGCCTGGCTGCCACCACAGGCGAGGGACGATCACCTCCGCCAACGGATTCCGCGAGCAGAGGCAGCGTGTCAGAGCCCGCATTGGGGGCCGTCACGGAGGGGGGGTCCACAAAGACCACAAACTTGCGGGTGACCTTGGCCTGGCAACCTGCCACAAGGTAGAGGGTGACCACGGGTTCGTTCACCGCGACCAGGGTGCGGACAGACAGCACGGCATCTCCCCCCAGCGGACGCTGGACGGACACGGACACCGAACCGGAGGGGAGTTTGTCGTCACCCAGGTAAACGTCGCCCACCAGACAATCGCTGGTGACGTCTTCGCCCGACTCCAGGCGGAGCGGGACTTGGAACTGCAGTTTTTCGCCCAGAACGGCGCGGCTGGAGGGGCGACCGAAGCCCAAGCCGTGGGATGCCCCCGACGCCAACATGAGCGTCGTTCCAGCGAGAACCAGGGCCGACACCTTCTTGAATTTATTCATAAGGGTGTATCAGAGGGCCGATATTTCACTCTAGCATGAAGCGATTCAAATCCTGGGTGGCGAAAACAACGAGCAGACCGCTGAATCGGTTACATCTCAGTACTTTTACACCCTGGCAATTGACATTTGAAACCTGATGCCATGAGCACCGAACTGCAAACCGACCGACGCGGACCGACCCTCCTGATGACGCTTTCGGGGCCAGCCACCCGCAACGCCCTGTCTCCACAGGTTTATGCCGCCGGCATCGAAACCTTGAACATGGCGGAATCGAATCCAGATGTGTCTGCCGTGGTGCTGCAAGGCGCAGGCAGCCATTTTTGCAGCGGGGGCGATTTGACGCGCCTGGCTCACAACCGACAACACGACATCGGGCTGCAAGCCGAACAGATCGGCGCCTTTCATGACTGGATCGAGGCCTTGCGCAGCTTTCCCAAACCGGTGATCGCCGCCATCGAGGGGCAGGTGGCCGGTGGCGGCGTGGCGCTGAGCCTGGCCTGCGACCTGGTCGTGGCCAGCGAGAGCAGCCGCTTCACCCTGGCCTACGGCAAGCTGGGCCTCTCGCCCGACGGGGGCACCAGTTGGCACCTGGCGCGCGCCTTGGGACGCAACCGGGCGCTGGCCCTGCTCTGGGGCCAGGGCACGCACACCGGCGCAGAGTGGGCCGCCATGGGCCTGGCCCACAAGGTGGTGCCAGCGGGCCAGGCCTTGAACGAGGCGCTGGCATGGGCCGATGAGCTGGCGAGCATGCCTGCGCACACCCTGGCCAGCGTCAAGGAACTCGTCAATGATGCGGGCCACACCGACCTGCCTGCGCACCTGCAGGCCGAGCAGCGGCACTTCATCGTCAACCTGAGCCGCCCCGAGGCAGGCGAGGCGATCGCGCACTTTCTGGGACGGCGTGCCCCATGAGGCAACGGGCCCTCGCCCGACTCAACCGTGCCCGACTTCCTTCAGACGGAGGGCGACCCGCTCGAACAGCGCGCCAACCAGGTGCAACTGGCTGGACTCCAGCGGACGACCGCTCATGCGCAGGGTCAGCATCCCACGGTTGACCGTGAGCACGAGCACCAGGGCATCGGTCCACCAGGTCTGGGCGGCCTCTTCGAGCCATTGCACCACCTCGGCCCCCAGCCAGCGCTGGGTCAGTGGCTCGGCATTGGTGAACAGCGCGAAGCGCTTGGCCAGCACCGGGGCCACGGCCAGCGACACACGGGGGTGCATGGCGAGCCAGCGCATCTCGTCAGGCAGGGTGTGGTCGATCTGGGTCTGCATCGCGTTGGTGTAGCGGTTGAAGACGTCGGACTCGAGCGTCTGGGCCAGCACCTTGGTGAGCAGAATGCACTGCACATCGGACGGGATGCCGGTGTCGCAGCGGAAACGGAGTTCGGGGCCGTGGATGTAGACGCGCTGGCTGGCACCCCATTCGACGCGCCAACCTCGGCTGGACTCGACAACGTAGCCCCCTCCGGCAGACTTGTCCTTGACGCGCTTGAACACGAGCCCATCGACCTTGGCCCAGGCAGCCAGCGTCTCGCCTTCGTGGCCGGAGGCAGTGGAGGGGCCGATCAGTCGCTTGAGGGCGTCGAACATGCGAGGCAGGCGGGAAGTCGAGACCAGAACATCTTCAGACCAGTCTACCCGAGTGCCCTCCGCTTGATGCGTCGATCAAGCACGTCGGATTCCCTGAGTTGTGGCCTGTCCGGAGGGACTCGAACCCCCGACCTGCTGCTTAGAAGGCAGCTGCTCTATCCAGTTGAGCTACGGACAGCCAGGCCCCGAGTTTAAGGCACGGCGCCCAGACCACCGTGGCAAGCCGCCACACATGCCCGATCGGGCCGCTGTGCCGATCAGGGCCGCCAGCGCGAGAGCAGCAGCGCATTGCCCAGCACGCTGATGCTGCTGAGCGCCATGGCCGCGCCGGCCAGCATGGGGTTCAGCCCGCCCATGGCGGCCAGGGGGATGCCGATCAGGTTGTAGGCAAAGGCCCACACCAGGTTCTGGCGGATCTTGTTGGAGGTGGCTCGCGAGATGGCCAGGGCAGCCGGCACCAGCAACGGATCACCACGCATCAGGGTGACGCCCGCCGCCTGCAAGGCCACGTCACTGCCGCCGCACGGGTTGGCCATCGCCATGCCCACGTCGGCCGCAGCCAGAGCCGGACCATCGTTGAGGCCGTCGCCCACCATGGCCACGGTGCGGCGCACGCCACCCTCGCCTTGCTGAAGGCGGTGCACGTGGTCGGCCTTGTCTCCGGGCAGCACCTCGGCGATGACCTGTTCGATGCCCAGGTGCCGCGCGACGGCATGGGCCGCCCCACGGTTATCGCCCGAGAGCATGACGATGCGCACCCCCATGGCATGCAGGCGCCTGACGGCCTCCGCCGCATCCGGCTTGGCCTCGTCACCAAACGCCATCCAGGCCAGCGGATGCCACTCGCCTGCCTTGGGCGCGTGCAGCAGCCAGGACAGCGTGGCGCCCTCACTGGCCAGGGTATGGGCCACATCCCGCCAGCTGGTTTCGGCATCCTGTGTCAGGCCCCGACGCAGGCTTTGATCGGGGCCACAGCGCGCGAGCAGACCGCGCGTGCTGACGAGGCACCAGTCACCTGCCAGGTGCCCAACGGCAATCCGCCCCTGGATGCCCTGTCCGGGCTCGGCATGCAGCCCCTGCATCAGACAGCCCTCGGGCAGGACGGGCGGCTGCCCACCCGACTGCCCCTTCGCGGCATGGATGACGGCTCGGGCCAGGGGGTGCTCGCTGCCCGACTGCAGGGCCGCGGCGACCTGCAGCAACTGCGAAGCCATGAGCGGAGAGCGCGGCGAAGGCTCCCAGCGACTCAGGGTCGGGCGGCCCTCCGTGAGCGTGCCGGTCTTGTCGAAGGCCACGATGTCGATGCGCCGAGCACGCTCCAGCACCTCGGGGTCCTTGATGAGGATGCCCTGGCGAGCCGCCGCGCCCGTGCCGGCCATGATCGCGGCCGGCGTGGCCAGGCCCAGGGCACAGGGACAGGCAATCACGAGCACGGCCACGGCCCGGATGAGCGCCTGCTCGCCAGGCAGGCCGAACCACCACCACCCCAGCCCGGTGGCCAGGGCCACCAGCAAGACCAGGGGCACGAAGATGGCCGACACCCGATCGACCACCCGCTGAATGGGCGCCTTGCTGGCCTGGGCTTCGACCACACGGCGGATGATGCGCGCCAGCATGGTCTGGGCGCCCACCGCGGACACCTTCATCAGCAGGCGCCCTTCCCCGTTGACCGAGCCGCCGGTGAGGTGCGCCCCCTGGAGCTTGGGCACGGGCAAGGGCTCGCCCGTGAGCATGGCCTCGTCGACGTGGCTTGCGCCTTCCAGCACCGTGCCATCGCAAGGGATCTGCTCACCGGGACGCACCACGACCTGATCGCCCACCACGACCTGGGCCAGGGGCACATCCACCTCGCCCTGTGGCCCCAGCCGGTGCACCGTGGCAGGACGCAGTGCCTGCAAGGCCCGGATGGCCGCCGTGGTCTCGCGCTTGGCCCGCGCTTCCAGCGCCTTGCCAAGCAGCACCAGGGTGATCACCACGGCCGCGGACTCAAAGTAGAGCGCGGGCGCGGCATCGTGGGCCGCGAGGGAACCGTGGCTCACGTGGGCATCCTGACCATGGCGCCACCAGAGCCAGCACGACAGGCCCCAGGCGGCGCTGGTGCCCAGGGCCACGAGCTGGTCCATGTTGCCGCTGCCAGCCCGGAGCGCTGCCCAGCCCGCCTTGTAGAAACGCGCCCCCAACAGGAACTGCACCGGGGTGGCAAGCGCAAACTGCACCCAGGCCGGCCAGAAGTGGTGATCCCCCCAGAGCATGGGCAGAAGCAAGGGCAGGCTGGCCGCCGCCCCCAGCAACGCCGCCCCCCAGACGGACCACCAAGGCTGCACCGGTTCGGCGATCGGGGCATCGTCGGCCTGCACATGGGCCTCGTAGCCGGCACGCTCGATCGCCGCCACCAGCCCCGCCGCATCCTGGGTCGCATTCGGCGGGGCACCGGTTCGCCAGTGCACTGAGGCGACCTCGGTCGCATAGTTCACCTGGGCATCGGCCACCCCTTCGACCTTGCGCAGCGCACGTTCGACCCGCCCCACACAGGCCGCACAGGTCATGCCCCGCACGGCGAGTTGCACATCGGCCGCGGCCGTCAGCAGGGGGATTTCGGTTTCGTCAGATGGCTTTGCGGCGGGCAGGGACAAAGGCGGTCTCCAACAATCATCAAACACCGGCATCCGTGGCAGCAAGCCTGGTCCAAACGGACAAGGCAAGGCCCGGGATATCCCCAGGTGCCTGGATGATGGCAGTATGGGTGTTGTGCGCCCGGTTCGACAGATCCGAGTTCAATCTGGGGCCATCCGAGAGATCACACCATGAGCGACATCAACACCCATCAGATCCTGGTCAAGGGCATGAGCTGCCAACACTGCGTCAAGGCGGTGACCCAGGCTCTTCTGGCCCTCGACGGGCAGGCCCAGGTCAGCATCGACCTGCCGAGTGGCGAAGTCAGGGTGCAGACGACCCTGAGCCGGGACGCAGCGGCCGGCGCGATCCTGGAAGAAGGCTACGAAGTGCTGGCCTGACGACGGCTCACCGCGCCTGCGATTTGGCTTGCGCGCCAGCGGGCGCCGACGCCTCAGCAGGCCGATCCGCTGAGGCGGGCGCCACCGGATCGGGGAAGCCATCGAGCGTGCGCAGGCTGCGGAAACCCGCCATCCACAGGGCGGTGACGGCCAGCGTGGCCACACCACCGAACACCACAGCGGGCACCAGCCCGAACCAGCCGGCGGTCAGGCCCGACTCGAACTCGCCCAGTTCGTTGGACGCCCCGATGAAGACCGAACTCACGGCGCTGACCCGGCCCCGGATGGCATCCGGGGTTTCGGACTGCACCAGGATGTGGCGCACGTAGACGCTGACCATGTCGCCAGCGCCCATGCACAGCAAGGCCAGCAGCGACAAGGGCAGGCTGTGCGACAAGCCGAACACGACCGTGGCCAGCCCGAACACGGCGACGCCGCCGAACATCCACTTACCCACCTGACGCCGAATCGGCCAGACGGCCAGCGCGGCCGTGGTCAGGGCCGCACCGATGGCCGGCGCGCTGCGCAGCAGGCCCAGGCCGGTGGCGTCGGCATGCAGCACGTCGCGCGCGATGGCGGGCAACAGGGCCGTGGCGCCACCGAAAAGCACCGCGAACAGGTCCAGTGAGATCGCCCCCAGCATGATGGGCCGCGAAAACACGAAGCGCAGCCCCTCCAGCACCGAGCCGAGGGTGGCCGGCTGGCTGCTGGCCGGCGTTTGGCTGCGGCCGGTGCGGGCCATCGAGGCCACCGCCAGGAGTTGCAGGAGAGCGACCGCGCCGTAGACCACCAGCGGACCGGCCAAATAGGCCAGACCGCCCAGCATCGGCCCGATGATCACGGCCACATGGAAGGACGAGGAGCTCAGTGCCACGGCCTGACCAAAGCTCACCTTGGGCACGAGGTTGATCACGATGGCCTGGCTGGCCGGCATGCTGAATGCCCGCGAGGCGCCGAACAGCGCCAACACGGCAAAGACCGGCCAGACCACACGCAGCCCACCCAAGGTGAAGCCCAGCAGCAACAGCGCGCACAACAGGTTCACCGCATAGCAGAGGGTGACGATGCGGCGGCGGTCGAGGCGGTCTGCAAGCTGCCCGGCGGGCAGGATGAGCAGCAGGAACGGCAGGAACTGGGCCAGGCCAACCAGACCGAGGTCCAGCACGCTGCCGGTGATGTCGTAAATCTGCCAGCCGATGGCCACACTCTGCATCTGCACGGCCAGCGTGGCCAGGAAGCGCCCGGAGACGTAATAGCGGAACGGGCGATGGCGCATCACACCCAAAGACTGGGCAGCAAAGAAGGACATGGGGGACTTTCTGACAGACAGCCCTCTACTGTTCCACACTTGAACAAAACACGACAAGCGACGCGCCCATTTCCGTGCGCGCTGCAAGCAGCAAAACCAGAACAAGGGATCGTGCCCAAGCGGTGATTTGTCACACTTGGCGCGACCCAGGGTCTTCGGGCGCGTCCATCGCCCCCGAACCACGGTGATGCCATGGCAGCGGCCACTTGCTTACACTTCGTTACTGCATCCATGGCCTGCGCCGACGCGCAGAAAGCTGTACCGAACAGGCCGCCCGGCACCCTCACGGCAACCGGGCACTCGCCTTCTCACGGCCGTGAACCGTCCGCCCCCAGGAAAACCGCCATGCGCCGCACCACCCGATTGATCTCCCTTCTTGCCACCCTCGGCGCACTCGGCTTGGATGCCCAGGCCGCCCTGGAGACCTGGCGCGGCTTTGACGAAGGCAGCGGGGTGGTGGGGACCCAGTCGGCTGCGGCCCAGGCCTCATTCCTGGCCGCGGTGAACGACGGGGTCCGCCTGGACTTCGAATCCAGCCTCACCGGCCTGGGCATCGCGGGTGGCGCCGTCACCAACGACGCCACCTGCGCGGCTGCCTTTTGCGGCTTCAACACCACGGCCGGTGGCAGCCGGTTTCTGCTGCTGTCCGGTCAGGGCAGCAGCGCCACCTTCACCTTCGACACAGGCATCAGCTACTTCGGCGCCTTTTTCTCGGGTCTGCAACTGACCACGGGCACCATCACCTTCAGCGATGGCGAAAGCCAGTCGATCAGCCTGCCCAGCGGGGACCCCTACAAGGGCGGAACAGCTTTCGTCGGCTTTTCCAACCCAGGCAAGCTGATCACCTCGCTCACGGTGTTCACGGGCAATGACATCGTCGCCATCGACGACGTGGTCTACGGTGGCGGCACCACACCGGCCATTCCGGAACCAGGCACATGGGCCCTGATGGGCCTGGGTTTGTGCGGCATCGTGGCCGCAAAGCGCAAATCGGCCAACGCGGGCTCGCAGACCTGAGACTTGGGCGCCAACGCGCCATACATGAAGCCAGACATGAAAAAAGCCAGCAGGCGCAAACCTGCTGGCTTTTGAATGAATGGTCGGGGCGGTGGGATTCGAACTCACGACCCTCTGCTCCCAAAGCAGATGCGCTACCAGGCTGCGCTACGCCCCGACAAGACTTAGATTCTAACCCGAGATTGAACGCAAAAACGCCTCAGTGGCTCATTTGCGTCCAAACTTTCTCCAGGCGCTTGATGCTGACAGGCTGGGGCGTGCGCAATTCCTGCGCGAACAGGCTGATGCGCAGTTCTTCCAGCAGCCAGCGGAACTCGTCCAGACGGGCGTCGTGGGTGCCCTTGAGCTCGGCCAGGCGGCGCACCAGGCGCTGGTCCTGCGGGCGCAGTTCGGCCAGACGCTGGGCATCGCGGGCGGGGTCGCCCTTGAGCTTGTCCAGCCTCAGGGTGATGCCCTTGAGGTAGCGCGGGAAGTGCTGCAGCTGCGCGTAGTTCGTCTGCGCCACAAAGCGCTTGGGCATGAGGCGCTGCAGTTGCGCCGTGACGTCGTCGGCCACGTCCTTGGGCGGGCGGGCGTCTTTCAGCTTGCGCACGGCCGCGGCGTACTCGGTGAGGATGCCACCGGCCAGGCGGGCCACCTCTTGTGCAATCAGGTTCAGGCGAGTACGCCCTTCTTCCACCCGCGCCTTGAAGCTGGCCGCGTCCTTGGGCAAGGGGTCGTTGAGGTAGGCGCGGTCGAGTGCGACGTCGATGATCTGCTCGCGCAGTTCTTCAATGGTGCCCAGGGGCATGTAGGCCATCGCCATCTTCTGCAGATCGGGGATGTTTTTCTCGAGGTACTTGAGCGGCTCGCGGATCTGCAGGGCGACAAGGCGGCGCAGGCCCACGCGGTGGCGGGCGGCGGCCACATCGGGCTCGTCGAACACTTCGATCTCGACGTGCTGGCCCTTGTCGATCAGGGCGGGGAAACCGATCAGGGTGTGGCCACCCCGCGAGATCTCCATGAGCTCGGGCAGTTCGCCGAAAGTCCAGTCGGTCAGGGCTTGCGCAGCGGCAGGCTTGGGCGCGCCCTTGGCCGGTGATGCGGCAGTGCGCACCGGCGCCTTCGCATCAACGGGCGGCTTGGCCGCGCTCTGAGCACCCTCCGGGGCCTGCGCAACAGCCTGTGCCACCGACTGCACAACGGTCTGCGCCTTGAGCGCAGCCAGGGCCTGGAAGGCCCCACGGGCCAGGGAACCCAGTTCGGCCTTGAGCGCCGGCAGGTTGCGGCCCATGCCCAGCTGGCGGCCGTGCTCGTCGACCACCAGGTAGTTCATGAACAGGTGGGGCGAGAGGGTGTCGAGCTTGAAGTCGGCACGCTTCACGTCAAGCTGGGTCTTGTCGCGCACGGCCTTGAGCAACACCTCCATGAGGCTGCCTTTCCCGAACTCGGCCTCGTCCACGAAACTCTGGGCGTAATCGGGCAGCGGCACCAGGCGGGCTCGGGGCTTCTGGTGCAGGCTCTTGACCAGGGCCAGCACCTTGTCTTTCAGCATGCCAGGCACCAGCCACTCGCCGGTTTCATCGCTGACCTGGTTGAGCGCAAAGATGGGCACGGTCACGGTCACGCCGTCGCGCGGGTCGCCTGGTTGATGCAGGTAGGCGGTGGTGCAATCGACCCCACCCACACGCAGCACCTTGGGGAAGGCGCTGCTGGTGATGCCGGCGGCCTCGTGCCGCATGAGCTCTTCACGGCTCAGGTAGAGCAGCTTCGGATTCTCGCGGGCGGCGTGCCTGTACCAGCGCTCGAAGCTGGCGCCGCTCATCACCTCGGGCGGGATCTGGGCGTCGTAGAAGGCGTAGATCAGTTCATCGTCGACCAGCACGTCCTGGCGGCGGGACTTGTGTTCCAGCTGCTCGACCTGGGCGATGAGCTTGCGGTTGGCCGCCAGGAAGGGCAAGCGAGTTTCCCATTCGTCGCCGACCAGGGCTTCGCGGATGAAGATGTCGCGCGCCTGTTTCGGGTCGACCAGGCCAAAGTTGATGCGCTTGTTGTTGTAGATGACCAGGCCATACAGGGTGGCGCGCTCCAGGGCGACCACCTCGCCGGCCTTCTTCTCCCAATGCGGATCGAGCAGCTGCTTTTTGAGCAGGTGGCCGCCCATCTGCACCAGCCAGGCCTGGTCGATGTTGGCAATGCCACGGCCAAACAGGCGCGCGGTTTCGACCAGTTCGGCCGCGAGGATCCAGCGCCCGGGCTTCTTGCTCAGGTTGGCGCCCGGGTGCTTGTAGAACTTGATGCCGCGCGCGCCCAGGTACCAGTCTTCGTCGTCGCTCTTGCAGCCGATGTTGCCCAGCAGGCCCGAGAGCAAGGACAGGTGCACCTGCTCGTAGGTGGCGGGGCTGCCGTTGAGCCGCCAGCTGTGCTCGGCCACCACGGTGTGCAGCTGGCTGTAGACATCCTTCCATTCGCGCACGCGGCGCGGGTTGATGTAGTTGTCGCGCAGCAGCTGCTCGTACTTGCGGTGGCTGAGCTTGTGTTGCTCAGGCTGACCGGGTTCGTGGTGCCCATGCCCGCCCCGCGACTCATCCAGCCACTTCCACAGCTTGATGGTGCCCATGAACTCCGAGCGCTCGTCGTCAAACTGCTTGTGCTTGGTGTCGGCCTGCTGTTGCTGGTCGATGGGGCGGTCGCGCACGTCCTGCACGCTCAGAGAGGCGGCGATCACCAGCACCTCGGCCAGGGCCTGGCGGTCCTTGGCCTCGAGGATCATGCGGCCCACGCGCGGGTCCAGCGGCAGCTTGGCCAGGGTCATGCCCAGGGGCGTGATCTCGTTGAGGTCGTCGACCGCGCCCAGCTCGTTGAGCAACTGGTAGCCGTCGGCAATGGCCTTGCGCAGGGGCGGCTCGATGAAGGGGAAGTCGTCGACCAGGCCCAGGTGCAGGGACTTCATCCGCAGGATCACGCCGGCCAGCGAGCTGCGCAGGATTTCCGGATCGGTGAAGCGCGGGCGGCCGGTGAAATCCTTTTCTTCGTACAGGCGGATGCAGACACCGTTGGCAACCCGGCCGCATCGGCCTGCGCGCTGGTTGGCGGCGGCCTGGCTGATGGGCTCGATCTGCAGCTGCTCGACCTTGTTGCGAAAGCTGTAGCGCTTGACCCGGGCCAGGCCTGAGTCGATCACGTAGCGGATGCCGGGCACGGTGAGCGAGGTTTCGGCCACGTTGGTGGCCAGCACGATGCGCCGGCCACCGCCGGTGCGAAAGACCTCGTCCTGCTCGGCCTGGCTCAGGCGCGCAAACAGCGGCAGGATCTTGGCCTGCACACGGTGGTGGGCAAAGTGCTTGCGCAGCTGGTCGGCGGCCTCGCGGATTTCGCGCTCGCCGGGAAGGAAGACGAGGATGTCACCGCTGCCCTCGCGCCAGAGTTCGTCGGCGGCGTCGCAGATGGCCTCGTTCAGCCCGTATTCGCGGCTTTCTTCAAACGGGCGGTAACGTTGCTCGACCGGGAACAGGCGGCCCGAGACCATGATCACCGGCGCTGGGCCCTTGCTGGAGGCGAAGTGCTGCGCGAAGCGGTCCGCATCGATCGTGGCCGAGGTCACGATGATCTTCAGGTCGGGGCGGCGAGGCAGCAGCTGGCGCAGGTAGCCCAACAGGAAGTCGATGTTGAGGCTGCGCTCGTGGGCCTCGTCGATGATGATGGTGTCGTAGGCGCGCAGGTCCGGGTCACCCTGGGTCTCGGCCAGCAGGATGCCGTCGGTCATCAGCTTGACGCTGGCACCGGGCTGGATGCGGTCCTGGAAGCGCACCTTGTAGCCCACCACCTCGCCCAGTGGCGTGTTGAGCTCTTCGGCAATGCGCTTGGCCACGCTGGACGCGGCGATGCGGCGCGGCTGGGTGTGGCCGATCAGCTTGGGGCGCAGGTGGCGAGGCGCATTCGGGTCACGGGGCTGCCCCCAGCCGCCCCGCCCCATCTGCATGGCGATCTTGGGCAGCTGCGTGGTCTTGCCCGAGCCCGTTTCGCCGCAGACGATGACCACCTGGTGCTCGCGCAGGGCCGCTTCGATCTCGTCGCGCTTGCCGCTGACGGGGAGGGATTCGGGGAAGGTGATGACGGGCGTGGGAGACGACAC
>NZ_JAIZVX010000173.1 GCF_021768455.1 Aquabacterium sp. | reverse complement strand
GCTCAAAGGGGGTGGGGGCGTGCACGTCGACAACCAGGGCGCGGGTTGTCAGCGCGATCGTCTCGCCTGGCAACCGAGAGGGAAAAGGGTGGACTGAAAGTGTAGGTCAGGCGCCCGGTTCGCGCTGATACGCTGCCGATGCCTGGGCCCCGATCAGGGTTGCCCGGTGCAGGGGCGTATCGGTCAGCCCTGGCCGGCCAGATGCCGAAGCTTGACGAAGGCCAGCGCCGCCATCACCGCATCGTTGATGGCATCGTGGGCCTCGCGCTGGGGCAGCCCCAGATCGTCCATCAGCGCAGCAAAGCGCAGGTCGATGGGCTTGAGCCCCTGCTCGTGCGATGGCAGCTGCCGGTACTTGAGGTCGTAGTACATGGCCGAGACCTCGAAGCGCGGCTGCGGCAGCTTGACCCCCAGCATGGGAAACAGCAGACGGTTGATCATGGCCAGGTCGAACTCAAGGTAATACCCCACCAGCGGCCGGCTGCCGATGAACCACATGAGCTGTCGCAACGCCTCGTCGATGGGCATGCCCTGCGCCACATCCTGCTCGCGCAAGCGGTGCACCTTGACGCTCTCGGCTGTGAGCCGCCGCTTCTCTGGTTTGACGATGAGCTCCAGCCGCTCGCTGGTCATCACCCGGTTGCCGCGGATGCGCACGGCCCCGATCGCGATCACTTCGTCGCGCTGGGTGTCCAGGCCGGTGGTTTCACAGTCGAGTGCCACCCACTCGTCAGGCGGGGGCGCGTCCCACATGAAGCGGAAGCGCTCGTCACCAATGTGATAAAGCATCCAGGCCCGCGAAAGGGCGCGCCAGGCCTGGACGGGCGAAAAAAGGCCGAGGGGATGACTCATGGTGTGACGCCGGGGCGGGCCGATCAGATCGCGTCCAGGTGGAAACGATGGCGCAGCATCGCCTTGAAGCGCTTGACCGCGCCCAGGGCGTCTTTCAGCAGGTCGCGCTCCAGGGGGCTGAGGCGATCGGGGTCGATGTCGCCCGAGACCGGCTTGCCCGTCTCCAGCGCCAGCAGCCCCGTCTTGAGCTTGAGTCCCATGAAGAAGTGAAGGCTGTCGGTCAGCTCTGTGCCCACCACCGGCGGAAGCTTGCCCGCGGCCACCAGGGCCTCGATGCGCTCCACCGTGCCAATGGCCTCCACCTGCGTGGCCAGCGCCAGGCTGCGCACCCCGTGCACCAGCGGGAAGATGCCCGCCTTCTTCAGGTTGAGCTGCTGCGCCTCGCCACCGCCCAGCGGCCACAGCCTGTTCCACCAGCCTCCAGCCTCGCCAAAGGCGTCAATGGCCGATGCAAAGCGGGCCAGCAGCGCGTCGTTGCCGGCCGCCTGGGACGCCACCGTCTGCCGGGTGGCACGGCGCAAACCCTCCAGCAGGCTGGTGTCCCCGGCGACGGCGTGGGCGTCCATGAAGATGGCCAGCGTGATCAGGGTGTCCGCATCGGGCATCAGCAGCCAGCGTTTGATCTGCTCCACAAATGCCGACTCGGCATGGCGCCACACGGGGTTGTTCACCATGATGCGGCCCGGGCACTCGGGGTAGCCGAAGTCGATCAGGGCCTGAGAAAAGCGCGCGCAGATGCCTTCCAGATCGGCAGGCGGCGTGTAACCATCGCGCAGCACAAGGCCGTTGTCCTGGTCGGTCTTGAGCAGCTGCTCGCCTCGGCCTTCGCTGCCCATCACGAACAGACAGCTGTTGGCCACCAGATCCGGCGGCGCCAACAGCTGCCAGGTGCGCTCGAACAGCCGGGCATTCAGCTCCTGAACCAGGCGGGCGATCTGCGCCACGCGCGTGCCACCGCGGTGCAGCAGCGTGATCAGCCGGGTGATCTGCCCGGCCGCTTGCTGCAAGGTCCCCAGGTCCTGGGCCTCGGCCATCTTCAAGGTGATCAGATGCGAGTGGTTGGAGAGGAAGCTCAGCAGGTCGAGCTGCTCCAGGATGCCGACCACCTGCAGGCCTTCCCGCTCAGTGCCCTCCCCGCCTTCGGCCAGCGGCCTTGCGACCACCAGGCGTCGCACCTTGTGGCGGATCATGGCGGTGAGCGCATCGAAAACATGGGCCGTTGGCGGCACCGTCACCAGCGGGAAGGAAGCCACCTGCCCCACCGGCAGCACATCAAGCGGGATGCCGGTCAGGATGGCATCCTGCAGGCCCGTGTTGGTGAAGATGCCCAGCCGCGGCGGCACGCAGGCCCGGTCCTCGACCAGCACGGCGGTGGTGTGCTGGCCGGCAAACACCTTGACCACCGAGACGATGTCGCTGCGGGCGTCGACCACATGGGCTGGCCGCAAGAAGGCGTCCTGCACCTGCGCCATGGTGAGGGACTGCAGTTCATGCTGGCTGTGGCGCTCCGACAGGGCGCTGAGCTTGTTCGAGAGATCGGAAAACAGCAAGGCGCCAAACGTTGCGTTCGTGTGGATCAGCTCGGTGACCGTGTCGCGCGCGAGCTGGTAGGCCACCACCTCTTCCGCGGCCACAAAGCGATCGGCCACCTTGCCTGCCACCAGGCCCCGGCCGTCAAAGCTGTCGTCAGGCCCGTAGGTCGCGACCACCTCATCCCCGTCGAACTGTTGCACATGCCCCTTGATGAGGATGAACAGATGGGTGACGGCCATGCTCGTGTCGAGGATCACCTCCCCTCGCGGGAAATATGCAATGTCGACGCTGTTGCGAACACGCTGCTGCTCTTCGGTGCTGAGGCAGTCGAAAGGCGAGGCGTTGAAGTTGAAGGCGCTGGGCATGGCCGCACTCTACGCGGCGAGACCCCACCTGTGTCTGCTCGGGCTTGTCGCAAAGCAGGACAGGCCCAAAGAAACTGGCTCAGGGGCTGGCGAGCGGCACCTCTGCCGTGGCCGACTTGGCGGCAGGGCTTGCCGGGCGAGCCGCCTCACCGCCTGGCCGTGTCACCGTCTGGCAACGCCCCGCATAGCGGGCCGGATCAAAGGGGGCCAGTGACCACATCGCCCACCCCGTCCCGGTGAGCCAGCAGCACACCAGAAGCCCCAACCACCAAGAGGAGATCGGGCGGCTCGCCCCTGCCATGGGTTCAGGCATGGTTCACCGTGAACGTGCCGACGGCGCCACGCAGGCTGCGCTCCTGTTCACGCAAGGCCGTCATGGTGGCACTGAGCTGCTCCACAAATGCCGCGTTCTGCTGCAGAGACGTGTCCACCGCCGCGACCGAGTTCGTCACCTTCTCCAGCGCAGGCCAATCACGGCGCGCACGCTCGGCCGTCAGCTCGACCAACTGAACCACGTTCTTCACCACATCGAGAACCTCACTCATGGCTTCGCCTGCGCTACGCGCCTTGGCTGCACCGGTGAAAGTGCGCTCACTGGCATCGGTGATCAACGCCCGAATTTCCTTGGCAGCCGATGCGCTGCGACCCGCCAAGGTCCGCACCTCGCTGGCAACGACCGCGAAGCCGCGGCCCTCTTCGCCGGCACGGGCAGCCTCCACCGCCGCGTTCAAGGCCAGGATGTTGGTCTGGAAGGCGATGCCATCGATGACGGCGATGATGTCGGAAATCTTGCGCGAGCTCTGCTCGATGTGCTCCATGCTGGCCACCACCTCCGAAACGGCCTGCCCCGCACGCTCGACCGAGTGGCCTGCACCCTGCCCTAGCTCACCGGCCTGGACGTTGATCTGCATGCTTTCGCGCACACCGTCAGCGTAGGAACGCAATTCATGCGCCACCTGCTGGCCAAACGCGGCACTCTCTTCCGTTCGGTTGGACAGATCGAGCGCACCGCTGGAGATGTCGGACACAGCCGCCCCCATCACGTTCGCAGCCTGATTGATGTCAAGTAGCACCCCTCCCAACTGAGCCTGCATCTGGTTCATGGAGTGAAGGAGCTCCTCATGCTGGGGCGCGCCCGGTTTGAGCTCGCTTTGCCGAATCTCGATGGCCCCAGCCTGGATCTGGCGCGCCATGGCCGCGACCGTGAGCGAAGCGCCCAGCAATCCGCGCAACTTGAGCGCGATCAGCGACAAGACAGATGCCTGAACACCGCCGACCAAGCCATGCACCAGAAAGTGCCCCCAGGCGCCACGGTCATCTCCCCAGACGATGGGCCCCATCCCACTGGGCTGCAAGAGCGTGAAGGCCAGGTGATGCGCGGCAATACCCAGATAGGCCGCCATGAGGGGGCGCCAGTCAAAGTAGATGACCAGGAAGGACATCATCACGAAGAAGCTGAAGTGGGCTTCCATGTCCCCGGCAGCTTGCTGCACGATCAGGCCGGTGTAAGTCATGAAGCTCAACCCCATGGTCACACGGGTGAGCACCGCAGCAGGGCTGATGCGAGTCAGCCACCAGGGCAGCAAGAAAGTGGGCACCCCGACGACCAGGGCCATCAGCCAGGTTCCGTTCCAGACGCCCAACGCCAGGCAAAGCAGAAGGTGGGCGGCACCGGCCAGATTGGCCACCCGGTGGGCCAGACCGTAGTGCTCTGCCAAAGGGTCACTGGAAATGCGGGTGGGTGCTGTGCTCATTCGCCGGTCTCCTTCTCACGGAGGCTTTCGTCCGGCGGTTCGCAAAATGAAGGCTGGGACAGTTGGCCAATTGCCAACAATTGCCAGCCCTGCCCTGGCAATGCCGGTGTCGGCATCGGTGCCCCGCGACACATGGGCGCCCTGTGCAAGGCATTCGGCCAAACAAAAATGCCCCGGCAGAACCAGTCTGTCGGGGCATTTTCTTCATGAGGTGGTGGGGTGGCTGATGGGACTCGAACCCACGACAACCAGAATCACAATCTGGGACTCTACCAACTGAGCTACAGCCACCTCAGCGAAGAATTAAAGTATAGCGCGTTTTGAACCGTTTCACGAAGCCGACGCAGATTTTTGTGTTTCTTCTGCCTTGTCGCCATCCTTCTTGTTGCCATTCAGGTACTCGACCTTGTACTGGCGCTTCAGCGAACGGTAGTAGGCCTCGGCTTCTGCCTTGCCCCAGTAGCCTCCGAACTGGGCCTCGGTTTCCTTCAGCTCCTGGGCGCTCACCTGCGGCGCGATCACCTTGTTGACCTTGAGCAGGGCCACGCCCTCGGCACCCAGGTCCACCACAGTGAAGGCCGGCAGTTGTTTCTCCGGCACACGCAGGGCTGCGTCCATCACGGCTGGCGGCTGCGAATACACCGTGCGGCGAGACATCTGCACCGCCGCCGGCAACTGGGCCTTGTCAGGCGAGGTCTTCCACAAAGCCAGCTTGGCATCGGCATCGGCGCGGGCAGCCTTCAACGCCTCGGCGTTGACCCAGCGCTCACGCAGCGCAACCTGAACCTGCTCGAAAGGCTGACGCGCAGCCGGGCTGTACTTCACGATGCGGGCCGAGACGAGCTTGTTCGGCGCCACTTCCACGGCCTCGGTGTTACGGCCCTTGACACGGTTGTCGGCATTGAACAGCGCCTCCAGCACGCGGGCATTGGAGAGCACGCCCTGGTCCTTGGTGCCCGGCACGCGCAGGACGTCGTTCATGGTCTGCAGAGGCAGCTTGAGCTCGTCGGCCACGGGCTTGAGCGCGTCAGACTGTTCGTACACGGCGTTGGTGAATTTCTCCGCCACTTCGGCGTACTGGCGCAAGGCCAGTTGCTTGCGGGCATCGTCTTCCAGCTGCGGGCGAACGGCCTCGAAGGCCTGCACCTGACCGCCACGGGCCCCGGTCACCTGGATGATGTGGACACCAAAGTCGCTCTCCACCAGGCCGCTGACCTGGCCGGGCTTGAGCGAGAAGGCCGCATCCTCGAAGGGCTTGACCATGGCGCCACGGGCAAAGAAATCGAGGTCACCACCATTCACGGCCGAGCCAGCGTCGTCCGAATTCTTCTTGGCCAGCTCCGCAAAGGCAGACGGATTTTTCTGCACCTGGGCCAGCAGGCCTTCGGCTTTGGCGCGAGCCGCTTTCTTCTGGTCGGCAGAAGCACCCTTGTCGAGCTTGATCAGGATGTGGCTGGCGCGACGTTCTTCAGGCGTCGTGAAGCGGGCGGCGTTCTCGGTGTAGGCGCGGCGCAGGTCGTCTTCACTCACCGACACACGCTGCTTGAGGGTGTCGAGGTCGAGCACGACGTACTGCACATCGGCCTTTTCCGGGGCCTTCAGCCATGCAGCGTTGGCCGGATCGTTGTAGTAAGCCTTGAGTTGCTCAGCCGTGGGGTTCAGGGCCGCGGCGTAGGCCTTGGGCTCGAACTTCGTCCACTGCACTTCGCGAACCTGGAACAGCGCCTCGACCGCATGGCGGTTGGCCAGTGCCGACGCCTCACCCGACGCCTGGACCCCCGAAAGCACCTGACCGACGGTCAATTCCTGGCGCAGCAGGGACTCGAGCTGGGCGGGCGTCATGCCACGGGCTTCCAGCAGGCCCTTGTTGAGCGAGCCATCGGCGTTGCGCAGGGCTGCGAATTGCGGATCGGTCGAGAACACGCGGACCAGACGGGCCGTCGGGGCCGTGAGGTGCTGGTCCTGTGCGGCCGCGGCGAGCACGTACTGGCGCACCAGGGCGTCGAGGGCCTGCTTCTTCACTTCGGGGGTGTCAAAGGATGCGGCATCGGCCTCAGGCTGCTGGGCCCGCAGGCGCTCGACCAGGTTGCGGTGGGCGTTGTCCCATTCGGCCTGGGTGATCTTCTGCCCGGCGACCTTGGCCACCACGCCTTCGCCATCAGCAAATTTGGAATAGCCCTGGATGCCGAAAACCACGAAGGACGGCAGGATCAGGAGCACCAGGATGAACTGGAGGATGCGGGTGTGCTTGCGGACGAAATCAAACATGACGATTGATCAGTAGGAGGCTGATCGACGGTGGCACGGTGGAGAGGAATGCTGGCGGTGGCCAGGGGGCCACAGGCCCTCCGCACTCACGCAGGCAGCGCGGATCATACCGCCCCACCGTGTTGCGCTTGGGCACCGGATGTCGGGCCCGCCACGCACGCTCACCAAGAAGGAGAGGCACAGCGCCTGACGCCCCCTCACCCCGGTGGAAATCCGGCGCCGATGCCCCTGAATCAATAGGTGAATGCTAGTATTTTTTCCTGTCTTTTCCCTATATGAAACCCTGCGAATGACCGAGAGCACATGGTGCCCCCACTCCCCGGCACAAACACGATGGCTCCCTGGTCTGGCAATGGGTCTGGTCGCCCTGGCCATGGGTGTCCACGTTCTTCCGGCCGCGGCCTCGGAAGCCGTGGTCACGCCACCGGCGGGGACCGCCGTGTCTGCGATCCCGGCCTACCGTGTGGGCCGTGGCGACGAGCTCAATTTCCGTTTCACCTACACCCCTGAACTCAACACCGTGGCGCTGGTGCGCGCCGATGGCCGAGTCTCGCTGCCGCTGCTGGGTGACGTGCTGGTCGAAGGGATGGAAGTCCAGGCCATCGCCAGGCAGGTGGAGACCGCCCTGGCTGCCCGCGTGAAGCGCCCACAGGTGGTCGTGAACCTGCAGGGCCAGGCAGCGTCACAGCGCGTGTTCGTGGGCGGAGAGGTGGGCCTGCCCGGTGCGCAACCGCTGGTGGGTGCCCTCACGGTGCTGCAGGCCGTCATGGCTGCGCAAGGTTTGAAGGACACGGCGCAAGCTGGAGAGGTGATCGTGCTGCGCGCTCAAGGCGAGGGCGAACCGTCACAGATCAAGGTGGACCTCGCCGGGCTGATGAGCGGGCGCCCCGGCGCACGCGATCTGGCCCTCATGCCACAGGACGTCGTGCTGGTGCCGCGCAGCGGGGTCGCCAGTCTCAACGTGTGGGTCGACCAGTACCTGCGTCGCAACCTGCCCATCAACTTCGGCGTGAACTACACCATCAACCAGAACCGGGGCCAACAGTGAGCCACCCCGAGCACCACTCTGAACCCGGCCACGGCTGGGCCGCCCACCGCGCAGAAGCCTGGCAAGACCGTTACCGCATCGGCGCAGCCCTGTGCACAGGGCT
>NZ_JAIZVX010000172.1 GCF_021768455.1 Aquabacterium sp. | reverse complement strand
CATCGCTGCCGCCTTGATGACACTGTGCGCTGGCCACCTGGCCCTGGCCCAGACCACCACCCTGGGCACCCGTGGCAGCGGCGCCCAGTACAGCACCCCGATCACGAGCAACCCTGGCAGCACCTGGCAGGCCTACAGCCGCACGGAAGACTTCCCCGATGCCGTCACCCTGCCCTTGCAGTTCATCACGACATCGACCGGCCAGAAGCTGGCCGTGCTGGTGTCCATGCCGGCCGATGCCAAGGGCCAGCCCGCGCCGGGCACCTTTCCCGCCATCCTCACGCAGACCGCTTACCGCATCGACGTGGGCCAGTTGCTGGGCTCGGTGGCCGGCACCGGCAACACCTTGCTGGTCGGCGGACAGGACAGGTTCATGAACCGCCGCGGCTATGTCTCCGTCGCCGTGGACGTGCTGGGCTCGGGCATGTCGAGTGGTGAGGCCCAGTTGCTGGGTGAGGCCGAGCAGGCTGCCTATGGCGAGGCGGTCGAGTGGGTCACGCGCCAGCCTTGGTTCAATGGGCAGCTGGGCCTGGCCGGCACGTCCTACCTGGGGATCAGCAGCCTCTTCACGGCGCAACAACAGCACCCGGCCGTGAAGGCGGTGTTCGCGCAGATCCCCATGGGCGATGCCTACCGCGGCACCGTGGGCGTGGGCGGGCTGCTCAATGCCCAGTTCATCAGTCTCTGGCTGCCGCTCACGCACACACTGAGCGTGCAGAACAGCCTGGCGATCCAGAACAACCCGGCCTATGCCGACCAGATCCGTGCGGCCAATGCCGAGCACATCGCGTCCATCGACAGCTGGTACCTGCCCACGGTGGAGCGTTCGCTGTCGGGGCAGACGGGCTACGCCACCGATGACGGGCAGTTCTGGTCCGTGCGTTCCCCGCTGGAGGGCGCGGCGAAGATCAAGGTGCCGACCTTCATCGTGGGCAGTGCCAACGACATCTTCCAGCGCGACGAGCCCCTGCTCTACGAGCAGATCAAGCGCAACGCCAACACCAAGCTGCTCATCGTCAAGGGTGCGCACATCCAGGCGGTGCTCAATGCGGCCGCCGGAGCCGACAACGCGACGGCCAAGGGCGCACCGGGTTCGTCGTCCCTCATGCTGCAGTGGTTCGACCAGTACCTCAAGGGTGTGAACACCGGTGCGGCCGCGCTGCCCAATGTGACGCAGTACGTCGAGGGCTATGGCCTGCTCGGCACCAACCGCTATGCCCGGGCCACCGACTGGCCGCATCCGCAGATGAGCCCTCAGCGCTACTACCTGCGTGGCGACATGAGCCTGAGTGCCCAGAAGCCCGCCGTGCCAGAGGCCTCGCGCACCATCACCGAACCCAAGGGCGCCGTGGTGAGCTATGCCAAGGGCAGCGATGGCAAGACGGTGAAGGCCAGCGTCACGCTCCATGACGGCAGCGACTGCTCAAGCAGTTACGTGCAGTGGACGCTGGGCACGGCCGGCCTGCTGCCCAAACCCTGCTACACCAACAGTGCCACGGTCGAGCGCTCGCAAGGCGCCCTGATCTACCAGACGGCCCCTCTGGACAGCGACCTCTACCTCAATGGCCCCATCCAGGCCGACCTCTGGCTGTGGACCACCCGCACCGAGGCCGCCGTGGCCGTGCGCGTGGACGACGTCGATGCCTTTGGTGTGGCCACGCCCATCAGCACGGGGCTGCTTTCGGTGGCCCACCGCGCGGTCGACACCACCCGCTCGCGTTACGTCAACGGCGTGATGGTTCAGCCCTGGCATCCCTTCACCGAGGCGGCGAAGCTCCCGGTCATCCCGGGCAAGCCCATGCTGGTGCCGGTCGAGGTCTTCCCGGCGGCGGCCCTGGTGCGCAAGGGACACAAGCTGCGCATCGCCATCAGTGCCAGCAACCAGGCACAGGGTGTCTGGCCCACGCCTCAGCAGGCCCTGGCAGATGGCAATGTGAGCACCATCCTGAGCGGGCCGCAGTACCCTTCCAGCGTGGTGCTGCCCGTGGTGCCCACCGCCGCCCTGAACTGAGCCGCGTTGCGGTCTCAGCCCTCGCCCTGGGCTTGCAGCACCCGGGGCAGGTTCAGCTCGATCCAGTCGGTCAGCTCCTCCACGCGCCGACCGACCTCCTGGCCCAGGGGGGTGAGCGAGTACTCGACGTGGGGTGGCACCACCGGGTACGACACGCGCAGCACCAGGCCATCGGCCTCCAGCCACTGCAGGGTCTGTGCCAGCATTTTTTCGCTCACGCCGCTGATCTTGCGGCGCAACTCGCTGAAGCGGTGGGTGTCGCGCAGCAGGGCCACCAGCACCAGCACGCCCCAGCGGCTGGTCACATGCCGGAGCACCTCCCGCGACGGGCAGGCTTCGGCAAAGACATTGCCCCGGTCCATGTAGGTGGCGAGGAGCCCCGTGGTGGCGGGGGGCGGGGAGGAGTGGGAATTCGGCATCACTTACCTTTTGGTGCGTACTTGCGAAAAGTTAGCGCTTTCGAAATGATAGCGCCACAGGATCTTCCCAACCCCCTTTTTCTGAGGACTCACCATGATCGTTGTCACCGGCGCCACCGGCCAATTGGGCCAACTCGTCATCCAGGCGCTGCTGCGCAAGCTGCCCGCCTCGCGCATCGTTGCCGCCGTGCGCCAGCCTGAAAAGGCCACCTCATTGGCCGCGCTGGGCGTCACCGTGCGCCAGGCCGATTACACCCAGCCCGCCTCGCTCGACGCTGCCTTCCAGGGCGCCGAGAAGGTGCTGCTGATCTCGTCGAGCGAAGTGGGCCAGCGCCTGCCGCAGCACCGCAACGTCATCGACGCCGCCCAGCGCGCAGGGGTCCAGCTGCTGGCCTACACCAGCTTGCTGCATGCCGACCAGTCGCCCCTGGGCCTGGCTGAAGAGCACGTCGCCACCGAGGCTTACCTGGCCGCATCGGGCCTGCCCCATGTGCTGCTGCGCCACGGCTGGTACACCGAGAACTACCTGGCCAGCGTGCCGCCTGCCTTGCAGCACGGTGCCTTCATTGGCTGCGCTGGCGAAGGTCGCATCGCATCGGCCTCGCGTGCCGATTACGCCGAGGCCGATGCCGCCGTGCTGACCCTGCCCGATCAGGCCGGCAAGGTCTACGAGCTGGCTGGCGACACCGCTTACACCCTGACCGAGTTCGCGGCCGAATTGAGCCGCCAGTCCGGCAAGGCCGTGCCCTATGTGAACCTGCCCGAAGCCGAGTTCAAGGGGGCTTTGGTGGGTGCGGGCCTGCCCGAACCCCTGGCTGGCCTGCTGGCCGATTCCGACTCGGGGGCAGCCCAGGGCGGCTTGTTCGACGGAGATCGCGCCCTGAGCGCGCTCATTGGCCGTCCGACCACCCCGCTGGCCGAGATGATCGCCGCAGCCCTGCGCTGAACGATCGGGGCAGGGTGAGGGTAGTCTGACCATTTATGGTCAAAAAAGCCATGGCGATGCAGAAGGTGGTTTCCTAAAGTGGCACGCACAGCCCCTTGCTGAGATCCCACAGGAGACACCCATGAGCCCTTCGCTGTCCTTCGCCCTCAACCGCATGGCGGTGCCACGCATCCCCTTTGCCCAGTTCGCCGCCATGACGCAGCGCCTGGGCGTGACCGCCATCGAGATCCGCAACGACCTGCCCGGCATCGAGACGGGCGATGGCGTGCCTCCACAGGAGATTGGCGCGATCGCACGGGCCCACGGCCTGGTGATTCGCTCCATCAACGCCTTGCAGCGTTTTGAGCAATGCGACGCCACCCGTCTGGCCGAAGCCCGCGCCATGGCGGCTTACGCCCAGGCCTGCGGCGCAGAGGCCCTGGTGCTGTGCCCCACCAACAGCCGTGCCGATGCCCGCACCGCCACCCAGCGCCATGACGACCTGGTCCATGCTCTCCAGCAGCTCAAGCCGATCCTGGACGACCATGGCCTGGTCGGTCTGGTCGAGCCCCTGGGTTTCGAGGAATGCGCCGTGCGCCGCAAAGCCCAGGCGGTCCGTGCTTTCGAGGCCTTCGACGTGGGCGGCACCTACCAGTTGGTGCACGACACCTTTCACCACCACCTCTCGGGCGATCCCACCTTCTTCCCTGAATGGGCCGGGCTGGTTCACATCTCGGGCGTGGAAGACAGCGCCGTGACCGTGCCCGACATGCGCGACGGTCACCGTGTGCTCGTGGGCGAAGCCGATCGCCTGGGCAATGCCGCGCAGCTGCGTCACCTGCTGGACGCCGGCTACCGAGGGCATGTGTCCTTCGAGCCCTTTGCCGAGGTGATCGCTGCGGCCACCGACATCGAAGCCCAGCTGGCCCAGAGCATGGCCTGGTTGCGCGAGCGCGTCAGCGCCCTTGCCCTGGCAGCCTGAACGTGGCACACAGGCAGGCATGAGCCTGACCGATTCGCCGCCCGCCACAGACAAGCGCCGCAAGCGCGCCCCCCGCTTTGTCGAGATCGCCACGCGGGCGGGCGTGAGCATGGCCACGGTCAACCGCGTGCTCAACGAGCGCGGGGGGGTGTCACCCCTGCTGACCGAGCGCGTGATCGCGGCGGCCCGCGAACTGGGCGTGCCCCGCGTGCTGCCCACCACCCACCGGGGTGTGACCCGACTGGACGTGCTGCTGGTCAAGAGCCCCACGCCTTACTTTGCCCGGCTGGAGCGGGCCTGGCAGCTGCATGCCCAGGCCCTGTCGCCCGGGGTGGTGATCCACCTGCTGCGGGTGAGCGAAAAAGAGGCCCTCCGGCACCTGGGTGCGCGCACACAGGGGCACCCGCGTGATGGCCTGGTGGTGGCGCTGCACGACAGCGAGCCCATCCGGGCCGCCTTGCGCCAGGAAGTGGCCCGCGGTGTGCCCGTGGTCACCTTGATGAGCGGCGTGCGGGCGGTGCCGGGCCTGCGCTATGCCGGCATCGACAACTGGCAGGCGGGTCGCACGGCAGGCCATGTCATCGGCCGCACGGCCCAGGGGCCGGGGACGGTGCTGCTGCTCACCAACGCACTGAGCTTTCGGGCCCACGCCGAACGGGTGGGGGGCTGCACCGAGGCCTTGCTGCAGCGCTTTCCCGCTTTGCGCCCGACCGATCCGGTGAGTTGCGAGGACGATGCCGACCGCGCGCAGATGGCCTTGCGCCAGGCCGTGTCACAGGCCGCCCGCGATGGCACCCGCCTGGCGGGCCTGTACAGCAGCGGTGCTGGCACCGCGGGCATTGCCGCCTGGCTGTCCCGTTTGCCGCCCGAAGACCGCCCGGTGTGGGTGGCTCACGAATTGAGCGACGAGCACCGGACCCACATGGCCGAGGGGCTGCTGGAGATGGTGATCGACCAGGATCCGGATGGCCAGGTTGCCGTGGCGTTGCAGCACCTGCTGCATGCCTGTGGCCATGTGGAGGCGCCGGCCAGCAACGCACCCAATCCGTTTCGCCTTTACTGCCGAGAGAACATGGCGATGCAGCCCTACCTGCCTTGAGTGTCTTCACTGCGCCTGGCGTGCCGCATAACTCCACGACCATGAAAAAAGCCCCAGGCCATGTGACCTGGGGCTTTTCAAAATTTGGAGCGGGATAAGAGACTCGAACTCTCGACCTATACCTTGGCAAGGTATCGCTCTACCAACTGAGCTAATCCCGCGTCGAGAACGAAACTATAGCACAGAAAAAACGGTGTCTGCAAGTCTCTTGAGCGTTGAGGCATGGGCTGTTGCCCACTCCGTGGGCACCGAGCGCAGCTTCTGGGCTTTCACGAGCTGGATCTGACAGGCGGAGCCCCGCGTTGAAGGGCGCCGGCTGGGCATCTGGACGTGCACGATGCGGCAGATCACAGATGCCCGGGCCAGCTCTCGGCTGCGATAGACCTTTCGGGCGATGCGCTCGGTCTTCATTGAGCTGAAGAAGCGCGCCATGGCTGACTTGTCTTGCCCCATGCTCGCACGACTACATGCTGCAGGGGATGCCATGCCTGATGCGTCATCAATGCGTCAGCCACCAGATGCGATGTCATGCTGTCTCGCATCGACCAGCCCACGATCCGACGGAAATACGGGCCTCCACAGCGCAACTGGTCGAAATCATCCAGTTGAGTCGGCGGCCACCAAAGAAGTTCATCCCCCAAAACACCGACAAAGGATCAACTCACCCGACATGCCGGACTCACCTCAACGCTACAAAGGCGAAGGATGCAATCGCATAAACTGCACTGGACAAGAAGGACGGGTTTTGGGTGCTGCGCTTTTGCCCGTTGATTGGATCCAACGCGGCTTTTCGCAATGATGTTGTCGCCCTTTGGCGCTGAAAGCTGCTCATGAGCACTGCAAACAAAACGCTGTCCTCAGGGCCCATGCCTGCCAGCCTGGGCCTTGAGGCACGGGCCACCGACGATGACCACCAGTCCTTGAAGCTGTGGTTGAGAATGATGGCCTGCACGAATCAGGTTCAGGCAGAGTTGCGCCGCCAATTGCGGCAACAGTTTGGCATCACTCTGGCTCGCTTCGATTACATGGCGCAACTTCACCGCTACCCGGAGGGCCTGAGCATGCGTCTGCTGGGGCAGTACCTGATGGTGACTGGGGGTAACGTCACAGGCTTGACCAATGAGTTGGTCAAAGAAGGATGGGTCGAGCGCTTGGCTGATCCGGAAGATCGGCGATCGGTGAAGGTGAGGTTGACCCAGGTTGGGGTACAGACCTTTGAGCAGATTGCCACGGTCCATGAGGCATGGGTTGTGTCCATGTTTTCCGGGCTTCGCGTCCAGGACCGCAAGCTCATGATTGATCTGCTCGGTAGCCTGCGTCAGCAGGTCGCGGCGAGCACGTCTGACCACATCGAACTCGGCCACGGCTGAGCGAGCATCAGGCCACAGGACACGGACGTGGCCACCTTGACAGGTCGCGGCCGGTCCGCACCACGCACAGGTGGGCGGGTAATGGCTGCTTCAGATGCTGTCTTCCCTGTGTCTGATTGATTCCGATCAGGCCGAAGCAGTCACAGCCTTGGCGGGGGCACCCAATGTCCGGGGATCACTGTCCGCACTTTGCGGATAAGTCGTGCGGTCTGCGGCGACAGCATCAAGCCGTCCTTCGAGCAAGATCAATCCAACGCACAGAACCGCACCGGACTTGATCAACAGGTTTGACTTTCCTGGTGTGCATGCATCCGATGGAAAAGACAGTCATGCAGACGTTGCAGGACAAGGTGGCGATGGTCCCAGGCGGGGCCACCCTGATCGGGGAGGCGGTGATAGACAGGCTGGTGGTCACCGAAGCCCGTGTGGTCGTGATCGACATCGACGCGGCAGGTGGTGCCCGCGTCGCGGCGCATCACCTCCAACACGTCCAGTGCCAAACGCTTGGCCTGACGGATGACGTGCGGATCGAGGCGGGTGTGGCCCACGTTCTACAGACCCATGATGACGTGCATGCCCTGACTTGATTCCGGAGTACGCGGGTACTTCTTTCTCCCAGCTTACCCGCGCACCACCCCCGCCAAATCGGGGGGCACCGAAGGCTTTCCCGGCGGCAACTGCGAACAGGCACAAGCAGTGTCAAATCGCGGAAGTCATTTAGATATGAATGTATTCGGTGCCTGCTTTATTGCTGGCTTGGTTGATTCGGTAACCTCCGTGAATGTGCTCCATCAAGCGCCGGCTGATACGTAAGATGTCCATTGCATTGGGATGAAAATCTGCACTGACCTACTGGATTTATCCGTTTCCTGCGGAGCCTGTCCGCATTCGGCAAGATCTCAGTTCCATGAGTCTTCATTGATTGACCTCTAAACGATATCTCGGCAAAGTGCATCTCAACGGCGCGATGGTTGTGCCGATACTCTGGAGGTGATGACGATGGCTGAACGCTCGTTCGTCGAAGAGGTCAAGAAGCTGCGCCTGGGGGCTGGAGAGGTCTTCAGCGGCGAAGGCATCCTGGCTGTGACCAAGGTGTTGGCGCCGACCGAAAACTGAGCCACTTATGAGGGGTGTGCCGATCTAAAACTGAGCCAGGTGTTCAACCTACTCTGCTGCTTTTTGATGCAGC
>NZ_JAIZVX010000043.1 GCF_021768455.1 Aquabacterium sp. | reverse complement strand
CGTCGGTGCTGCGCACCAGCAGGCACACACGCACGGCCACCACCTTCTGCCAGGCCGTGTCATAGCCCGAGGTGCCTGGCAGGCCCACGTCGTTGGCCTTCACGTAGCGGTCGACCACGCCGGTCCCGGTGCTGGACATCCCGTAGGTGAGCTGCATGTCGACGATGTTCTGGACCAGCGGGTCTGTCGTTCGGTTTTTAGGTTGGCCGTTTGAGTCGACTTGGCTGCTGAGGCCACTCCCAGAGCATTCGAGTTCGGCGCTGCTGGTGTCGACGCGGAAGCGGTTGTCGGCGATGGCGGCGTTCAGCGTGCTGTCATCTTCGATTG
Source organism: Aquabacterium sp. (assembly GCF_021768455.1). Classification (GTDB taxonomy): domain Bacteria; phylum Pseudomonadota; class Gammaproteobacteria; order Burkholderiales; family Burkholderiaceae_C; genus Aquabacterium. The sequence goes on along the minus strand of NZ_JAIZVX010000043.1, from coordinate 26,722 downwards.
AGGTGCCCTGGCAGTCGGACGGACGGGAGACCTCGGCCTCGTTCTTGACGATGGGCGTGTTGGTCATGTCCGCCTCATAGCGCACCAGGATGCTGTCTGGTTTGAAGACGTCGCTGGCATTGCGCGTGTCCCGCTCGCACGAGACCGAGGTAACCGCCTGTGGCGTCATCGTCATGATCGCGTTCGCCGCAAAGCCGCCCTCGCAGCCCAGGATGGTGATGCCATTCAGGCGACGATCGAGGGTGCCTGCCGCGTTCACCGCTGTGGGCTGGCTGTAGCCCGCCATGGCGATCTGGCTGCGCAGGATGCCGAAAGCGGTGGTGGCGTCATCGGTGACCTGGGCCAGGGCGGCGGTCTGCCTGGCGCCGCCGCGGTTGCCCAGGTAGGTGGAGAAGGCCGCACCGATGATGACGAGTCCGATCACCATGGACACCATCAGTTCGACGAGGGAGAAGCCGCGCAGGGCCGCGCGTTGGCGCATGGGCTGGCTCATGGCTTGATCCGGAAGTACATGCAGCGTGTGCCGGTGCCGCTCACGCCGGTGGGGCACGCGTCGAGGCTGGCGGGGTCGCGTTCGTTGTTGTTCTCGCCTTTGCTGCCGGGGTCGGTCCAGATCAGGTAGATGTCGACCGCGTTGGCGGTGACGTCGCGGCTCGACACATGGACCCGGCCTGATGGCATGGCGTGGTACACGGCGCTGCGCCAGTCGAGCAGGTCCTGGGCCGCGATCTGGGCCGCCGTGCACGTCGAGGTGGCGGTGTTGCAGCTGGTGCTCGCCAGCTCGGTGCTGGTGGGCTGTTCATGGGCCGTGTAGGTGTAGTTGCCGGCGAGGAAGCCCGTGCGGTTGGCCCGCATGCGGTCGGCCAGGTCGCCGGCCAGCAGGGCGCCCATGGCACGGGCTTCGCTGGTCTTGGTGTACTTGGTGGCCTGGGCCTGCATGGCCCCCATGGACAGGATGCCCAGTGAGATCACCAGGATGGCAACCAGCACTTCGATCAGGGACACGCCGCGGGACGAGGGCTGGGCGTGCGCCGGGTGGTGCGAGGCGAATGGGCGGCTCATGATGTCCAGGCCTCCTGGGTCACGCGACCCTGGCGGGAGACGGTGAGCTTCAGGCTTTGGTTCGGGGTGTTGGTGCTGGGACCGACGGTGAAGGTGCCGGCGGCCGAGCTGGAGATGCCGTTGGCCATGAAGGTGATGGCCTTGAAGGTCTGGCTGTTTTCGGCCTTGGCCGAGCGCACGTTTTGCTCCACCCGCAGGATGGTGTCGCGGTCGCTTTCGAAGGCGCCATCCTCGCCGCCGCTGTTGTCGTGGTCCACAAAGACCATCCAGCCATGGCTCCAGTCGGTTGTGGTGGTGCTCACGCAGGCCGGGCTGGCCGGGTTGAAATTGGCAGGGAGGGGGCAGATGCTCACGGGCCCGCTGCGCTTGACCGCCTCGGTGCGGGCCAGGCGCAGGGCGGCGGCCAGGCTGTCGGCGTCGGCCTTGGCGCGCTGCGTGACCAGGAACTGGCTCATGGCCGGCACGCCCACGGTGGCCAGGATGACCACGATGGCCAGGGTGACCATCAGTTCCACGAGCGTGAAGCCACGCCAGCGTGCGCGTGAAGAAGTGTGTCCCGGTGTGTGCATGCCGTGAATTTTGCACGCGCAGCCACCCCCGTCCAGCCCGCGTTCCGATGTGCGGTAAGGTGGCGGCGACCAGCGGTCAGGCTGTGGCGTGAATGGCCACCTTGTTCGCGGGGGTGGGCTCCGCCATCGGGCGGGCAAACCCGGTTTGGGGCCTGCGGGCCGCTTTGCACACATCCAGCATGAACGACGACGAGACCCTGCACCAGGCCGTGGCCCTGGCGCGCCAGGCCGTGGGCCTGACCGACCCGAATCCCCGTGTGGGCTGTGTGATCCTGGCCGCCGATGGCAGCCTGGCCGGGCAGGGGCACACCCAGCAGGCGGGTGGTCCGCATGCCGAGGTGATGGCCTTGCGCGATGCCCAGGCGCGGGGCGTGAGCGTGCGGGGAGGCACCGCCTTCGTGACGCTCGAGCCCTGCTCCCACCATGGTCGCACCCCGCCCTGTGCCGATGCCCTGGTGGCCCATGGCCTGGCCCGGGTGGTGATGGCCATGCTGGACCCGAACCCCCTGGTGGCGGGGCAGGGTGTCCAACGGCTGGAGGCGGCCGGCATCGCCGTGAGCGTGGTGCCCCCCGATCACCCTGCGGCGGTGGAGGCGCGTGAACTCAACCTGGGCTTTCTGTCGCGCATGGTGCGCCAACGGCCCTGGGTGCGCCTGAAGGTGGCCGGCTCCCTCGACGGCCGCACGGCCCTGGAGAACGGCGAGAGCCAGTGGATCACCGGCCCGGAGGCCCGCGCCGATGGCCAGGTCTGGCGCGCCCGCGCCACCGCCGTGCTCACCGGCATCGGCACCGTGCTGGACGACAACCCGCGCCTGGACGTGCGCGCCATGCCCGTGCCCCGTCAGCCCTGGCGCGCGGTGCTGGACTCGCAGTGGCGCACCCCCGTGGGCAGCCGCTTGCTGGCGCCGCCCGGCACGGTGCTGGTCTATGGCGTGGCAGAGGGCGACGAGGCCCTGGTCCGGCGGCAGGCCCTCGCTGCGGCGGGCGCCACCGTCATCCCGGTGCCTGTGGCGGCGGCGGGCGTGCCCGCAGGGCAGGTCGACCTGGCCTGGGTGCTGCACGACCTGGCCCAGCGCGGCGTGAATGAACTCCATGTGGAGGCGGGCGCTCGGCTGAACGCGGCCTTCATCGCCGGCGACTGGGTGGACGAGTACCTGCTCTACGTCGCGCCCAAGCTGATCGGGCCGGGCCGGGCCCTGGCGGCCCTCGCGCCCCTGGGCAAGTTGGCCGATGCGCCCACCTTGCGTTTCGTGGACACGGCCCTGGTCGGTCCCGACCTGCGCCTGGTGGCCCGCCCCCCGGGACGCGAGGCATTCTGAGGGCCTTCTGATCCAGGTCGGCCCGGGCGCGTTTATCCTTCGCCATCCTTGCGGCGCATGCCGCCAACCCCCTGACGCTACACACCCATCATCATGTTCACCGGCATCATCACTGGCGTGGGCCAGATCGTGGATTCCCAGCCCCTGGGCAGCGAGGCCAGCCATGGCCGCCGCCTGACCCTGCAGACGCCCGCGGGCTACCTGGAGGGTGTCGGCCTGGGCGACAGCATCGCCATCAACGGCGCCTGCATGACCGTCACCACCTTCGACGCCGCCGCGGGCCGCTTCACGATCGACGTGTCTGCCGAGAGCCTGGCCCGCACCGTGGGCCTGGACACCCTGGGCAAGGTCAACCTGGAGCAGGCACTGCGCTCGCACGACCGCCTGGGCGGCCACATCGTCACCGGCCACGTCGATGGCGTGGGCGAGGTGGTGCGTTTCGAGCCGGTCGGCGAGTCCTGGCTGCTGCGCATCCGCGCGCCCAAGGCCCTGGCCCGATTCCTGGCCTACAAGGGCTCGATCACGGTCAATGGCGTGAGCCTGACGGTCAACCAGGTGGCCGACCAGGCCGACGGCCAGACCGATTTCGACATCAACCTCATCCCCCACACGATCGACCACACGGCCCTGGGCACCCTGAAGGCCGGCAGCCGCGTCAACCTGGAGGTCGACCTGATCGCCCGCTATGTGGAACGCATGCTGGGGGCCGAAGGCAAGCTCGGCGCCTGATCTGTCCGGAGATCCCCGGGCTGCGGGGCTTGCGCTGGGTCAGATTGCCCGCTTTGGCCCGTGTTCGCGCAGGGAAAGGGGTGGTTTCACCCTGAAACCGGGCCCCCGCCCGCCTACAATCCGTGGATGCCGATTTCCCCCATTCCTGAGCTGATTGCCGAACTCGCCGCGGGCCGCATGGTCATCCTGGTGGATGAAGAGGACCGCGAGAACGAGGGCGATCTGATCATCGCGTCCGACCACGTCACGCCCGAGGCGATCAACTTCATGGCCAAGTACGGCCGTGGCCTGATCTGCCTCACCCTGACCCGCGAGCGCTGCGAACGCCTGCAGCTGCCACCCATGGCGACGCGCAATGGCACCAAACACGGCACGGCCTTCACGGTCTCCATCGAGGCCACCGAGGGTGTGACCACCGGCATCTCGGCCGCCGACCGCGCCCGCACCGTCCAGGCCGCCGTGGCCCGCGATGCCAAGGCCAGCGACCTGGTCCAACCCGGCCACATCTTCCCCCTGCAGGCTCAGGATGGTGGCGTGCTCATGCGCGCCGGCCACACCGAAGCCGGTTGCGATCTGGCCGGCATGGCGGGGCTGTCGCCGTCTTCCGTGATCTGCGAGATCATGAACGACGACGGCACCATGGCCCGCCTGCCCGACCTGGAGGTCTTCGCCCAGGCGCACAACCTCAAGATCGGCACCATCGCCGACCTGATCCAGTACCGCAGCCGCAACGAATCGCTGATCCAGCGCGTGGGCAGCCGCACCATGCAGACGCCGGAAGGCGCTTTCGAAGCCCAGGTCTTCAAGGACCGCACCGGCGCCCTGCACCTGGCCTTGAGCCTGGGTGACTGGGGGCCGGCCGACGAGGTGCTGGTGCGCGTGCACGAGCCTTTCACGGCGCTGGACTGGCTGGACGCCGGCAGCCGCAGCCACTCCTGGCCTCTGCCCAAGGCCCTGGCCGCGCTGCGCGAAGCCGGCCGTGGTGCCCTGGTGCTGCTCAATGCGGGTGACGACAACGATCGCCTGCTCGAGCGCCTGCTGCCGGCCGAACCTGCCGTGGCGCCCAAGACCCCGGTCGACCTGCGCACCTACGGTGTGGGCGCGCAGATCCTGCGCACCCTGGGCGTGCAGCGCATGCGCCTGATGGGCAACCAGCAGCGCCTGCCCAGCATGATGGGTTATGGTCTGGAGGTCACGGGCTTCCTGACCGCCGATGGGCAATCCCTCCCGGCGCAAGGCCACTGAGCCAAGAAAGACCCACCCAGGACATTCCATTCACCTCGCGCTTTTTCCCTTCGCTCTTTTCAACCCCCTATCGCTCTTTACCGGATTCACACCATGCAAGGCGCTGACAAAGGACAAGCCGGCCGGCTCGATGGACACGATCTCCGTGTCGGCATCGTCCAGGCCCGCTTCAATGACGAACTGACCTCGCGGCTCGCCGCGGTCTGCATCGACGAACTGACCCAGCTGGGCGTTGCGCCCAAGCACATCCAGCACGTGACCGTGCCCGGCGCGCTCGAAGTGAGCGTGGCCCTGCAGGCCATGGCCGACAGCGAGCGCTTCGACGCCCTGATCGCCCTCGGCTGCATCATCCGCGGCGAGACCTACCATTTCGAGCTGGTTGCCAACGAAAGCGGCGCTGCCGTGACCCGGGTGAGCCTGGACCACCGCGTGCCGGTGGCCAACGCCATCCTGACCGTCGAGAACCAGGCCCAGGCTGAGGCCCGCGTCGAAGAAAAGGGGCGCGATGCCGCCCGTGTTGCCGTCGAGATGGCCAATTTGCTGGATGACCTGCTGTGAGCGCCACCCCCGAGAACACCCCCTCCCAAGGCGCCCCGCTGGAAGGCCGTCCGGCCCGCAAGACGGCCGGCGGCCCTCCGCGTGACCGCGCCAAGTCCTCGCGCCGCCGTGCCCGCGAGTTCGCCCTGCAAGGCCTCTACGAGTGGCAGCTGAACCAGCGTGACGCGGGCTCGATCGACGCCCATGTGCGCGAGCTCGAAGAGTTCACCAAGTGCGACCGCGCCCACTACGACGCCCTGCTGCACGGCTGCATTGACCAGCGTTTGCAACTGGATGAAAGCCTGCTCAAGTTCCTGGACCGTCCGGTCGAAGAACTTTCACCCGTGGAGCATGCCGTGCTGTGGATTGGCGCGTACGAACTGACTCACTGCCTGGATGTGCCCTACAAGGTCGCCATCAACGAGGCGGTGGAACTGGCCAAGAGTTTCGGTGGCACCGACGGGCACAAGTACGTCAACGGCGTGCTGGACCACCTGGCCCCCAGCCTGCGCCCCGACGAAGTCAAAGCCGCGCGCCCACGCTGATGGCGCGCCCCTGAAGGGGGCCCTGAGTCGTGTCTGTCGAGCGCCCGTCACCTGCTGTCACCCAGCCGCTGGATGTGGAGCTTGACCGCCTGGCCGACGACGACCAGGACACGGTTGCCGAAACCCGGCCGCTGCCCGAACCCGAGCCGGCCGAGCGCCGCCGGGACCGGCCCGACCTGCTGCCCAGCATCGGGCACATCGGGCGGTATGCGCTGAAATACACGATTGGCGAAGGCGGTCTGGGCACGGTCTATGCCGCCCACGATCCGCTGCTCGCGCGCCTGATCGCGATCAAGACCCTGCACGTCGACCTGCCCCTGGCCGATCGCGAGCAGTTCAACGCGCTGTTTCTGAACGAGGCCAAGGCGGCCGGCAGCCTGAACCACCCGCACATCGTGACCGTCTATGACGCGGGCACGAGCGAGCAGGGCACCTACATTGCGATGGAGCTGCTCAAGGGCAAAGACCTGCGCCAGCTGCTGGCCATGGGCTGGCAGCCTACGCCGGCCCAGGCTGCGTTGATCGTGCGCCGGGTGGCCGATGCGCTGAGCTATGCCCACCACAAGGGCGTCATCCACCGCGACATCAAGCCGGCCAACATCTTCATGGTGGGCCGCACGCAGCCGCGCGTGCTGGATTTCGGCATCGCCCGCATCCGCCAGGCCGAGTCCCTGGCGCAGCGCGACGACGCCCAGAGTCGCTTCCAGGAGGTCGTGGGGGGCTCGCCCTACTACATGGCGCCGGAGCAGGTGCGCCACCAGCCGGTGGACCGCCGCATGGACGTCTGGGCCTTGGGCGTGGTGCTCTTCGAGTTGCTGACCTTCCGGCGTGCGTTTTCGGGGGGCAGCCTGGAGGAGATTGCCGAAGCGGTGCTGGACAAGCCCATCCCGCTGGCCCACGAGGTGAACCCCGAGGTGCCGCGCGCCCTGTCCGACATCGTGGCGCGGGCCATGCAGCGCGACATGGCGCAGCGCACGCGCTCGGCCCGCCGTCTGGCCGCCGAGTTGCGCGCCTGGTTGGAGGGGCAGGAGGGCGTGGGCGCGGCGGTGGGCCTGCCTGCAGGCGCCCGTGCGGCCATGGGCGCCCAACCTGCTTCTCTGGGTGGTGTTCGCGCCGGGCTCGGGCGGCCTGCGGCGTGGGGGGCGGTGGCCTTTTCGGTCCTGGTGCTCGGCGCCGCAGCATGGTGGCTGCTCAGGCCGGGGCATGCCCCGTCGTCCCTCGAGATGGACCAGACCTTGTCGGAGCGCGCGGCCGCATCTGGCGTGGCCTCGGCCGCGGGACCGGTGCCCAAGGTGGCTGCGGTGTCCGCGCCCGTGCCGCCTTTGGGTGGGGTGCAGGGCGCGTCAGGTCCCGCCTCGGTGTCCGCTCCTGTCTCGGCCCCCGTTGCCGAAGCCGACGTGGCGCCGGTTGAGGTGAGGCTGGCCATCAGCCCCTGGGGCGAGGTGTCGGTCGATGGTCGGCCGGTGGGGGTCACACCCCCCATGAACCTGCTCAAGCTGCCCCCAGGACGCCACACCATCACGATTCGTAACGGCGACGCACCGGTTTTCCGGCAGACTCTCGTGCTCCAGCCCGGTCGGGCTGCGAGCATCCAACACCGATTCTGAGCACCGCGTGCCACCCATGAAGTACAAGAACCTGTCGTCGTTCGCCCAGGGAGGGCTGTCCGTTTCCACCGTTTCCCAGATCCGTTGGGCTGCCCTGGCGGGGGGCATCGGCCTGTCCCTGTTGGCGGGTTGCGCCGCGTCGGGCGGGGGCAAGCCCGGTGCCGTCAATGCACCGCCGCCCGTGATTGCGCCCGCCAGTGCGCCGGTGTCCGTGGCCGCGCCGGAGCCGGCTCCCAGTGTGCCCACGGCCGCCGAGAGCGCCTTGAGCCAGGGGGTGAAGTCCTACCAGGCTGGCAAGTACCAGATGGCCGAAACCCAGTTGCGCCTGGCCCTGAAGGAGGGGCTCACGGTCCCGGCCGACATCGCCAATGCCCACAAGCACCTGGCCTTCATCTACTGCACCAGCAAGCGCGACAACCAGTGCCTCGCCTCGTTCAAGGCGGCGAAGGTCGCCGATCCCGCGTTTGAGCTGAGCAAGGCCGAGTCGGGCCATCCCATGTGGGCGCGCACCTACAAAAAGGCCATGGCGGCCGCTGCGGCGGCATCGACCAAGGCGGCGCCGGCCAAGAAGTGAGGCCGGGCGCGACGCCTATGCCCCGGTCCGCCTGGCTCAGTCCTTGAGCGTGACTTCCAGCTTGCGGTCGCCCTGAGCGGCCCAGCGGCGGGTCTCTTCGTCGAGCAGGTGCAGGGTGCGCGGGTGCTGGGTGGCCCAGCGGCGCGGCAGCACCAGTCGGCTCTTGCCGCGGCCACGCTGCAGCTCGGCCAGCTTCGGGGGCAGGTCGACGCGGGCATGGTGCAGGATCAGGGCCAGGCGCAGGCACAGCACCTGCGACATCAGCGCCTGGTCATGCAGGTGCTCGGCCAGCTTGATCAGCTCACCACGCTGGCCCAGCACCAGGGAGGCCAGCTTGCGCAGCTGCGATTGCGAGAAGCTGGACGCGTCAACGTGACTGAGGATGTACGCGCTGTGGCGGTGGTGATCGTGGTGCGAGACCATCATGCCGATCTCGTGCAGGGCGCTGGCCCAGCCGAGCTCGCGGGCGTCTTCACCGTCCAGGGCCGCTTCCGGTTCGCCCAGCGTGGCCCACAGGCTCAGGGCGCGCTGGCGGATGCGTTCGGCCTGGGTGGGATCGACCTTGAAGCGCTGCTGCAGTTCGCGCACCGAGGTGTCGCGCGGGTCGGGCAGGCGGTGGTTGCGGGCCGCCTCGATGCGCTCTTCGAGGTCGAAGATCACGCCCTGGCGCAGGGCTCCCTTGGCCGGTCGCAGGGCTTCGATGTCGAAGTGCATGGCCAGGGTGTAGAGGATGGACAGGCCCCCGCCCAGCACGGCCTTGCGTTCCGGCTTCAGGCCGGGCAGGTTCAGGGCCTCCATCGTGCCGGCCTCGATGCACTGGGCCATGCACCAGCGCAAGGCCTCGGGTGTGATGCTGCCGTCGGTGATGCCGTTGGCGGCCAGGATCTGAGAGACCGCACCCACCGTGCCGGAAGAGCCCAGGGCCTCCTGCCACTGGCTGCGGTCAAACAGCGTCAGGGCCTCTTCGAGTTCGGCGCCGGCGGCGATCTGGGCGGAGCGGAAGGCTTCTGCCGTGTAGCGGCCCTGCGGGAAGTGCTGCAACGACAGGCTCACGCTGCCCACGCCGAAGGACTCGGTGCGCTGCGGGGTGCGGCCGTGGCCCAGGATCATCTCGGTGGAGCGCCCACCGATGTCGATGACCAGGCGCGGCAGTTCGCTGGGCTGCAGGCGCGACACACCCTGGTAGATCAGGCGGGCTTCTTCGCGGCCGGCGATCACCTCGATGGTGTGGCCCAGCACGAGGTTGGCGCGCTGCAGGAAGGCGTCGCGGTTGCGGGCCTCGCGCAGCGTCTGTGTGGCCACGGCGCGCACCTGCCAGGTCGCAAAGCCCTTGAGGCGCTGGGCGAAGCGGGCCAGGCAGGTCAGGCCACGCTGGGTGGCTTCTTCGGTGAGCAGACCGTGGGCATCGAGGCCGGCACCCAGGCGCACGGTCTCCTTCAGGTAGTCGACGCGCTTGTACTTGCCCTTGACCAGCTCGGCGATCTCGAGCCGGAAGCTGTTGGACCCCATGTCGATGGAGGCCAGGAGGTGGGGGAAGCGGCTGCCTTCCAGGCCAGGGGCCGGGGCCTTGCCCGTTTTGATGCTCAGCGGAGTGTCCATGGGGCGTATTGTCCTCTGTCCGTGTGACGGTGTTCGGGGCCGCTTGAAAGCAGGAGTTGACAAGGTTGCTAAGATCAATCAATGACCCTGATGTACATCGTGGCCGCGACCTTCCTGGGCGGCGTGGTATCTGTGGCGATGGCGGCTGCCATCTCTGCCCCTTTGCTGAGCCTGATCGTTCGCCACCTGGTGAGCCTGTCGACCGGTGTGCTGCTGGGCACGGCCCTGCTGCATGTCTTGCCCGAGGCCTTCGAAGGTGGTGAGCCGCCCCAGGCCCTGTTCCTGACCCTGCTGGGCGGGCTGATGTTCTTCTTCCTGCTGGAGAAGGCCGAGCTCTACCGCCATGGCCACCACCATGAGCACGACGACCACCATCACCACCATGGCTTTGATGCCGAGCAGGCGGGGCGTGGCGGTTGGAGCGTGCTCGTGGGTGACAGCATCCACAACTTCTGCGATGGCGTGCTGATCGCTGCCGCCTTCCTGGCCGATCCCCACCTGGGCCTGGTCACGGCCGTGGCCATCATCGCCCACGAGATCCCGCAGGAGGTGGGGGACTACATCGTGCTGGTCAACGCCGGCTTCACGCGCACGCGTGCCCTGGTCTACAACATGATCTCGGGCATGGCGGCCGTGGTGGGCGGTGTGCTGGGCTACTACCTGATCGCGCCCTGGGAGGCCTACCTGCCCTACATGATGGTGGTGGCGGCTTCCAGCTTCGTTTACGTGGCCGTGGCCGACCTGATCCCGCAGCTGCAAAAACGCCTGAGCTGGCGCGACACGGCCATTCAGATCTTCTGGTTGGCGGCGGGCCTGCTGATGATCTGGTCCATCGTGGGCCAACTGCATGGCAGCGAAGAAGGCCATGGCCATGGCCATGGGCATGACCACGCCCATGAAGCGGTGCAGGCGCCGGCCGGTGTGGGGGCTTCGGGCGCGTCCAGCGCCTTGGCCCGCTGAGGTCGCGTCAGGCCTTGACCGCGGCGCTGCTGCGGGTGGCCGTGATGCCCCCCACCACGATCAGCGCCATGCCCAGCACCGAGACGAGGTGCACCGGATCGTCGAACAGCACGATGCCCAGAACGAAGGTGTGGGCGATGGTGAGGTACTGCAGGCTGGCCATGGCCAGGGGCTCGCCCCGCGCGTAGGCCTTGGTGAGGCAGACCTGGGCCGCTGTGGCAAACAGGCCCGTGCCGAGCAGGAAAAGCCAGCCTTGTGCCGACGTGTGGCCCCATCCCGGGTGCCCCTGTGCCATGGCCAGGCCGCTCATCAGCAGGCCCGAGACGGCGCCAAAGAGCGAGAAGTAAAACACCACGCGCAGTTCGGGCTCACCCGAACGGCCCAGACTGGCCACCTGAAAATACGCCACGGCCGACAACATGCCCGAAGCCAGGCCGAAGAGGCCGGGCAGCCACAGGTCACGTTCCAGGCTGGGGCGCAGCACCATGGCCACACCGATGAAGCCCACGGCGATGGCGCCCAGCATCAGCAGGGGAATCGGTTTGGCGGGCAGGCCCCGCCAGCGCTGGATCGCCAGCCCGCCGAGCAGGAACACGGCCATCCACACCGAGGACATGTAGTTCAAGGTGACGGCTGTGGACAGCGGCAACTGGCCGATCGTGTAGAACCACATGCTGAGGGCGACCACGCCCGCCAGGCCGCGCTGGAAGTGCAGCAGCGGCACGCGGGTCTTGAGCGTCAGGCCCTGGCGCCAGGCCATGAAGCCCATCATCAGCACGCCCACGCCGCCGCGGCAGAACACGACCTGGCCGGTCGTGGCCTCGAGCGAGGCCTTCTTGACGCACACCCCCATGCAGGCAAACAGCAGGGTGGCGATCACCATGAGCCAGGCGGCCGAGAGGCCGCCTCGTGGCAGGGTCTGCCCGGTGCTCAAGCGCCCCAGCCCATGGTGCGGCGGTACCACTCGTGGAAGTGCTGCATGCCGTCTTCCATGGGGCTCTGGTAGGGGCCGACCTCGTTGTCGCCGCGCAGCAGGAGGGCCTTGCGGCCGGCGTCCATGCGCTCGGCGATTTCGTCGTCTTCCACGCAGGTCTCCATGTAGGCGGCCTGCTGGGCCTCGACGAACTCGCGCTCGAAGGCCACGATTTCCTCGGGGTAGTAGAACTCCACCACGTTGAGCGTCTTCTGGGGGCCTTGCGGGATCATGTTCGACACCACCAGCACGTGCGGGTACCACTCCACCATCATCGTGGGGTAGTAGGTCAGCCACACGGCGCCCTGGGTGGGGCGTTCGCCGTTGCGGTACTTCATGACCACGTCGTGCCACTTCTTGTAGACGGCCGAGCCCGGCTTGTCGAAGCCCTTGGCCACGCCCACGGTCTGCACCGAGTACTCGCGGGCCATGTCCCAGGCCAGGTCATCGCAGGTGACGAAGTTGCCCAGGCCGGGGTGGAAGGGGCCGACGTGGTAGTCCTCGAGGTAGACCTCGATGAAGGTCTTCCAGTTGTAGTTGCACTCGTGCAGTTCGACGCGGTCGAGCACGTAGCCGGTGAAATCGAGGTCCCCACCTGGCTTGAAGCGGGCATCGAGCCCGGCCAGGTCGGCAGCGATGTCGCGGCCGTTGTCTTCGAAGATCAGGCCGTTCCAGTTGCGCGTCTTGTAGCGATTCAGGTTCAGGCAGGGGTCTTGCGCGAAGTGGGGGGCCCCGATCAGCTCACCCTGGTGCGAGTACGTCCAGCGGTGCAGCGGGCAGACGATGTTGGACTTGGTGTGGCCGCGGCCCTTGAGCATGATGGCCTGGCGGTGGCGGCACACGTTCGACAGCAGCTCGATGCCGTCTTTCGTGTGCACCAGGGCACGGCCTTCGCCTTCCTGGGGCAGGGCGTAGTGGTCGCCGACCTCGGGCACGCTCAGCGCATGCCCCAGGTAGCGTGGACCGGACTGAAAGATGCGTTCTTGCTCCTCCTTGTACAGTTGTTCGTCGAAGTAGACGGACACGGGCAGCTGGGTGTGGCTGCGGTGAAGGGCGTTGAGCGCAGGACTCAGGTCGGACATGATCCCCAGGATCTCCAAAAACCAATGTCAACCGCCCTTGGGGCCCGGCGTGACCGTGGCTGGTCTGGCGCAAGGCGTGGCCCAAGGGATGAAAAATCCCCGACCGGCGGGCCTGAGGGTGCAGGGCACAGGGCGCTTGCAATGCGCCGTGCACAGACAGGGCCGCCGTACCGGGGGACTGGTGCCCGGATCCTCGCTGTGATCCGGGAAACCCTCTATTGTACCCAGTGGGGGGCTTTCGGGGGCAAGGCCGTGTAAGGCACTGCCCCAATGCGGCATGGGCTCCACCCTGACCAAGGGGCGTGGGCCGCTGCGGCAGGCGACAGGGCGCGTCGCCATGAGGGCGTCCGAAATAGAATACGCGTTTGCCCGGCGTCGGGCTTTTCAGGCAGAGCTCATGGCCAAGTCCCCCGCTGTACCCGGCACCCCTCCTGCAGACACCCCCTTGCCCGCATCGTACGAGGCGGCCCTGGCCGAGCTGGAGCAGCTGGTCGGGCAGATGGAATCCGGGGCCCTGCCACTGGAGCAGTTGCTGGGCAGCTACCAGCGTGGGGCAGCCCTCCTGCAGTTCTGCCGGGGCAAGCTCGATGCGGTCGAGGCGCAGGTCAAGCTGCTGGAAGATGGCCAGCTGCAGAACTGGGACGCCGCATGAACCCCGAGCGCTTCAAGACCTGGTCGGCCGAGGTGCTGGCCCGCGTGGAAACGGCCCTGGGCGAATGGGTGCCTGCCTCGGCCCCGGCTGGCCTGGGTGAGGCCATGCGCTATGGCGTGCTCGACGGTGGCAAGCGCCTGCGGGCCTTGCTGGTGCAGGCGGCGTCCGAAGCCGCCGGTGCCTGCGCGACGCCCGCCGGCCGCGAAGCCGCGCTGCGTTCGGCCTGTGCGGTCGAGCTGATCCACGCCTATTCCCTGGTGCACGACGACATGCCCTGCATGGACAACGACGTGCTCCGCCGGGGCAAGCCCACGGTGCACGTGGCCTTTGGCGAGGCCCAGGCCATGCTGGCCGGCGACGCCATGCAGGCCCTGGCCTTCGAGCTGCTGGTGCCCGGTGAGGGCGAAGGCGTCTGGGGCGATGCGGCCATGCAGGCGCGCCTGTGCCGCGTGCTGGCGCGTGCCTCGGGCCAGTTCGGCATGGCCGGAGGCCAGGCCATCGACCTCGCCAGCGTGGGCGCGGCCCTGGACGAGGCCTCGCTGCGCGACATGCACCAGCGCAAGACCGGTGCCCTGCTGCGTGCCAGCGTGCAGATGGGCGCCGCCTGCGGTGGCCTGAAAGACGGCGATGCCGCCTGGCTGGCGCTGACCGACTATGGCCATGCCATCGGCCTGGCCTTCCAGATCGTGGACGATGTGCTGGACGCGACCCAGGGCTCCGAGACCCTGGGCAAGACGGCAGGCAAGGACGCCGACGCCAACAAGCCCACCTATGTGAGCCTGCTGGGCCTGGAAGGCGCCCGAGCCGAGGCTGCCAGCCTGCTGCAGCAGGCCCTGGCCGCCCTGGCGCGCAGCGGCCTGAGCGCCGACGCGACCGCGCCCCTGGCGGCCCTGGCCGAGCGCATCGTGCACCGCGACCACTGAGACACTCGAAGCAGACCGAAGAAGAAGCCCCCAAGGATGACGACCATGAGCTACCCCCTGCTGTCGAAGATCGACAAGCCTGCCGACATCCGGCACCTGTCGCGCTCGGAGCTCAAGCAGCTGGCCGGCGAGTTGCGCGAGTACCTGGTGCAGAGCGTGTCGCGCACGGGCGGGCACCTGTCTTCCAACCTGGGCACGGTGGAGCTGACCATCGCGCTGCACCACGTCTTCCACACGCCCGATGACCGCCTGGTCTGGGACGTGGGCCACCAGTCCTATCCCCACAAGATCCTGACCGGCCGCCGTGACGCCATGGCCAAGCTCAAGCAGCTGGGCGGCATCAGCGGCTTCCCACGCCGGGAAGAGAGCGAGTACGACACCTTTGGCACGGGCCATTCCTCCACCTCGATCTCGGCGGCGCTGGGCATGGCCCAGGGGGCGCAGATCAAGGGCGAGGCCCGCAAGGCCGTGGCCATCATCGGCGATGGGGCCATGACGGCGGGCATGGTCTTCGAAGCCATGAACAACGCCGGGGTGCCGCACGCCGGCAAGATGCCGAACGTGCTGGTGGTGCTCAACGACAACGACATGTCGATCTCGCCACCGGTGGGGGCCTTGAACCGCCACCTGGCGCGCCTGATGTCGGGCCGCTTCTACACGGCCGCGCGCGAGGGGGCCAAGCAGGTGCTGCGCAATGCCCCGCCGCTGTTCGAGCTGGCGAAGAAGCTGGAAGAGCACGCCAAGGGCCTGGTGGTGCCGGCCACCATCTTCGAAGAATTCGGCTTCAACTACGTGGGCCCGATCGACGGCCATGACCTCGACAGCCTGATCCCCACGCTGGAAAACCTGCGTGACCTGGAGGGACCGCAGTTCCTGCATGTCGTCACCAAGAAGGGCTACGGCTACAAGCTGGCCGAGAACGACCCCATTGCCTACCATGGCCCGGGCAAGTTCGATCCGGCCGTGGGCCTGGTCAAGGCCGCCCCGGTGCAGCCGGCCAAGCCCACCTTCACCCAGGTGTTTGGCCAGTGGTTGTGCGACATGGCCGCGGCCGACCAGCGCCTGGTCGCCATCACGCCGGCCATGCGCGAGGGCTCGGGCATGGTGGAGTTCCACCAGAAGTTCCCGGGGCGTTACTTCGATGTGGGCATCGCAGAGCAGCACGCCGTGACCTTTGCCGGCGGCCTGGCCTGCGAAGGGCTCAAGCCGGTGGTGGCGATCTACTCGACCTTCCTGCAGCGCGGCTACGACCAGCTGATCCACGACGTGGCGATCCAGAACCTGCCCGTGGTGTTTGCGCTCGACCGTGCCGGCATCGTGGGGGCCGATGGCGCCACGCACATGGGCGCTTTCGACATCGCCTTCGTGCGCTGCATCCCCAACATGAGCCTGCTGGCCCCGGCCGACGAAGCCGAGACCCGCCAGGCCCTGAGTGCCGCCTACGCCCAGAGCCACCCGGTGGCCGTGCGCTACCCGCGTGGCACGGGTGCCGGTGTGCCGGTGCCGAGCTCGCTGGCGCCCATGCCCTGGGGGCAGGGGGAGGTGCGTCGCCAGACCGCCTGCACCGTGGCCGGTCAGCGTGTGGCCATCCTGGCTTTTGGCACCCTGCTGCATCCGGCCCTGGCCGCGGCCGAGGCCCTGGACGCCACCGTGGCCAACATGCGTTTCATCAAGCCGCTGGACGTGGCGCTGGTGAAGCAGCTCGCCGCCGAGCACGACCTGATCGTGACGGTGGAAGAGGGCTGTGTGCAGGGCGGCGCCGGATCGGCCGTGGCCGAGACCCTGGCCGCTGCGGGCATCGCCAAGCAGCTGCTGATCCTGGGCCTGCCCGACCAGTTCGTCGAACATGGCGACCCGGCCAAGCTGCTCAGCCTGTGCGGGCTGGACGCGGCAGGCATCGAGCAGTCGGTGCGGACCAGGTTGGCGGCGACCGCCCAAACCTGATCCACACCGTCCGCCGGCCCCGACTGCGGGCCTCAGCCTCCCTTGGGTGAAACGGCCAGCGCCCGGTGGGTGCCGGGCGAATGGGGTCCTGGCAGGACGCCTGTTCAGGCGTGGGCGGTGGCCTCGGCCTGTGCGGGTGGGGTCTCGGCGGCGCTCTCGCCATGCCCGTGCCCACCACACGCTCCGCCACAGCCGGTGATGGGTTGCTCGGGCAGGGCCTCCGGACGGGCAAGTTCGCCCGTGACCGGGTCGTAACCGAGGCTCTTCATGTGCAGGGCCAGGCCGGCGTCCATGCTGACCGCGTGTTGCGGGAACCAGATGGTCAGTTCGTGCGCCATCTGGCGGATGGGGGCCAGGTTGCCCTGGGCACCCAGCGCGGCGCCTTCACGCAGCACCTTGAGGACCACGGCGTGCTGGGTCATGTGGCAGCTGCCTGGCGCAAAGCCGGTGGCTTCCATCCAGCGGTCTTCGCGGCCGAAGTGGTCGTCGGTGTGGTCGATCAGGGCCTGCCAGCGGGCGAGCAGGGTGTCGTCATCGGAGGCCTGCACCTCGGCCAGGAGGTCGACGAACTCGCGGTGGGTTTCGTCCATCACGGGCATCGACAGGGACAGGGCGTCAGACCAAACAAGGCTGGACATGGGGGGCTCCTCGGGCGGCCGTGGGCGGCCTGCTGGTGGGGCCGCGCAGGTGCGCCAAGTAGGCGACATGGGGCCGTGTGTCATCGGGAGCCGAGCGTAAGGGCAGGCAAGCCGGCGGGGCTTGCGCTGGCGCAAGGAAGGTCGTGAACGGCGATCGGGGGCGGTGCGGGCGTGGCCTCGCTAGAATCGCGCGTCCGCTCGAGCCCTCATTCCTTCAACCAGCAGGCCCACCAACCATGACCGATCCCGCCGGGCCCTTGCCCACCGCCGCGAGGCTTGGGGCGAAGCTGTGGGCGCGCCACCGGTCGCTGTGCCTGTTTGCGGTCTCGGGCTGTCTGGCGCTGGGCGTGGACGTGGGCCTGCTCTGGTGGGCGCAGCCGCTGCTGGGGCATTACGGCGGGCGTCTGCTTTCGTTCTGGGGGGCGGCCACCTTCACCTGGTGGTTCAACCGCACCCTCACGTTCAGGCCGACGGGGGCGCGTACACGGGGCGGTTTGCTCGCGGAGTACACCGCTTACTTGTCGTCCATGGCCCTGGGTGGGGCGCTGAATTACGGCGCTTACGCGGCGGCCGTGTCGCTGCTGCCTCTGGTGCACCGCCACCCCGCCTTGGGGGTGGCTCTGGGCAGCCTGGTGGGCATGGGCTTCAATTTCTGGTCGGCGAGGCGGATCTTGCGGAACAAGGCCTGAGCCTCGTTCGCCCTGCCTGCCGACTCAGGCCTTGGGCCTCAGCCCAACCGCACCCGGTGTCGCGCCACCTGCTTGCGCACCTGTTCGGGGGCGGTGCCACCCAGCAGGTTGCGGGCGTTGAGCGAGCCACGCAGGCTCAGCACCTCGAACACGTCTTGCTCGACGGCCGGGTTGTAGGCCTGCAGTTGCGCCAGCGAGAGCTCCGACAGGTCGACGCCCGCGGCGATCGCGTCCTTCACGGCATGGGCCACGACCTCGTGGGCATCGCGGAAGGGCAGGCCCTTCTTGACCAGGTAGTCGGCCAGGTCGGTGGCGGTGGCGTAGCCCTTCTTGGCGGCGCGCTCCATGGCTTCGGGCTTGACGGTGATGCCGGCGGCCATCTCCGAGAAGATGCGCAGGGTGTCCTTCAGGGTGTCGACCGTGTCGAACAGGGGCTCCTTGTCTTCCTGGTTGTCCTTGTTGTAGGCCAGGGGCTGGCCCTTCATCAGGGTGATCAGGCCCATCAGGTGGCCCACCACGCGGCCGGTCTTGCCGCGCGCCAGTTCGGGCACGTCGGGGTTCTTCTTCTGCGGCATGATCGACGAGCCGGTGCAGAAGCGGTCTGCCAGGTCGATGAAGCCGAAGGACTGGCTCATCCACAGGATGAGTTCTTCGCTCAGGCGCGAGACATGCACCATCACCAGCGAGGCGGCGGCGGTGAACTCGATGGCGAAGTCGCGGTCGCTGACTGCGTCCAGGCTGTTCTGGCTGACGGCCTCAAAGCCCAGCGTGCGGGCCACGCGTTCACGGTCCAGCGGGTAGCTGGTGCCGGCCAGGGCGGCGGAGCCCAGGGGCAGGCGGTTCACGCGCTTGCGCAGGTCGAGGAAGCGCTCGGCATCACGGGCGAACATCTCCACATACGCCAGCAGGTGGTGGCCAAAGGCCACGGGCTGGGCCACTTGCAGGTGGGTGAAGCCAGGCAGGATGGTGTCGGCGTTTTGCTCGGCCACGTCAACCAGGGCGGTCTGCAGGGCGGTCAGCAAGAGGCCGATTTCATCGACCTCGCCGCGCAGCCACAGGCGCACGTCGGTGGCAACCTGGTCGTTGCGCGAGCGGCCCGTGTGCAGCCGCTTGCCGGCGTCGCCCACGAGCTGGGTCAGGCGGGCTTCGATGTTGAGGTGCACGTCCTCCAGGTCGAGCTTCCATTCGAACTGGCCGGATTCGATCTCGGCGGTGATCTGGGCCATGCCCTTCTGGATCGAGGCCCAGTCGTCGGCACTGATCAGGCCTTGCGCGTGCAGCATCTCGGCATGGGCCAGCGAGCCCTGGATGTCGGCCTGCCACAGGCGCTTGTCGAAGAAGACGCTGGAGGTGTAGCGCTTGACCAGGTCGCTCATGGGCTCGGAGAACAGCGCGGACCACGCCTGGGACTTCTTGTCGAGTTGATTGGTGCTCATGGGTGGGAGGCTTGTGAGGAGGCGAGTGGCCCGGTTGTGACCCTGGTGTGGCCTTGATATGGCTCACAAGGGCGCGCTTCACGCAGAATGTGCAAACCATGGATTTTACCGAGCCCGGGCGACCCGCGGCCAGCCCTTCTGCAGCGCAGCCTGGCTGGGACGCTTCCACACAGTTTGCGCTGACCCAGTTCGGGCCGGGTGCCGAGGCCGTGCGGCCCTTGCCGCCGTCGCCCTTCGATGTCTGTCACGTGGGGGTGGTGCTGCGCGTGGTGCTGGGCGTGCAGGCGGTCGTGGCGCTGGGCGTGAGCTTCGAGGCCAGCGGTCCGATGGACGCTTTCAACCGCTGGACGCAGGCCTCCATCGTGGCCTTGCCGGCCAGCCTGATCTGGTTGCTGGTGGCCTGTGGCGCCAAGCGCTGGCTGGCGCGCCACAGCGAGGCCTGGCAGTGGGCCTTTGCCGTGAGCCTGGGCGCGGCCGCGGCAGCCCTCGGGCAGCTGCAGGCCTCCTGGATCGATTGGGTGGTGGGGGGCGTGCCGCCGCGCGGCTGGGCCTTTGTGCCCGACATGCTCACCGGCGCCGCCCTGGCCGCCGTGGGCCTGGCCTGGTTGCGCCAGCGCGCGCGCAGCGAGCTGCCGGCCCATGCCGCGGCCCGCCTGGCCGAGTTGCAGGCCCGCATCCGCCCTCACTTTCTGTTCAACACGCTGAACACGGCGATCGCGCTGGTGCAGATCGATCCGAACCGCGCCGAGGCCGTGCTCGAAGACCTGGCCGAGCTCTTCCGCCAGGCGCTGGTCTCGCCCAGCCTGCGCAGCACCTTGCACGACGAGGTCGAGCTGGCGCGCCGCTACCTGGGCATCGAGCAGCTGCGCTTTGGCGAGCGGGTGGCCGTGCGCTGGGAGCTGGACGCCGCCGCGGGCGAGGCCGAACTGCCCGCCCTGATCCTGCAGCCCTTGGTCGAGAACGCGGTGCGCCACGGCATCGAGCCTGCGGCCGAAGGCGGCTGGGTGGTGGTGCGCACCAAGGTGCAATCGGGGCGGGCCGTCTTGACGGTGAGCAACTCGGTGCCGCAGGATGCGCCCCGTGGCGGCAGTGCGGGCCACGGCATCGCCTTGCGCAATGTGCGCCAGCGCCTGAAGCTGATGCACGATGTCGAGGCCGACTTCGAAGCCGGCCTGCAATCGGGGGGCGATGCCCGCCAGCCGCCTGTTTACGTGGTGCGCGTGGTCGTGCCCATGCCCCGCACCGAAAAGCCTTGAGACCATGACCCTGCGCCTTGCCCTGATCGACGACGAACCCCTGGCCCGCCTGCGCGCACGCACGCTGCTGGCACAGGCGGCCGTGCCGGTCGAGGTGGTGGCGGAGTTTGGCGAGTCGGTGGCGGCGTTGCTGTGGCTGCGCGAGCAGGACGACGCCGGGTGCGCACCCGACCTGGTGCTGCTCGACATCCAGATGCCGGGCCTGGACGGCATGACCCTGGCCGCCCGCCTGCGTGATCTGCGCCAGCCCCCCAGCGTGGTGTTCGTGACCGCGCACGCCGAGCACGCCTTGCGCGCTTTCGACCTGGCGGCTGCCGATTACCTCACCAAACCCCTGCGCCTGGAGCGGCTCAATGCCACCCTGGAGCGGGTGCTCAGGCTGCGCGCCGCGCTGGCGCCTGCCGATCCGGTGTCGACCCTGGCCGAGCTGGACCCGAGCGAGGTGTTCGTGGTGCAGGACCGCGGCCGCATCGAGCGCATCCCGCTGTCGCAGATCCTCTATTTCAAGGCCGAACAGAAGTACGTCACCCTGCGCACGGCCGAGCACAGCCACGTGCTGAGCGAGTCGCTCACGGAGCTGGAAGGGCGTGTGGGGGAGCGGTTCATCCGCGTGCACCGCAACGCGCTGGTGGCGCGGGCGGCCATGCGGGCGCTGGAGCGCCGTGCCGATGACGAGGACGGCGGCGAATCCTGGGCCGTTCAGATTCGGCCCACCATGGAGTGGCTGACCGTGTCGCGGCGACAGGCCGGCGCGGTGCGCGAGGCCATGGCGCAGCAGGGCTGAGCCCCGGCTGTACCGGCCTCGCGGCTCAGAAGCCCAGGCTGGCCAGCAGGTCGTCGACCTCGCCCTGGTTGGCGACCACGTCGGTGCGGCCTTCGGCATCGACGACCGGGCCATCCAGGCGCGGCACGATGTGCCCCGTCAGCGTGGCCTCCACCTTCTGCGCCTGCTCGGGCGGTGCGGCCTGCACCAGCAGCTTGACCAGCTGGCTTTCGAGGTCGGTCGCCAGCTTCACGACCTTGGCCACCACCTGGCCGGTCAGGTCGTGGAAGTCTTGGGCCATCATGATGTCGGTCAGGTGGCCGTCGACGCGGTGCGTCACGGTTTCCACGTCCTGCACGAAGTTGAAGACGGCGCCGCTGGCCACGGCCTTCACCGGGTCGGCGGTGATCAGCGCAGCGAGCTTGCGGGTCTCGCTGGCGATGTGCTCCTGATCGGCCTTGGCCGTGTCCACCAGGTTCAGCACCTTCTCTGCGGCATCGGCGGTCTTGGTCGCGATGTAGTTCAGGCGGCTGCGCGCGTCGGGCAGGTTGTCGGCCGTGTGCTTGAGTCCCGGCAGGACCCCCAGCATGTTCATCGTGTCGTGCAACTGGCGGGTCAGCGTGCCGAGCTGTTGGAAGATCTCGGGCGACGCCGCGGGCATCGACATGTTTTCTGGCAGGTCCATCTTCATGTGCCGCTCCCGGTTCAGGCCGTGGTGGCCAGCTTTTGCATGATCTTCTGCACCTTCTCTTCCAAGGTGGCCTTGGTGAAGGGCTTGACGATGTAGCCGGCAGCGCCCGATTGGGCCGCGAGCACGATGTCTTCCTTGCGGGCTTCGGCGGTCACCATCAGCACGGGCAGGTGCTTGAGGCTGTCGTCGGCCTTGACGGCCTTGAGCAGGTCAAAGCCGTTCATGTTGGGCATGTTGATGTCGCTGACCACGAAGTCGAACTTGCCGTTCTTCAGCATGTTCAGCGCCACGGCGCCGTCTTCGGCCTCTTCAGCGTTGTTGTAGCCGATTTCCTTGAGCAGGCCCCGGACGATCCGGCGCATGGTGGAAAAGTCGTCCACGATGAGGAATTTCATGTCAACGGGATTGCTCATGGGTCGTCCTTGTGTCGGGTCTTTGCGCTGTGCGCGCCGTCATTGCTGATGTTTTATCGGCCGGTGATGCTCGGTCTTGAGGGCTTTATGCTCGGTTCGGCGCTCTCCGTGGCGGGCTTGTCGGCCTCGGTTTCGTCGTCGTCGATCGCCTCGGCCTTGGCGGCGTTGAAGAAGCGGTCCTCGGCGGCCCGGTTCATCACGATGATGCTGATGCGCCGGTTCAGCGGGCTGAGCGGGTCGTCTTTCTCGTAAGGCATGCTGGCCGCCAGGCCCTGCACGCGCAGGATCTTGTTGCCGGAAAGGCCGCCGGCCGTGAGCTCCCGCCGGGAGGCATTGGCCCGGTCTGCCGAGAGCTCCCAGTTGCTGTAGCCCCGGTCGCCTGCGCTGAAGGGCTTGGCGTCGGTGTGGCCCTCGATGGTCAGCCGGTTGGGCACGTCTTCCAGCACATGGCCGATGGCACGCAGGATGTCGCGCATGTAGCCATTGACCTCAGGCGCGCCGCTGTCGAACATGGGGCGGCTCTGGTCGTCGACGATCTGGATGCGCAGGCCCTCGGCGGTGAGGTCGAGCTGGATCTGGGTCTTGTACTTCGAGAGGCGCTCGTCGTTGGCGATCACCTCTTCCACCTTCTGCTTGAGCACGCGCAGGCGCTCGGCCTCGGCCTTGGCCTGTTCGGCCCGGATGGCCTTTTTGCGGGCCTTTTCTTCGGCGGTTTCCGACTTGCCCTTCTTGACCTGGCCCACGCTCTCGCTGAGGTTGTTGCCGCCGCCCTTGACCAGCGAGGTGGCATCGCCCGCGCCGCTGCCACCAAAGAACGCCACTTTCAGCGGGCTGTTGAAGTAGTCGGCAATGCCTTTCTTGTCGCCCTCGGTGGTGGAGCCCAGCAGCCACATCAGCAGGAAGAAGGCCATCATGGCGGTCACGAAGTCCGCGTACGCGATCTTCCACGCACCACCGTGGGCAGCGTGGCCGCCCTTCTTGATGCGCTTGATGATGATCGGCTGGACTTTTTTCGAATCACCGGCCATGGGTGGGCTTTCGGATCAGGTCGGGGCTTGGCGTGGCGATGTGCGGCGCTCGGAGGCTCACTTCTTCTTCACGTGGCCTTCGAGTTCAGCAAAGGTCGGGCGCTCGGTCGAATACAGCACCTTGCGGCCAAACTCGATGGCCACCTGGGGCGCATAGCCCTGCATGGAAGCCAGCAGCACGGTTTTGACCACCTGGAATTCCTTGGTGCCCTCGTCGAGCTTTTGCTCCATCAGGCCGCCCAGGGGTTCCACCACACCGTAGGCCAGCAGAATGCCCAGGAAGGTGCCCACCAGGGCCGAGCCGATCATCCCGCCCAGCACGGCGGGCGGCTGGCCCACCGAGCCCATGGTGTTCACCACCCCCAGCACGGCGGCCACGATGCCGAAGGCAGGCAGGGCGCCGGCCAGGCGGGCCACGGCCGCACAGGCCGCATGGCCCTCGTGGTGGTGGGTGTCGATCTCGTTGTCCATCAGGGTTTCGATCTCGTGGGCATTGAGGTTGCCCGAGACCATCATGCGCAGGTAGTCGGTGATGAACTCCACCACGTGGTGGTCGTGGCCCATCACGGGGTACTTGCCGAACAGGGCCGAGTTGTGCGGGTCTTCCACGTCCTTTTCAATGGACATCAGGCCCTCTTTGCGGACCTTCTGGAGGATTTCGTACATCATCGCCATCAGCTCGAGGTAACGGTCTTTCGTGTACTTCGAGCCTTTGAACAGCGGGCCGAACTGGCCCATCACGGCCTTCACGGTCTTGGGCTGGTTGTTCACCAGGAAGGCCCCGATCGCGCCCCCGCCGATGGCCATCATTTCCGTGGGCATGGCGTGGATGATCACGCTCATGTTGCCCCCGTGGATGGCGTAGGAGCCGAAGATGCAGCCCAGGCAGACGAGGTATCCGATGGCAACAAACATGGTGTGTCAGGTCAGGGTCGAGTCATGAAGGCATCATCGGCCAGTCGGGCCGGCTTGATGCCGTGAACAAGGGCACGCCCCGCCCGTTTATTCCGCGCAGCTTTCGTGAAGCGAAACGCCGATCGGGTCCGACCACGCAAAAAAGCGGGCCCTCAAACGGGGCCCGCGCAAAGCACGGTCGTGCTAGGAGGAGACAAGCAAGAACGCTTTCCTTCGAAACCGTCCAGCCTTGTTGTCGGCCGGACCGCTCGGAACTTGAGGCCTTTGTCTGCCCTTCAGTGGAAGTGCAGGCCGCCCGAAGACTTGCCCTTGCCCGCGCGGGCCGGCGGGTTGCACAGGCCGCACACGAAGTGGCGCCCGATTTCATGCGGGTGGGTGACGAAGTGGCCGCCGCAGGTGGAGCACTTGGTCATGGTCAGCATGCCGTTGTCGATGAACTTGACCAGACGCCACGCGCGGGTCACCGACAGCAGGGGCTCCAGACCCTGGGTTTCGGTCTGTTCGAGGTAGAGCTGGTAGGCCTTGATCACCACATCGATCTCGTCGATCTCGGCCGCCTTGTTCAGGTACTCGTGGATGTTCAGGAAGAGGCTGGCGTGGATGTTGGGCTGCCAGGTCATGAACCAGTCGGTCGAGAAGGGCAGCTGGCCTTTCGAGGGCGACTTGCCCGAGACTTCCTTGTAGAGGCGCAGCAGGCGCTCGTAGGACATGTCCGTCTCCGACTCCAGCACCTGGAGGCGGGCACCCAGCTTGATCAGCGTGATGGCGCGTTCGATCTGTTTGGCTTCGCTCAGGAGGCTCTTGCTGCGCATGGGGTGACTCCGTTCGGGGCGGTGGGGAGGCGGTGGTTCAGGGGCAGTGAAAGATCAGGCGGCTTCCTGGTGGCGGCCGGCCATCAGGATGTTGGCGTGCAGGCGGCTGACGGCGTCGGAAGCCGTGCCCTTGCCGTGGTTGGTGAGCAGCGACCAGACCAGGTCGTCGTCCACACGCATGCGGGCCAGCAGGGTGTTGCTGGAGGCGATCTTCAGGACCTGGGCCGGGCTCAGCGTGCCGATCAGCGTGGCCGTGTCTTCCGAGATGCCCAGGCGGAACAGGGCCTGTTCGCGGTCGGCGCGGATGAGGCTCTGGGCCAGCATCAGGTAGGACAGGTTGGTTTCGCGGATTTCGGCAAGGATCTGGTCGGCGTTCATGGTGGTTCCTTAAAGCGTCTGGAAGGTGGTCTTGCTGGTCTTGTTTCGCCGATTCGTGTCGGCATGGGTTGGATTCTGGGCAGCCCCCCCGGATTTCTGAATAGGCAGCGCGCTGTAAGGCCCGTCGGCACAGGACTGCACGCCTTGTCAGAAAAAGCCTGACAAAACGTAAACGGTGTGACATGAAACGGGGAAAAGGCCGCCCAGAAAAAAGCCCGGTCTTGCCGGGCTTGTTGTGCGCTGAGGAGGCCTTGACGGGCCTCTGTGCGGGCTTCTGTACGGGCTGCTCAGGCCTGCTCGGGCAGCACCGAATCCACCGCGATGTGCACGGCCTTCTGGCCGCCACCGGGCAGGCTGTAGCGGGCGATGCGTTTGAACACCGCCCACAGCTGGCGGCCGAAGCTGCCCGTGTGATACGGCACCCCGTACTGGGCGCAGACGGCGCGCACCTTGGGGGCCATCTCGATGTAACGGTTGGCCGGGATGTCGGGGAAGAGGTGGTGCTCCACCTGGTGCGAGAGGTTGCCGCTCATCAGGTGCAGCAGGGCGCCGCCGCTGATGTTGCTCGACCCCAGGATCTGGCGCAGGTACCACTGTCCCTTGCTCTCGCCTTCGATGGATTCGCGGCTGAAGGTGTAGACCTCTTCGGTGAAGTGCCCGCAGAAGATGATGGCCCAGGCCCACACATTGCGGATCAGGTTGCCCACCGCATTGCCCGCCAGCACGGCCAGGGCGGCGTCCTGCGCATGGCCGAAGCAGGCGCCCACGGCCGCACCGACCAGCGGCCAGACGAGGTAGTCGCGGCGCACGATGCGCCACATCTTGGCGCGCACCAGCAGCCACTGCGGGCGCACCTCTGCCCACCTCTTGCGGCCAATCACCACCTTGTCCATCTGCATGTCGTGGATGGCGACGAACCACTGGAAGAAGGCGGCCAGCAGGGCGGTCAGCAGCAGCTGGAAGGGGTGCAGCCAGCTCCAGCGCAGGTCGCTCGAAAGGCGCAACAGGCCGTAGCCGAAATCGCGGTCCTTGCCGATGACGTTGGTGTAGGTGTGGTGCGCGAAGTTGTGCGAGTGGCGCCACTCTTCCTTCGGGCAGGTGTTGTCCCAGTCGAAGGTGTCGCCGTGGAAGCGCGGGTCGTTCATGAAATTGAACTGCCCATGCATCACGTTGTGGCCCAGTTCCATGTTGTCGATCACCTTGCTGACCCCCAGCAGGAAGCTGCCCAGCAGCCAGGTGGGCGGGAACCAGCCGCAGAGCAGCAGGGCGCGCCCCAGGCTCTCGGTGACCCGCACGGTCAGCAGGATGCCGCGGATGTAGCGGGCGTCGCGCTCGCCCAGGGTGGCACGCTGTTCGTCGCCGATGGCGTCGAGCGCCTGGCGG
>NZ_JAIZVX010000042.1 GCF_021768455.1 Aquabacterium sp. | reverse complement strand
GGTGTCGGTACCGACACCGCCAACTACAGCGCCAGCACCGCGGGTGTGACGGTAGATCTGCGCCTGAGCACGGCGCAAACCGGCAGCGGCGATGCGGCGGGCGACATCCTCAGCGGCATCGAGAACCTGACCGGCTCTGCCACAGCCGCCAACACATTGACGGGTGATGCCAACGCCAACGTGCTGACCGGCGGCTCGGCCAGCGACATCTTCGACGGCCTGGGCGGCGCCGACACCTTCAACGGCGGTGCAGGCTTTGACTGGGCGCGCTACGCCCTGGGCTCGGCCGGCGTGGTGGTGAACATGAACAACACCGCGTTGAACACTGGTGATGCGGCTGGCGATGTGTACAACAGCATCGAGAACCTGGATGGCTCGTCATATGCCGACACCCTGGTGCTGCTGTCCACCGTGGCCGGCACCATCTACGGCCGCGCCGGCAACGACACCCTGGTGGGCAGCAACCTCAATGACACGTTGATGGGTGGTACGGGCGACGACAGCATCGACGGTGGTACCGGCACCGACTCGTCCATCTACAACATTACCAACGGTAACGGCATACTGACCACGCTGGCCCAGGTCAGCATCACCGCCGGTGGCACCGACGGCAGCATCGTCGTCACCGACAGCCGCGGCACCTCGGGCAACGGCACCGACACGCTGACCAACATCGAAAGCCTGGTGTTCACTGACACGACGGTGACCGTGGTCAACGGCACCAGCAGCAACGACACCCTGTCCGGCGCCGCCAACCAGGACGTGCTGGTGGGTGGCGCCGGCAACGACAGACTGGCCGGCGGCGCCGGTGCCGACTGGTTGTTTGGCGGCACGGGCACCGACACGGTGGACTACAGCGCCAGCACCGCGGGCGTGACGGTGAACCTGGGTCTGGCCACGGCGCAAGTCAGCACGGGCGATGCGTCGGGCGACATCCTCACCAGCATCGAGGCGGTCGTGGGCAGCGCCTACAACGATACCCTGTACGCGGGCGCCACCACCACATCCCTGCAAGGCGGTGCAGGTACCGACTTGCTGTGGGCGGGAGTGGTCGGAACGGGCACGCTGACGATGGACGGCGGCGACGGCAACAACGACAACCTGGTGAAGATGGTGGGCGGCTTTGGCGTCAATTTCATCGGCGGCAACGGCAGCGGCGACTTGCTGAACTACAACAACAGCAGTTGGGGAAGCAGCGGTGTGACGGTGGACCTGACCGGGGGCACGGTCAGCGGCGGGATCGGCGCCGGCGACACCTTCAGTGGGATCGAATTTGTGCAAGGCACCGCCTACAACGACTCCCTCACCGGCGACGGGCAGGACAACTCCCTGAACGGTGCCGCGGGCAACGACAACTTGTCGGGCATGGCCGGCAACGACACCTTGCGGGGTGACCTGGGCAACGACACCTTGGACGGCGGCGCGGGTACCGACATCGCCACCTACAAGGGCACCTTCGGCACGGCAGCAGCGCTGGCCACCATCACCTTCAGCAATGCCAGCGGCGACAACGTGCTGACCGTGTCGGATTCGACCGTTGGCGGCCAGGGTACCGACACGCTGACCAACATCGAAAGCCTGGTGTTCACCGACGTGACGGTGGCCGTGGTGAACGGCACCAGCGGCAACGACACCCTGGCCGGCACCGCCAGCCGTGACGTGCTGGTGGGCGGCGCGGGCGACGACACGCTCACCGCTGTAGGCACCGGCAGCGACTGGCTGTTCGGCGGCACAGGCAACGACACGCTGGTGGCAACGAGCCTCTCGCTGCTGTCTGCTGCAGACGGTGGCAGCGGCAGCGACGTGCTCCAGATCACCACGCCAGGCCTGGCCGTCGATCTGTCCGGCTTCGTGGGCGTGGCGAGCAACGTGGAGACGCTGCAGCTCAGCAACAACACAGCCGACATGACGCTCACGCTGAGCGCAGCAAATGTCGTCAGCCTGACCGACAGCAACCACGACCTGGTGGTGAAGCTCGACAGTGGCGACACGCTCAACATTTCCAGCACGCATGTGGAAACAGGCCGCACCACCGACGCATCTGGCAACACCACCGTGGACTACAGCCTCTACACCAGCACCGACACGGGGGGCGCTGCGGCGGCCACTTTGCATGTGCAGTACCTCGCCACGCATTGAGAGAACATGAACGCTGACCAACCATCGCACGTGCGCCTGACGATCCTCCTGTTCCTGCGCGCCAACCGGCGTCACCTGGCCGAGTTGTTCCTGGCGGGGGGTGTCGTCAATGCCTTGATGCTCACCCTGCCGCTGTTCACCATGCTGGTGTACGACAAGGCGGTGGGCAACCAGGTGCACGACACCCTTTGGGCCTTGCTCGTCGGCATGGTGCTGCTGCTCATGCTGGAGTTGGTCCTGCGCAGTGCGCGCGTGACGATGATCGAACATGCTGGCGCCCGCTGGGACGCCTTCCTCGACGAGCGCCTCATGCGCGGGGTTCTGGCGGCGCCGCTGTCTCAGCGCCTGCACGCAGGCGACCTGTTGGGCCGCCTGCGTGAGGTGGCCAGCACCCGGGATGTGCTCAGTGCGCAAGCCCTTCTCACAGTCGCCGATTTGCCGTTCGCCTTGATGTTCCTGGCGGTGGTCACGGCGATCGCCGGCCCTCTGGTGTGGATCCCGGTGGGTGCCGCCCTGCTTTTGCTGGCGATTGGCGCGGGCGTTCAGCAACTGGTGAGCCCCCGTCAGCAAGCGGCACACCAAGCGGGCCGGCGCAAGCTGGCGGTTCTGATGGATGTGCTGTCGGCACGCGAGAGTCTGGCCAGCCAGGGCAGTGCGACCCGCGCACTGGCCGATTGGCGCCAGCCCTCCCAAGTGAGTTCACGTCAGGCGGCCAGGGCCAGGTTGTGGGGGCAGCTCAACCAGCAAATGGTGCCCGTCGTGATGTCGGCCTCGACCGTCACCCTGCTGGTCTGCGGCGTTTTCCGCATCGAAGCGCAACAGTTGAGTGTGGGCGGGCTGATCTCGGCCAACATGCTTTCTGGCCGGCTGCTGGCCACCCTTTGCGGCGTGATGCCACTGGTGGGCCGCTGGCGCGAATTCCGCGGGGCCCTCGCTGGCCTCGCGGACTCGGCGCAGATGGCGAGCCCATCGTTGACGGCAGAGGCTCAGCCCACCACGTCCCTGGCCTTGGCGCAAGAAGGCATCCGTTTGCAAGGGCTGGGCTTCCGTTACCCGAACCTGGAGCGCGCACAACTCAGTGACCTGTCGCTCCAGCTGATGCCAGGACAGCTGGTGGCTGTGGTGGGGGCCTCAGGCGCTGGCAAGTCCAGTTTGTTGAAGGTGCTTGCAGGCTTGCAGCCTCACACCGAGGGACGCTTGACCGTTGGCGGATGCCTGATCGATGGCGAGCCCGCCCGCCGCTGGCTGTGCACACAGGCGATGCACAAGGCGCAGGACCCGTGCTTCTATGGCGGCACCTTGCGTGAGGTGGTGAGTGGTTGCGCCACCGATGTGCCCGACGACCAGGTCGTCAGCGCCTTGCGACAGGCCGGTCTGGGGCCCATCCTGGACAGCGCCGAGCTGGGGCTCAACAGCGTGATCGGGACCAATGGTGCAGGGCTGTCGGGCGGGCAGAAGCAGATGGTCGCCTGGGCCACAGTGCTCCTGTCTCGCCATCGCCTGCTCCTGTTGGATGAGCCAACCTTGGGCCTCGATCGTGTCACCCAGGAACAGCTGCTGCGCACCTTGCCTGGCTTGCGGGCGGGACGCTGCGTCCTGGTTGCCACCCACGCGACCGAAGTGATCCAGCTGGCGGATCGCGTGCTCGTCCTGGATCGCGGCCGTGTGGTGGCCGATGCAACACCCTCGGCCCTCTTCGGCTTTGCCGCCCGACCGACCGCCGCGGCCGCGGCAGGGCATGTGACCAAGGTGGTGTCGAAGAACACGGACCTGGTGATGGAACAACAGGAGCAGATGTGATGGCGAAATCGGCCAGTTTCAAAGGTGCGGCAATCTGGGCCATGCTTCACTGCTGCGGCACGGCGTGGGCTCAAGCACAGGATGCAGGCAATGTGGCGGTGCTCGTTGCGCGTGCCGATGCCGTGGTGGGTTTGCGAATCGGTGTGCTGGCGCAGGCATCTTCGAGCGCTTCGAGCCCCATTTCGACGGGCAGCGTTGCCTCTGAGTCGCCAGTCGCTGCGGCAAGGTCAGGGCGCCTGTCCGAGTTGCCGGCGCTGTTGCAGCTCTCTCGGACGCTTCCTCTGAAGGATTCGCCGCCTACGCCTGACGTGGCTCCGGTGGGTCTGCTGGAAGCGATCCAGCAGGGCGTGGCCCACAGCAAGGATGTCCAGGCCGCTGATGTGAGGAGGGAGTCGTTTGTCCAGACCGTCCTGGCAGCGGAAGGTGCGCAGAAGGCCCACATGTCCTTGCGGTCGGCCCAAGGTCGTGGGCACCTCATCGCGAGTGACGAGCGCGACACGCTCAACCGCCATGAAAGCACCTTGACCTTGAGGCAACCGCTCTTCGATCGTCCAGCCACTTACGAGGTTGACAGGCAAGCCGCGCTCAACAACTCCGCAGACCTGCAGTGGCGCAGCGCAGTGTCGACGGCCAGCGTGGACACCTCTTCGGCCTACCTTCAGGTGTTGCAGGCGCGCCTGGCTTTGGAACTCGGTCGTGAGCATGAGGTGCGACTGGCCGAGTTGCTCAAATACGTGAGCGAGCGCGCCAGCGTGGGGGGCACTAGCCTGGCAGAGCGAGACCGGGTGAAGGCGCGTGTGGCCAATGCCCGTTCCCAGATTGCCGATTCCCGTGCCACTTTGCGAGCAGCGCTCCGCAAGCTCGAAAGCCAGCTTGGCGAAGGCCCGGCCGCCTTGACGGTCGAGTGGCCAGCGCAGCTGGAAGTCCCCCTGAGTGCGGCCCTGGCTGGCGAAGAAGCGCGCATCAACAACCCTGATCTGTCTGCCTCCCGGGCCGAGGCGCACGCAGCAGGGCTGGAGGCGTCCAGCTATGGCGCCAGGTGGATGCCCAAGCTGGATGCCGAAGTGGTGCTGGCACGCACCCTCAACAGTGCTGGCACGGCAAGCAACCAGCGCGACGCAAAAGCGCAACTGGTGCTCAACTGGTCCCTCATGGACGGTGGCACCGACCGTGCACAGGAGCGTGCAGCCCTGGCCCGCCAGCAGGAGAAGCTGCTCAGGCTGGAGGACGCGGAACGCAAGCTTCAGCAGGAGCTGGAGGTTGCTTATGCGGCGCTGGACGCAGTGGGTGAGCGCTATGTCTCGGTCAAGGAAGAGCTCAAGGCAAACATGACCGTGGTCGAGGCCTTCCAGGCTCAGTTGGTGGGGGGGAGTCGATCCCTGCTGGATGTGCTGGACGCTTACCAGCGTTTGCACCAGAACAAGCTCGACATCACGTCACTCGTGATCGGTGAAGTTCAGAACCAGATGAAGGTGGCCCACCTGACGGGACGCCTGTACAACCTGGGCGCACGCCCTTGACGAGGTAGGAGCAACACATGGCAGGTGGGGGCGGCGGTGCCAACGCGTATTGGCCTGGGTTTGTGGATGCATTGACCAACGTGGTCATTGCCATGATTTTTGTGGTGGTTGTTCTCGCCATTTCACTGTCTTTTGCCGCTCAGATGATGGGGCACAAGATGGCGCAGCGGCTGATTCAGGAGCACGAGGCCAAGGCGGCGGCTGCGACAGCCTCGGCGGCTGCCGCAGGGCAGGGCGCTGCCGTCGAGCAGGAGCCGACCCGATTGCGCGGGCAGACGCGCATTGCGGTGGCAGGCAACGAAAAGCCGAAAGCCGCATCAACCCTGCAGACGCAAAGCAACTTCCTGGAACTCGACTACGCGGAGGGCGCATTGACCCTTGACGCATCTGCCGCCGAGCAGCTGCGCGCTGCGGTGGGGCCGTCCAGCAAAGCGCCACGGTCTCGGTACATCGAGCTTGTCGCGTCAGGGCCGCTCATGTTTGCCACGGAAAGCCAGCGCGCAGCTTACTTGCGCGTGATGGCGGTTCGCAACCAGATGCTGGAGCTGGGCTATGCACCCGATCACATCAAGGTTCGCATCGATTCGAGCGCTTCTCCCGAACAGGCGCAAGTCAAGGTATTGATCACGGAGCAATGATGGACGCCGCACTGAATCACAAGACATGGACTTTGCTGGCCCAGCATTTCGACAGTGGGCTGGGTGCGCAGCGGGTTTTGAAGCGACCCAGATGGCTGGTGTACACCGGGGCGTTGGTGACCGTCGGGCTGGTGACGTGGCTGGCCTTTGCACGGGTAGACATGGTCGTTCGCACGACCGGGCGAGTGGTGCCATCCGGCCGCCAGCAGCTGGTGCAACACCTTGAAGGTGGCATCGTGGCCAAGGTGTTTGTCAGAGAGGGCGACGTGGTCGGTAAAGGACAAAGCCTCATGGCGGTGTCTGACCTTCAGGCCAATTCAAGCCGCGGAGAAAAACAGGCTCGGCTGGATGGCCTGAAGGCGCGTGTGGCCCGCCTTCAGGCGGAAGCCGAGGGCAACACGCGACTCGTGATGCCGGCCGAACTGGCGGGGGAAGGCACCGAGATGCGAAACCAGAGCGATGCCTTTTCCGCCCGACAGGCCAAGCTGCAGCAGTCATTGCGCGTGATCGAAGAACAGATCGCGCAAAAGCGTCAGGAAGCCAATGAGCAGGAAGCACGCCGAAAAGGTTTGAGCAGTGAGCTGGAGGTCGCCCGTCAGCAACTGGCCCTGGTCACGGCCATGCTGGCCAAGAACGCTGCTTCCCAACTGGAGTTATTGGACGCCAGAGCCCGGGTTGAGCGGCTGACGACCCAGATCCGAGAAGCAGAAAGCGCGGCGCCGCGCCTGCGTGCGGCGGCAGAGGAGTTGCAGGCGAGGTTGGCCGAGTCCCGAGCGCTTTTCCGCAGTGAGGCAAGCACCCTGCTGGCCGATGCCAGGGTGGAGTTGCAACGCGTTCAGCAGGAAATCGGTGCGGACAACGATCGTGTTCGCCGCACGGTGGTCCAGGCTCCCGTCGCCGGGACCGTCAACAAGCTCCTCTTCAACACCGTGGGCGGTGTGGTCAAGCCTGGTGACACCTTGATGGAGTTGACCCCTTCAGACGATGTCACGGTGCTGGACACGCGGGTCTCACCCAGCGAGCGGGGGGCCTTGCAGGTCGGGCAGACCGCGCACGTGAAGGTCGCGGCATTCGATTACACGGTTTACGGCACCCTCAGTGGCCGCGTCAGCGAGATCAGTGCGGACTCGCTGATCGACGAACGCGGTGAGCGCTACTTTCGAGTGGGCATCACCGTGGACCCAGCCAGCGTCAAGGCTTTCGGACAGATGCTGACGCCTGGCATGACGGTGAGTGCCGATGCTGTCACCGGGCAGCGCACCGTCCTGCAATACCTCCTGTCGCCTGTACGCGCCTTGTCTGCCAACGCTTTCCGAGATCGCAAATGAACGTCGCTGCATCTACCCTCAACACGCTGGAGGCTGCTCCGGCCTCGCAGCCCGCTGTGGCCATGCCTCGCAAGCCTCTGCGCCTGAGTCACCGCTACGCATTCATCATCTGGATGCCCTTGCTGGCTGTGGCGCTCGGTTGCGCAGGCGCCTGGCATTTCGTCAGCCATTCTTTCATTTCCAACCCAGGGCTCAACGGTGTGATCTTGGCCGTGTCCGTTTGGGGCGCATCGGCCATGTTTGGCCATGTGCGCAGCGCCTACAAGGAGGACCGTGTCTTCTTCGCCGGCCTGGAATGGTTGCGCAAGGGGACGTGGGGCTCCGAGCCGCATCCCAGCCTGGGCCCCGTCGCCTTTGTGCAAGGGATGCTTGAGCGGCTCGAAAAAATGGGCCTGGGGCATCAGGTGTACGTGCAGTCTGCGGCCATGGAGCCTGAACTGGAGGCGCTCGAGCAGTACTTCCACAAAAAGCAGGAACTCTCCAACTTCCTGGTGGGCCTGATGGTGGGGCTGGGATTGCTTGGCACCTTCATTGGTCTGCTCGAAACACTGATGGCCACCGGAGACCTCATCGGCAGCATTGCGCAGTCGCTCGGTGGGAGTGGCAGTGGGGGCGGCATGGAGTCGGAGTTCAGCCGCATCGTGGGCGGGCTGCAGAAGCCATTGAGTGCCATGGGCACGGCCTTCTCAGCGTCCATGTTCGGCCTGGTCGGTTCGATCATGCTCGGATTTCAGGCCGTGATCGTGAACAAGACGGTCGCGAACCTGGTCGACAACATTCGCGAAGAGGTGCTGTCCCTGGCCGAGAAGTCCCAGACCAACGCCAATGTCGAGATCACCGAACGCTATCTGGCCACACTGATGGCAGAGATGCTCGAACAGCACCGGCAATCTCAGGAGCGCCTGAATGCCGTGGTTCAACAGATCACCGATCTCACGCCACACGTCCAGCAGGCAGCGCTGTCCAGCGTGCAGTTGGCGGAAGTGGTCGGCGCACAGCGCGAGTCCCTCGATCGCACGACGCAGGCCGTTGGACAGGTTCGCGACGTGGTGCCGATCCTGGGCGAACTGGCCGCCGGTGTCGCGACGGGGCTCAAGGAGTCCGCCAGCACCCGCAGTGGTGTGGACGACGTGGTCAGGCATCTGCCCGATCAGGCTGCCATGAATGCGGACCTTCGTCATGCCATCGCTGCCATGGGGGAACTGGCCAGGCAGGTGGAGCTTTGCCATGTTGCCAACCGTGATCTGGCCATTGAAGTTCGCCACCAGGGGGCCGTGCTCAAGCGCCTCGATACGGTGCTGTGGAACAGCGAGAAGAGCGCACTGGGTCAAGCACTCAGTGGCCAGATGGATGTCCGTTGAGCGATCGTTTGCAGGAGAAAAACCATGAATTTCATCGAAGATGTTCTGGCAGGTCGCATCAGCTTGCCAGCCGTGCCCAAAGTGGTGGAGCGGGTGCTCACCACCATTCGACGCCAGGACGCCAGCCTGAATGACGTTGCACAGGAACTCGAACTGGATCCCGTGTTGAGTTCGCGTTTGCTGAGGTTGGCCAATTCGTCCTTCTTCGGCGGTCGTCGATCGGTGTCGTCGGTGAGTGATGCGGTGTCACTGGTCGGGTTGAAGTCACTGCAGACGCTCGTGGTGGCTTGCGGCGTGCATGCAGCCTTCACCCAGGTGCCCGCTGTCAATCTTCGGCACTTCTGGCTGGCTTCGGTGCTCACGGCGACGTCGGCTCGGCAACTCGCCCAGCGCATGGGACTGCCGCCAGACGATGCCTACAGCGCCGGGCTGCTACAGGGCGTGGGACACCTGATCCTGTGTCAATGCCATCCAGAAGAGGCGCTGTTCGGCTTCTCCAGCGTGGCTTCCCTGTGGGGGCGTGATCTGGCAGAGCAGGAGATTTCGCTGTTTGGAACCAGCCACCCGGAGGTCAGTGCCATCTGGGTTGACCGGCTGGGGCTTCCTGAAACCGTGGTCACCGCGATCGCCCACATGGCGGGCACGCCAGGTGCAAACGAGCAGGCTCACACGTTGAGTGCCGTGTTGATCCTGGCGACCAGCCTGGCGGCGGGCGCTTCTTATGGCGACAGCCTTTCTCAGACGCTGCAGTCGGTGGACAAGGCACTTGTGAGCGCGCTGGGCTTGAACGACTACCTCGCGAGCGAGGATGCCTGCACCGATTTTGGCGAGCTCATGACGGTGCAGACATTGTGATCGCGTGCATCTCGCTCGCACATTGATGACGAACGGTTGGGGAGTACGGTTGGATGTCAGCCTTGCATGTGATCCTGGGTCTCATCGTTGCCATTCAGGCTCTGATGTTTGGGGCGGCGGCAGCGGTGGTGGCCGCCGCAGCCGAGGGCGATGCACGACACGGCATTGTTCAGTTGGCCATCGTTCACGGCCTTGCCTTGTTGTTGACCCTGATCGCCGCGTGGCGCATCAAGGTCTGGGTCTGTCGACCTGGTCAGGTCTTTCTTGAGCAGATCCGGGCGCTGGGGGAGTGGCAATTTCAGCTTCACCCCCAGCCCGGGATTCGGGAGTGGGTTCCAATCTCTCGTGCCTTGAATGTGGTGGTCGAGCGCGTGAAGCAGCATCTGCATGAGCGGGAGCGGGCCGTCGGAGACCTTCGCAAGCAACTCAACCACGACGAATTGACGCTGGCCACCAGTCGTCAGCACTTCATGTGGTTGCTGGAGAGCCAGCTGCAGACGCGCCACGCGAATGGCGGCGTCAGCATCATCCGGGTGCACGACCTGGAAGGCCTGAACCAACGCCTGGGGCGCCAGCGAACCGATGAACTGCTTGTTGCGGTGGCCTCCACCATCAGGGCGCATCTGCTGCTGCATCACGATGCGGACGATTTTGTCTTGGCACGTCTGAATGGCGCCGATTTCGGTTTGCTCTGGCCTGGTGCGGATGTGGACCGGCTTCGCACCAGCCTTCAGGGCATGGCCTTGGCAATTGCCCAGTTGGCCGACGATGGGTTGAGCGACGTCACTCCGGTGGCGTGGATGGGGGGCGCGACCTATGCGCATGGTGAGACCGTGTCGCAGGTGCTGGCCCGGGTGGACGCGATGGTGATGCAATCTCACGATGGCCGAGGGCAGGCTGCCGTAGCGACCCATGATGGCAGCCAGACCATCACCGCCGTCGCGCAATGGCGCCACGTGATCGAAACGGCACTTGCCACCGGGCACCTGACGCTGGATTTTGTCGATGTTCTGGACATGGAGGCACAGCTGGCCCATCGCCATGGCAGCCTTCAGCTCATCCTGCCCGATGGCACAAAGCTCGCACGACATGTGTTCATGCCAGCAGCGCTCCGTTGTGGCCGGAGTGCCGAGCTGGACCTGAAAGCGGTGGAAATCGCGTTGGAAGCGGCAACCCGCATGGATGGGGTGATCGCCGTGGAGGTCTCCCGCCAGTCTGCACTGAGTCCGATGTTTGGCAGGCGCTTGCTCACGTTGCTGACACATCGCCCCGAGCTTGCGTGTCGCCTGGTACTGGAATTGACGGACACGCCAGACACACGCACCCTGGTGAAGGCCATGGAGGCGCTGGATGGTGTGGTTGCCAAGACCGGCTGTGGCTTGGCCTTGCGCGACTTTGGCGTGGGTCAGACGGCCTTGCCCCTTCTGGCACCTCGTCGCCTGCGACATGTGCAACTGAGCCATCTCCTCCGAGAGGATCGCCTGGTGGCGGCCCACCAGCAGGCTTTTGTGCGCTTGTTGGCCCGCTGGGGGCAAGACAGTTCGGTGCGGGTGTTACCCGACGATGGGCGGTATCAAGAGGAGGCGGGTGCCTTGGCTTGATCGCAGTTCCCGGATGCCATTTGTGTCTCGCTTGATATGTGCCGAGATGAATTCAATGGCCGGGCATTCAATCTGGGCTCTGTTCAGATATTCACCGCCGATCCCGGTTGGTGTTTGAAATTCCAAAATGTATACAAAAAATCATTTTGTATACAAAACTCCATTTCCGCTGAGCGATGAGCGCCCTCCCTGTTCATCCAAATGGTCGATCCCTCGTTTGAGGGGGCGTTAGGGCGTCAGACTGGATGTTTGGTGGATGATTGTTGATGTGTATCAAGTGTAAAGGTATGAGTTCTCGGCTTGCTGAGGATTGACACAGTGCCATTTGCTTGGTTCACATAGACTTTCGGGTATCAGGGAAAACGTTATGTTCCGGGTGGCCAAAATGACCACGACGGGACGCCCATGTTTAGGGAAGTCCATGCGCGTTGATCGAATGCAGCGCTGCGTGGTTCGCGATGGGGTAGCGGTATGAAACTCCAACATTCGAGAAACTTTGTGATGTCGTCGCTGCGCGGTTGGCCATGGCCGAATGGCGCCCAGGCCTTGGACCAGATGAAGGTTGGGGCGACGCGATGAACAGTTACCTCAGCATTTTGCGCACTGGCGGTGCGGACGTTCAGGATGAGGGCGTGACCGCACAACCGTTGATGCCGACCATGGCAGCGGTTCACGGCGTAGGTGACCTGGCCCAGGCGCGGTCCCTGTCCGAGGTGCACGCGCACCTCAATCTGGTGATTGCATCGCTGGGGCTTTCCTCCTGGTTCCTCCAGGTGGAGGACTGCCGCACCCTTGGTCATCCGCAGCGCTACACGTTCAGCAACCATCCGCTGGCGCGTTCCGGGGCGGCAGAGGTCTTCGGGGCCGATGCCACCACAGAATTTGCAGACCAGGTGTGGCAACTCAGCGACGCGCTCATGGCAAGCGGCCTGCCGCCTGGCTTGCCATTGGTGTGGCCGCACGGTTGTCGATGCCCCTTGGGTTCTGGGTTCAGCCTGGTCAGCATCCAACCGACGTCCAAGGCCATCCTGGGGCTTGCGCGTGCCAACAACCCTGATGAGTCACCTCGGGCGTTCATGGCCCGACAGTTGGGCAATGA
Source organism: Aquabacterium sp. (assembly GCF_021768455.1). Lineage (GTDB taxonomy): Bacteria > Pseudomonadota > Gammaproteobacteria > Burkholderiales > Burkholderiaceae_C > Aquabacterium. The sequence continues at coordinate 15,264 of NZ_JAIZVX010000042.1, read as the reverse complement.
CTTCGCTCCCTTCGTGGCGCTGGTTCACCATGTCATCTTGCCCATCCTCGCTCGGCGATTTGTGAGCAGCCAGGTGCCAAGCCTGAGCGATCGGGAACTCGAATGCCTGCATTGGGCTGCCCGGGGCAAGACCGCCAGCGAGACGGCGATGCTGCTGCACATTTCCGAGCACACCGTGAACTTCCACATCCAGCGTGTGATCCTGAAGCTCAATGCCAGCAACCGAAGCCATGCGGTGGCCATTGCGGTGGCCATGGGCCTGGTCGGAGTGCATGGCGGGGTGCTGAACTGAAAGGGCTCACCCTATCAAAAATAAGGGAAAACCCTGTTGCGGGCTTGTGTGCCATGAGGGGGTGCCCTAAGCTCGGATTGTTTCTGTAGGTAACAAATGGAGGCTCGATGAAGATCGAAGCGTTGTTCGGCAAACTGGAAGATGGCGCCATGGTGCCTGTCTTCCGCGTGTCTGCGCTGAATGAGCTCGAGCAGATCTGCCTCGATGGGCCGCACTACCAGCTCTCAGATGGCGAGCGCCTTGCACCGCTCGACGAGAGCATGAAGTATTTCTTCTGCGCAAGCTCAGGCAAGCTGCTGTCGCTCCTGTGGAATTGGCCCAACTGATTTTGTTGGGCCAACACCAGTTTTTGGCGCGGCATCCCTGCCGCGCGTGATGCTCTCAAGAAAGGCGCGACTGGGCAAGCCCCCCGTCCAGCCGAAACAGGGCGACGGATTCCAGCAACCGGCCTGCCTGATGCTTGAGGCTGTCGGCGGCGGCGGCGCTTTCCTCCACCAGTGTGGCGTTCTGCTGGGTGGCCATGTCCAACTGGTTCACCGCCAATCCGACATCGCTGATGTCCCCATATTGCGCCTTGGTGGCCAGGTGGATGTCGCTGACCTTGGATCGCAAGGACGCCACCGCCGAACTGATTTCGTCGAACATCACCTGTGCCTTCATCACCTGCACAGAGCTTTGCTCCACCTGTGCGGTGCTGGCCGCAATCACGTCGGTGATCTGTTTGGCGGCCTCTGCCGAGCGCTGTGCCAGTGATCGAACCTCGCCTGCCACCACCGCAAAGCCTCGGCCTTGTTCTCCAGCCCGAGCGGCCTCCACCGCGGCGTTCAAGGCCAGGATGTTGGTCTGAAAGGCGAGGGCGTCAATCAGGGAGGTGATCTCGCCGATGCGGTTCGCGTTGTGGCTCATCGCCTGGATGGTCTGCACGAACTCCCCGATGACCTGCCCGCCTCGTCCTGCCAAGTTGGACGCTTCACCCGCCAGTTGATTGGCTTCGTCCGCCGTGGCGGTGTTGCCGCGGACGGTCCGGTGCATGGTTTCCATCGCGGCGGCCGTTTGTTGCAGTGCCGCAGCCTGTTCCTGTGTGCGTTGGCTCAGGTCATTGTTGCCTTGCGCGATCTGGCTGCTGGCGCCTGCCACCGACTCTGCCGACGACATCACCTGTCCCACGGTCTTTTGCAAGGCAAACTGCATCCGTTTGACCGCCGCCATGGTGCTGGCCTGGTCGCCATTGCGCAATCGGATGGGCGAGCTCAGGTCGCCCGATGCAACGCGTGACACCACGTCGGACACCTCCCAAGGTTCCGCACCCAGAGCTCGGGACACCGAGCGGGCGAGCGCGAACCCGACCCCCACCGATGCCAACAGTGCCAGTGTGGCAAAGCTGATCAGTGCGAACCTGGCTTCCTCTGCCTGGGCCTGCCCTTCTTCTGCCGAGTGCACGGCCAGGTCATGCTGGTAGCTCACCAGTTGATCCACCGACTGGAACAGGCTGCGCTGTTCGTTGCGGTATTCGCCATAGAGCAGAAACCGGGCTTCGATCACCCGGTTGCTACCGGCCAGTTCCATGATTTTGTTGGAGGTTGCGATGTAGTCCTTTCGGGCCTTGGTGACGGCATCCAGCAGTTCGCGAGAGCGCGGCAGCTTCATGCTTTTGTCCATCTGCGCGAGCAGCTCATCGTTGCGCGCTTTCAGGTTCCGCAGGGTGGCCAGTTCATTCTGGCGGGCAGGGCCATCCGGGTCGAAGAGGTAGTCGCGGGTGGCCCGTGCGGCCTCGGCAAAGTTGCCTTTGAGCTCGGCCAGCTGGTTGATCTTGTCGATGCGGTTGTGGGCCAGTGTGTCAAGGCGACGAGCCTGCTCGTCCAGTTGAACGATGCCGATCGCGGCGCAGGCAGCGCAAAGCAGGGTGGCGATGCCAAAACCCAGGGCCAGTCGGGTGGACAGGCTCAGTTGACGTTGGAGGGACATGGTCTCGCTTTCATGGTCAGTGAGAGGGAAAGGGTCTGCAAGCGAGTGGTCAGACCGACGAAACTTTGAAACGGTGGAAGTTTTCAGCCAGTTCGAGGGATTGGGCTTCCAGTGCTGCGGCGGCATCACGCGTGTTGTCTGCCAGCCGAGCGTTCTGGTGCGTGATGCTGTCGATTTCATGCACAGCCTGGCCGACGGCTGCCACCCCCTGGCTTTGTTCGCGTGCGGCCACGGCCACTTCCGACAAGAGACCGTTGATCTGTGCCACTTCTTTGACCAGGGTGAGGATGGTGTCGCTGGCCTGTTGCACGGTTTGCGTGCCCATGTTCACCTGCGTCACGCTGCCGGACACGAGCGTCTTGATTTCTCTGGCAGCGTTGGCGCAGAGGCCCGCCAGCGCCCGGATCTCGGTGGCCACAACGCCAAACCCTCGCCCATGCTGCCCTGCTCGGGCCGCTTCGACCGCCGCGTTGAGAGACAGCAAATTGGTCTGGAAGGCGATGCGGTCGATCGTGCCGATGATCTGACCAATTCGCTGGGACGAGTTCTGGATCTGCTCCATGGTGCTCACCAGTTCGCCGACCGCTGTGCCTGCACTGCGCGCCGTGTCTGCATTGCGGGAAGCAATGTCGGAGGCGATGGCCACTTTCTCCGCGGTCTCTTTGGCGGTCACACCGGTCTGCTCCAGTGCACTGGCGCTGCGCTCGAGGTTGCTGGCCGATTGTTCGGTTCGCGCGGCCAGATCTGTCGCGGCTTCGCGAAGTTGCCCCCCGGCCACGACCAGGACATCCGAGGTCTCCCGCACCTGCCCGACGATGCCTCGCCAGGCGTGTTGCATGCGCCCCAGGCTGTTCATCAGGCGTGCCACCTCGTCTGTGCCCCAGGGGGCGGGATGGGTGGTCAGGTCGCCGCCGGCCATGCCGTCCAGGTGACGCTCGACCTCCAGCAGGCCTCCGCGCATCACGAGGTAAAAGGCATAGAACATGTAGAGCCCGAGCATCACGGAGAGGCCGACCACAAGGGAGAAAATCCAGACCTGTCGTTGATCCTCTTTCACCCGAGCTGTCAGCAGTTCTCCAATCAAGGGCAAGGTCTGGTCGTAGAGCTGGTTCATGCCCTCCACGGCCGCTTTCCCTTCTGCGTAAAGCACCGCTGGTTCGACGGGGTTGCTGTCGACGGTGGTGGTTTGCACGTGCTTGAGGAAGGCCTCGGCGGCGTCGAGTGCCGACAGGTTGATGCGAGAGCCCACAGACGGGTCAGCCTTGGCTGCCCGGCCAATGTAGGTGCGCAGGTCTCGCACATCGCCCTGCGACTGCGACAGCCAGGCAATGAGCCGTCCCTGGTCGTGGGCTTCCAGTGGGCCGCGGGATTCGGCGTAGGTGCTCCAGCCCCAGACCTGGCCGACGCGTTCGATGGCGTTGGGCATGGTCAGGACCATGGCGTTGATCAGGTAGTAGCTGGCGACTTCGGGGTCCAGTACCAGGTTCGAGTCGTCGCCGAGTCGCACCATCACTTCCTGGGCGCTGCCGACGACCGGACCGAAGACGGTGCGACCTGCCTGGTCGACGCCACCCTTGACCGTGCATGCCTTGCGCCACGCCGCTTCCAGGTTGTTGACGCTGGCACTCAGCCCCATGGGGTCGTGGCTTTGCTGCAGGTGCTCCAGCATGGCGGCCAAGGCGTCGCCGGCAGCTTTCTGGGCCGCTTCCAGATCAGTGTGCGTGTCGAGCTTGTTGCCCATGCCTGCACGCACGGCGTTGCGGACCTGGGTGAGCGCGTGCAGGAAGCGGGCAAAGTCCTGCATGGCGGCGGCGCCCAGTTGCTCCTTGCGCGTGAATTCGATCGATGCTTGTTTGGTGTGCCACAAGGCGCCAGCGAGCAACACCAGAGGCAAAAGCAGCACCAGTGAGATCAAGCCGGCCTTGACCCGAAATCCCAGCCGCCGGAAGAGCCTGACCCCAGGCGCCCAGACGCCGTGATGGCGAAAGTAGGCGTCGTCGGGGGGGCGCAAGGGGGCGCTGGGCGCGGTGGCTTGGGAATGCATGACGTGGGGCAGCATGGTGGTGTTCATGGTGATCAGGCGTTCAAGGGGACCTTGCCGTGTTGTTGGTTTGGGCTGGACAGCGCACTTGCACGCGCCTGGAGCCAGTCCATGAGTGCAGGAGCGGACATGGGGCGTCCGGTGTAGTAGCCCTGGATGGCGTCGCACCCGGCTTCGCTCAGGGCTTCAAGCAATTCGGCGGTCTCGACTCCTTCGGCGACCACAGCCATGTCGAGGCGGTGTGCGAGGGCGATCACGGCGTCGGTGATCACCCGGTCTTTCTGGGCGTGGAGCATGTCCTTCACCAGAGACCGGTCGATCTTGAGCTTGTCCATGGGCAGGCGACTGAGGTAGCTGAGGCTGGAATAGCCGGTTCCGAAGTCGTCAATCGACAAGTGGACGCCAAGGGACTTGAGGCGCGTGAGTTGTGCCAGGCGGTCGGACGCGTGCTCCATGAGGGTGGACTCGGTCAGCTCGAGTTCAAGGCAACTCGGGGGGAGGGCATGCTCTTGCAGTGCGAGCTCGAGCGCGGGCACGAGCGCTTCGCTGCCGAGCTGAACCGCAGAGAGATTGATGGCGATCCGAGGCACGGGAACGCCGTGCTGCCGCCAGTCCGCCATGCGCCTGCATGCTTCGTCGATCACCCATTCGCCAATCGGGATGATCAGGCCTGACTCCTCGGCAAGGGGGATGAACTCGGCCGGTGAAACGACGCCCAGTTTTGGCGAAGTCCAGCGCAGCAAGGCCTCCACGCCCAGCAAGTGGCCGTTGTGGGCATCGACTTGGGGCTGATAGACCAGCTGAAATTCGGCCCGTGTCACCGCATTGCGCAGTTGCTGTTCCTGGTCCAGTCTTGATTGCGCGCGGTGATTCAGGTCACGCGTGAAGAAGGATGCGGTGTCGCGTCCTTGCGCCTTCGCGTTGTACATGGCGGCGTCGGCATTGCGCATCAGTTCGGTCATGGTGGTGCCGTCCTCTGGAAAGAGGGCGATGCCCACGCTGCAGGAAACGTTCAGCTCCATCGCGTTGACGTCGTAGGGCCTTCTGAGCGCTTCCATGACCCGCTGCGCGGTCAGCTGCGCTTCCGTGGTGCCTGCAATGCCATTGAGCAGAATCACGAATTCGTCACCCCCGAACCTGCTGACGGTGTCGTTGTTGCGAACGGCGTCGCAGAGCCGTTGCGCCACCATGCGCAAGACTTCATCGCCGATGTGGTGTCCCAGGGAATCGTTGATGTTCTTGAAGCGATCGAGGTCCACAAACAGCACCGCGGCTTGCTGACGGGCCAGTGTGGCCTTTGCCGTGGCTTCGTGGAGTCGCTGCTCGGCCAGCGCTCGGTTGGGAAGCCCCGTGAGCACGTCGTGGTGAGCCAGGTAATGCACATGCGCTTCCGCTGATTTGCGGTCACTGATGTCGAGGCAAGTGAAGATGTAGTGACTGATTTCCTTGCCGCCTGCGGTGCGAACCGCGGTGAGGACCGCCCAGGCTGGCAGCAACTTGCCGTCGAGGTGCTGGATTTCCACTTCACCTCGCCACCAACCGCGCCGCGCGGCTTCGTTCCAGAGGGATTCGACCTCTGTGACCGCACGGCCATCGAGTCGGACCGAGTCAAGGCTCGGTACTCCGTCGTTGGTGATGGCGCCTGCGTGGCACAGGGCCTGGTTGGCGGACAGCACCCTTCGGTGGATGTCCAGCAGGGCAATGCCTTCAGACGAGGCCTCAAAGACCTTGGCCCAGAGCTCCAGTCTTGTCTCAGCCGTCTTCATTCGCTCGATCGGCGTGAAGGTCGTCAACACCGCGTCACGACCCTGGTATTGCAATCGGTGGGCCGAAAGCAGGACCCAGCGCTGCACGCCCCGGTCGCGCCACAAGACCTCGAATTCCCGAACCTGACCTGTGTCTGCCAGCGTTTGAAAGAAGCGCTGTCGTGTGTCGGGGCTCATGCCGTGCAACCATGGATCTCCGCTGACTTGGCCCAGCCACTTTCTGGCAGTCGAGTTCGCATGGAGGACATGCTGGTCGGGCACCGATGTCACGAGCAAGGCAACCGGGGTCTGGTCAAGCAGTTCCTGTTGTGCGGCTGCAGCCCGTGCGCTGGCTGCCATTTCCTGCTGCGTGTGCCGTTGCCGAGCCAGCTCATCGAGCATGTGATTGAAGGCACGCACCAGTCGGCCGATCTCGTCGTGGCTGTCCCAGGTGAGGTGAAGGCTGTGGTCGCCGGTCTTGCTCACGTTGTCTGCCACCGCAGAGAGTTTTCCCAGCGGGACGGTGATGCGGCGAGCGACAAGGTAGACAGCGCCGAGGATCAAGGCCTGAAGTGCGAGGGCGGTTCCCAGGTGTTCTGCCATCCGAACGAAATGCCCGTGGATTCGCGCTGTCAGCATGGCCTCGAGGTGGTGCTCCCAACTGGTCCAGGCGGTATTCAGGTCTGACAGCAGGCTTTGGTGGAGCGAGTCGGCTTCAGCGGTCGAGACGGGCAGGCCAGAGGCTGCTCTCTCGACTTTTTGCTGCATGTCGGCGAGCGATTGTTTGAGCCTGTTCAGATCCGCTTCAGCCTGTGTGCTGACGGGGTGCCCATGGGCTACCGCAGTCTGAATGCGATCCTGGTCGATGCCTTTCATCAAGGCGTTCAGTTGACCGCTCAAGACCAGCAACTGAGATTGCATGACGCCGGAGGCTTTGCTGGACGCATCGTGCAAACGCAGCCGGACTTCGCAGGCCAGTTGCAGCAACTGCGGGTAGCGCAGCATGACCATGGACATGGTGTAGTAGCTGTCGAGCTCCGGATCCAGGATGAGGTTCGACTGGTTGACGACCAGCGTGACCAGGTCCAGCCCTTCATCGAGGAGTTTCATCCGGCCTTCGCTGGTGCCAATCTGAAGACTGGCCAAGTGTTGAGCCCAGTCCCCAGCCAGCGTGGCGCTGGACATGCCCTCGCCATGCCTTTCTTCGGCCTTGTTCACCCTGTTGGGCAGCGCCGCCAAACCGGCTTGCGAGGATTGAGCCTCGGCAAGTTCCATGAGGGCTGGGCGCAGCTCTCTCACGTATTCAACCCCCTGTGACTCTTTGCGTGAAAAGTCGATGGCGATGTACTTTTCTCTGACCAGCACACTGCTGACAAAGGCGACTGCACACAGGTCCAGGAGGTAAATCAGCAGGAGTTTGTGCCCAACGGACAGATGTCCCAGCCCCGTCGTCCATGCCCTCTGGAGGTGGAAGCGCCATGGCGCGCGTCTGACGATGGCCACGCTCATGCTTCGACTGCCTCACATCGCGGCTTTGGCTCAGCCGTGAAGCCCCACGCATTGGTTTGACCGCGCTCACAAATGATCACAAAACCCCCCGAATAAGGGAAAGACATGATTGACTCTATGGAGTTTTGTTTCACGAGGTAACTATCAAAATTGATAGCCTCGGGTGCGCAATGGCGCAGCTTTTGAGCGCAGTCAAAGACCAGCCGTCGGGATTCGGCGCTGAAGCAAAATGGAGTTTGCGAAAACCCGCTTATTTGCCCGATTGCACCCCGTCCGCGTGTGTTGGTCCGCTGTTTGTGGCTGGAGTTGCGCAGCGCTCAGTCCAATTCCCCCGCCTTTCCCCGCGCGATCAGCGGGTCCTCCGCATGGCGCACATGGGGGCTCAGCCGAGTCTCGACCTCGTTGATGCCGTAGGGCGCGGCGATGCAAGCCCGAGGTCCGATAGGACAGGCAGCCGACAAAAGCCAGTTTCAGCGGATGAATTGTGAGGGTGTGGCCCTCGGCCATCGGGCAGGTGAGCGCGAGCTTTTTGGCGGCTCACCGCGTGTCGATGGCGCCTCAGCGTGAGGAGGGCGCTTCCGTGTTCGAAGTCACCCACGCCTGTAGCCATGTGGGGAGGCGAGTGGCGTCAACCTTGCTGGCCTGCCAGCGGATTGGGTGTGGGCTCCGCCAGTTTCGTGAGCGTGTTGCGGTCACGGTGGTGGAAGAGCTCGCTCTGCCCCTGGATGTCCAGCACCGTGTCTTCGTCGTAGGACCAGGTGCCGTCGTCATTGATGGTCACGTCGATGGTGAACTCGACCGTCTTGAAGGCGTGGGCCAGGAAGGGGATGTCGCTGATCTGGCCTGCCTCGCGGGTGGCGCGCAGGCTGAAGGTCTTGGCGTCGGCCGTGGTCTGTCCCATGGCCAGCACGGTCTGCCCGCGTGGGATGGTCAATGTGTGGATCACCGTGCCGGTGGCCGGTTCCCAAAGCCAGTAGCCGACCTGGTCGTGGTAGGTCTTGACCTGCTCGGGCTTGGTGACGTGGGTGTGGTAGCGCAGCCCGTAGAGCAGCTGGGGGCCGTTGGTTTGCGGGTCGATGGGCTGGAGTTCGATGCGTTCGACGTAAGCCTGTTTTTTGGCGCCTTCGGCCTTGGGCTTGACGTCCAGGCCGCGGGTGCCTTGCCAGATGCCGGCCAGACCACGCAGCGGACCCAGGTTGGCCAGGGTGTCCACGTCGGCGCGGGGCTCGGTGTAGATGTCTTGGGGGAAGTCGCTCATGGTTGCGGCGTGCGTGTGGTGAAAAGACCGCTCCATCCTATCGGGAAACGCCTGGCCACAAGGTGATCAGGCGCGTTGGCGGGCCACCATGGGGGCTTCTTCGGCGATCAGCCAGTCGGCGGGGCAGGGCTGCAGCATCGCCTTCATCTGGTCAGGGGGGCAGTCCAGCCAGGCGTCCTGCTGGCTGTCGTCCAGCACGACCACCATGCGCCGGTCGTCTTCGGGCTTCTGGAAGCGCTGCATCACCTGATGCCCTTCGGCGCTGACCGTGAGCATGGCAAAGGACAGGACCTCGGCGCCATGGGCCGTCCACCAGCGGCTCCAGAGGCCGGCAATGGTCATCGGCGCCCCGTCGGCGCGCGCCACGCGCCATCGCACCGGGCGGCCGGTTTCGTAGCAGGGCTCGTAGACCCAGTCGGCCGGGATCAGGCAGCGCTGGCCTCGTCGCCAGGCATCCCGGAAGGCGCTTTTCTCGTCGGCGGTCTCGGCCCGCGCGTTGAAGGTCCGCTTGGCCTGGGTTGGGTCCTTGGCCCAGAAGGGCAGCAGCCCGAATTGGCCGAGGAAGAGCTCCCTGCTCCCCGGCGCCCCTTCGGCCCGCCGGATCACCGGCGCGAGGTCGACCGGCCAGGTCTCCTCGGGCCAATGCATGTCGTTCGGGAGGTTCACGCCAAAGTGCTGGCGGAGCCGCGTCGTGTCACCCGTGGGGCGGAAGTTTGAAGACATCCCCCTTTGTAGGCCATCTTGGCGTGAAGGGCAAATGGCATTCGCCCTGCATCAAGGGGGTGGGCACCCACCTGGCGGGGGTGTCATCGGCCTGACGCCTTCCCATGGCAAAGCGCCCCGGGGTGAGCGGGGCGCTTGGGTGTCGGCAAGAGGGATCAAGGCAGCCGAGGCTGCCGGGGCTCAGCGGTTGCTTTCTTTCACGATCACCCACTGGCCGGCCTGCTGCTTCCAGGTCAGCACCTTGAGGGTCTTGTCCTTGAAGTTGGCCGAGGTGTAGTTTTGCTCGAAGCTGGTGACCACGCTGTCGCCCTGGGGCACAGCCTTGACGTCGCCCAGCTTGACCTCGATCGGGCCTGGCTTGGTGACCAGTCGGCGGCGCTCGGTGATCCACTTCGCAGAGGTCGAGCGCACGGGCGCAAATTCCTTGGCGTAGAAGGTGAGGTAGCGATCGGCGTCCTTCGACATCCAGGCAGAAGCCCAGTCGCGCAGGCGCTGGGCAACGGTCTCGGCGGCTGCGGCATCGGCCTGCGGCGCCAGGGGCGTGGCGGCAGCGGGCGCGGCAGCCACCGGGGCGGCCACTGCGGGCGCAGCAAGCTTGCGGGCGCGGGCATCGAGTTCGTCGCGGCTGGTGGCCACGACCTCGACCGTGGTGACCGGGCAACGCTGTGCGGCGTCGTCGGCGGCCTGCCAGTCCTTGACCAGGTCGGCGTTGGCGTCGTCGTTGCGCGACAGGCCCAGGTTGGCCGTCAGGGTGTTGCGGGCAGCCTGGGTGCGGGCGTAGGCCAGTTGCAGGTCGTATTCGGCGTTGGCGTAGGCGCGTTTGGCCGTGTAGAGCTCGTTTTCGGCGTTCAACAGATCGAGCAGGCTGCGCTGGCCGATGTCGAACTGCTGGCGGTAGGCGTCACGGGCCTTGGCGATCGCCAGGACGTTGCGGTCGAGCGCGCCGAGCTGGGTGGTCAGCTTCGCGATGTCGTTGTGGGCGATGGCCGTGGTCTGCCGCACGTCGCGGCAGGCCTTGTCGCGCAGGTCGGCGGCCTGGTTGATCAGGTCGGCATACTGCTTGACGCGGGCCTGGTCCGATCCCCCGTTGTAGAGGTTCCAGTTCAGCACGATCTCGGCTGCGGTGTCGCGCTTCTGGTTCTGCACGCCGTCGAAGTTCTTGCCCACGCCGCTGCGCACGCGCGCCTCGACCTTGGGCTGGTAGGCGCTTTCCTTGCCTTGGGCCTGTGCCTGGGCGGCGCGCAGGTTTTCCACTGCGGCGCTGATGGCAGGGCTGCGAGCCAGGGCCTGGCTGAGCACGTCGGTCTGGCTGCTGCCCAGGTTGCCTTGCAGCGAAGTCGGGCGTGCCAGCACCGGGCTGGGAGCCTGACCGACCAGGCGCAGGAAGCGGGCGCTGACGTCGTGCAGGTTGGCCACCTCGGTGGCCAGGTTGGATTCGGCCAGGGCAAGGCGGGCGTTGGCCTGCTCCACGTCCACACCGCGGCCCACGCCGGCGCTTTTCTTGATCTGCAGCTGGTCGCTCACGTACTTGTGTTGCACGTAGTTGTCTTCGGCCAGCTTGACCAGTTCACGGTAGCGCAGCACGTCCACATAGGCTTTTGCGGCCTCCAGGGCGGTGTCGTCGGCCGTGCTCTGGAATTCGAAGTAGCGAGTCTGGACGGCGTGGTCCAGTCGCTGCACCTCGTCGCGGGTGGCCAGCCCATCCCACAGGGTCTGGCTGGCGCTCAAAGCCAGGCCGTTGCGGCTCAGGCTTTGCGATGCCGGGCTGCGGCTGGTGATGCGGTCGCTGTCGCGGCCCACGCTGGCTTCGAGGTCGATGCGAGGCAGCCAGGCGCCACGGGCGTAGCGGGCTTCGTTCTCGGCCGCGCGCAGGGCATTGAGCCGTGCGGTGACCTCGGGGTGGTGGTCGATGGCCTGGCGCACGGCGGCGTCGAGTTGCTGTACGACGGCGGCTTGGTCTTGGGCGAGGCCGACGGCAGGCAGGCCGATCAGGCCGAGGGTGGCGAGGCAGGCCAGCGCAAGGCGGGAGGGGGTGGGTGTCATGGGCAGATTGAAGTGCTTCGGGTGCGGTCGCACCGTGAAGCGCCATTGTTCAGCCCGGGCCCCGCGCCGACAATTCCGCGAGTGGGTAGCGCCCCTGCGCAAGGGCACCGTGTTTGAGGGGGTTAACCCTGCCTCAAGCGCCTACCCAGGTTCACCACGGCCGCATTCAGCTCCTTGAAACTGATGGGTTTGACGAAATAGGCATCGGCGCCCTTGTCGAGTCCGGCCACCCGGTCGTCGACCCGTCCGCGTGCCGACACGATGATGACGCCGCAGCCGTGTTCGGCTCGGAAACGTGCGGCCAGGTCCAGGCCGGTTTCCTGCGTGCCCAGCTCGACGTCGAGCACCAGCACGTCGGCGGGACTGCGGGCCCACTCGGCGGCCAGCTCGTGACCATTGACGACGCCAGTGGCGTGGTGCCCGTATTGGTTGAGGCTGCGGGTCATGAGCTGACGCAGCAGTTCCTGGTCTTCCACCACGATGATGCGAAGGGGGCGCGCCACGTCGATCAGGCTGGAGGTGTCCTTCGTCTGCCTGGGGGTGAGCACCGCGCGGACCAGTTCTGCCACCGAGTCCACCTGCATCTGGCGCATGACCTCGGCGCGGTGGACCTTGACGGTATGGACCGTGATGCCGAGGCGTTCGGCAATGTCCTTGTTCGTCAGCCCCTCCACCACAAGTTCGCACACCTGCATCTGGCGTTGGGTGAGGGACTGCAGGCGGGTGATGACGGAGGATGAGGTGGGGTCGGCGGGGTTCATCTTCTGTGGGGAATGCAGGCGTGAGAGGGGGCAGGTCAGGGCGGCGACAAAGGCTGCCTGGCGGCATGGACGTACTGCTTTCCAGGACCGGTGCAGGGGTCAATCGGTTTAGACTGCTGCTCTTTTCAGTTTAACGATTCTTTCATCATGGCCACGACCACCGCATCCGGATTGCAATACGACGACACCATCGCTGGCAGCGGCGATGAGGCCAAGGCTGGCGCCTACGTCACGGTGCACTACACCGGCTGGCTTTACGAGAACGGCGTCAAGGGCGCCAAGTTCGACTCCAGCAAGGACCGCAACGACCCGTTCAAGTTCCCCCTGGGCGCCGGTCACGTGATCCGCGGCTGGGACGAAGGCGTGCAGGGCATGAAGGTGGGCGGCACCCGCGTGCTGGTGATCCCCCCGCAGCTGGGTTACGGTGCCCGTGGTGCCGGTGGGGTGATCCCGCCGAACGCCACGCTGATGTTCGAAGTGGAACTGCTGGGCGTTTGATCCGGCATGTTCTCCCCCAGCCAGGAGCAGGTGCGCCGGTTTTTCTGTGAGGCCTGGGCCAAGCACCAGTCCGATCGCTTGCTGACGCCCCTGGAGTCACAGGCCGTGGACTGGATGATCGAGCATCCGGAGTACCACGGTGACCTGTCCGACGTGGACGCCGCCATCGCCGCGCAATACACGGTCGAGGGCGGCCGCACCAATCCTTTCCTGCACCTGTCGATGCACCTCTCCGTGACGGAGCAGGTCAGCATCGACCAGCCCCGCGGCATCAAGGCCGCGGTGGAGCGTCTGGCGCGCCAGCGCCAATCTCTGCACGAGGCGCACCACGAGGTGATGGAGGCCCTGGGCGAGATGGTCTGGGCCGCACAGCGTTCGGGCAAGCCCTTCGACGGGCAGGCCTACATCGACCGCATCCTGATGCGTGCTGGCCGCTGAGCGCCTCGCTCGCTTGCTTGCTGGGCGTGTGTCGCCCGTTTCCCCACGTTTAGCGCAGCCGCCGGGCCTCCCCCGGTGCGCTGCCGCATGGGCGAAACCGCGTGAGGTCATGTGTGCAAAATTCACGGTGAACCCGTTTTACCGTGAAGCAACTCACACCTTTGGCTGATTCCGTAGAGATAGATCCTCCAGAGCGGGGGGCATCAAGGCGCAGAACAGCCCCCTTGCCCACCTACACTTAAAGCGTTTACGACCGATATAAGAAAGTTTCCACATGCCGATTCTTGCCATGTCCACTGGAACTGTCACTGCTGTCTGGGGTGCCGCCTATGTCCGTTTGCCCAACGGGAAACTCAAGGCGCTGAAAGTAGGGGACAAGGTCCAGGGCGGGGAGCAGATCCTCACCGAGCAGGACGGCATCGTGCAGATTTCCCCGAGCAAGGGGCAGGCCGTGCTGGTCAAGCCGCCGGCAACGCCGCTCGACAAGGTCATTGCGGCGGTGGACGCCGGTGATCCGAACGAAGCCCCGGCGGCGGGGCTGAACGGCGGCGCAGAGGGCGGCTTCCAGCCGGGCCTGCGTGTGGACCGTGTGTCCGAAGCGGTCGGTCAGCTTGAGTTCAGCTATGGCACGGAACGGGTGCCGCCCGCATCCCCCATCGCCAGCGCCACCCAGCCCCTGTTTGAAGCGACGGTGGTCACGCCCGCACCGACCACGCCGGTGCAGGTGGCGATTGCGCCTGTCACGGTCAACGAAGCGGCCGGGACGGCCCAGTTTGTCGTGACGCTCAGCGAGCCTTCTGCCGTGCCGGTCACCGTGACCTACACGACCACGAACGGCAGCGCGACCGCCGGTGCCGACTACACCGCCGTGACCGGGACCGTGACGATCCCGGCAGGGCAAACCTCGGCGACCATCTCGGTGCCCATCACCAACGACAGCGTCTACGAGGGCAGTGAAACCTTCAATGTCGTGCTGAGCAACCCGAGTACCGGCGCGGAAATCGCGGTGGGCTCTGCGGTGGGCACGATCAAGGACGACGGCACGGGCACGGTGCCCCCTGGCGTGGTTCCGGACGACGACACCCCGGTGGTGTCCATCACCGGCTCGACCGAAGTGAACGAGGCCGCCGGCACGGTCACCTACACGGTCACCCTGAGCAACGCCAGCACCTCCGCGGTCACGGTCAAGTACGCGACGCAATCCGGCAGTGCCACGGAGGGCAGCGACTTCGATGCCAGCTCCGGCACGGTCACCTTCGCGCCCGGCGAAACCAGCAAGACGATCACGGTGGCGATCACCAATGACGACGTCTACGAAGGCAGCGAAACCTATGCGGTCAAATTGTCCGACGTGGTGGGCGGCAAACTCGGTACGGACACGGCCACGACCACCATCCGTGATGATGGCCAGGGCGAGGTGCCGCCCAATGTGACCCCGGACGATGACCGACCCAATGTGGTCATCTTTGGTGAGCCGGCGGTCGAGGGTTCGCCGGTTGGTTTTGTGGTCACGCTCACGAACGCTTCCACGACGCCAGTCAAGGTCGCGCTGGCCGTGAAGTCGGGTGATGACCCTGCCGACGCCGCCACTGCGGGAGAAGACACCGGCACGACGGCCGACCTGGAATACGAGGTCTCGCCCGGTGTCTGGGCGCCGGTCACGGGCGAATTGACGTTCGCGCCGGGCCAGACGCAGATCCATGTGCGCGTGGCGACGTTGGACGATGCCGTCTCGGAGCCGACGGAATACATCAAGCTGGAGGCCACGGTCACCAGCGGCAACACGGCCAATGCCACCGCTTCCAACCAGGCGGCGATCGAAGACAACGATGGGACCCCGACCCTGGCCATCACCGGCCCGGCCGATGTGAACGAAGCAGCGGGCACCATCACCTACACCGTGACGCTGAGCAACCCGAGCAGCACGGCCGTGACGGTGAACTACGCCACCGCCGACGGCACGGCCAAGGCCGGCAGCGACTACACGGCCG